>CAMBQF010000080.1 GCA_945869825.1 Chitinophaga pinensis | reverse complement strand
ATATTGGAAGACGGCGAAGAAATTGCCTTTATGACCTATGTGCATGCAGGCCCCAGAAAGTTTATTATTGAGCATACCATAGTAGGCGATGAGCATGGCGGCAAAGGCCTGGGTAAGCAATTGGTAGCTGCTGCCGTAGCTTTTGCCCGCGATAAGCACCACAAAATTGTACCCGCCTGCCACTTTGCCAAAACAGTGTTTGAAAAAGCACCTGAGCAATACACCGATGTAGTTTTTTAAAATCTCTTCTCTCCTTTTGGGAGGTTTAGGGGCGAGGTTACTACAATTTTACTCCAAAAGGCTTAAGCAGCCAGCCTATAAAGCGCTTTACAAAGCCCCAGAAAAAACGGGGCTTGCCCACTAAGGTGCCAACGGTAAGCAATATTATCTGGTAGGCAATAAGCATATAGCTTATGTAGCATAATATATACAACCACATTGGTTCTTTATCAAGGCCTGCCCACTCAAAAAAATAGCGTTTACTAAATGCTGTAAATGTTCCGGTAAAGGCAAATACGCAAAAAATAACAGCAAAGTCCCAGTTAGAGGTTAGCCCCCAACGTTTCTTAAGCCGTTCTACCCACACCGGTGTTGCCATTGGTTATTTCTTTTCCCTGCGTTGTTCCAGTTTAGGGCTTTCGTTGCCGCTGCCCTTTTTAGCCAGCCTGTAGTTGGCAAACAGCACCTTAATATCCTCCACCATTTTGTTAACGGTTTCAATATTAGTGCCATTGTATATACCGCGCACATGGCGGTTTTTATCTACCAGTATAAACTTACCTGTAACAAAGGCTGATGCTGTAGAGTCCACATTCAGCAGGTACCCTTTGCGTGCAAGGGCGTTTACCTCGGCAGTGTTGCCGCTCAAAAAGTTCCACATGGTGCTGTCGGCCTGTAGGCGCTTGCTGTAGGTTTTCAATGCAGGTATGCTGTCTGCTGTTGGGTCTACTGTAAATGATACCATCCTGAAATCCTCCGTTTTTATCCGGTAGTCGCCCTTTATTTTCTTTTGCACCTCTTGCATCAACACACTCATCTTCTTGGTAGTGTCGGTATTGGTAGTGGCTATAAAGTTGGCTATATATACCTTACCATCAAGATTTTGGCTGCCAAATGGTTTGTTATCCTGGTTTGTATAGGCAAATGCCGCTACCTTATGGTATAACGTATCTTTTTTAGGGTTGCCCTTAGTATCGGTTGTGTCGTGGGCTTGTTTTGGCCCGTAGTAGGGCAGGTTACCAAAATTGTGCTTGCCAGTAGTAATGCCCAAATATAGAATAGAGGGTATTAATAAGATAGTAAGGGCCGCCAGTGGGATTATAAACTTTTTCATTTACTTACTTTTACAATGCACCCTTATGCACAGGTGCAACCGAATAAATAAAAAAATCCCGATTTTGTTCAAAACCGGGATTTTGTATTATTTCGTTTTCACGGTTATAGTTATTGAACCAATAGTTGCTCAATAATAGTACGGTGTAGTGTTACGTAGTTGCCTTCTATCAATATAAGTACTATTAGGTATATAATAAGTACAAAAGGCAATGCAACAGATAGGATAAGGTTTTTAACCTCATCTTTTAAGTGCATATACGCCGCCACAATAAAGCCCGCCTTAAGCAATGTAAATGATATAATAAACAGCTTAAAGAACAGCGGAGAGAAAAAGGTGCGCACATCAGGGTGGGCTAAACCTACCTCAATAAGTGTTACAATAAGCAAAAGCCAGAATACTTGCCAAATCCATTTAGTTTGTGGTTTTGGTATAACGCCGGGTTGGTGTTGGTGCTGGGCCATAGTCAATTTTTTTATGCTGATTTATTTTCGCTTTAAACTTAAATTATAACAGGTAGAAGAAGGTGAATACAAATACCCAAACCAAATCTACAAAGTGCCAGTAAAGGCCTACTTTCTCAACCATCTCGTAGTGGCCGCGGCGCTCGTAAGTGCCTGCTAATACGTTTACGAAGATAATAATGTTGATGACAACCCCGCTAAATACGTGGAAACCGTGAAATCCTGTAATAAAGAAGAAGAACGACCCAAACAGCTTGTGGCCATATTGGTTATGCTCAAGGTTAGCGCCATGGTATAGTACGCCGTCAACAATTCCACCAGCTTCGGTACCGTGTATAAAGTGATACCACTCGTATGCCTGAGAGCCTAAAAAGGTAAAGCCACCTATAATGGTCCATAGCATCCATTTTATAACGTCTTTCTTGTCGTTGCGGTGGCCGGCCTCTACTGCCAGTACCATCGTTACCGACGACATGATAAGGATAAACGTCATTAAGCCCACATAGGCCATTGGGTAATTGTTGCCTTCTAAAAACGGAAAGCTGTTAAATACGTTATCAGGCACTGCCCATTCGGTTACATGGTTAAAACGATGAAAACCATAGGCAATTAATAGGCCTGAAAATGAGAAAGCGTCTGATACTAGGAAGAACCACATCATTAGCTTACCATAGCTAACATTGTAGGGCGACGTTCCACCAAACCACGACGGTTTTTCTGTGCTTACTTCGGCAGTGTGTGCTGACATCTTTTGATTAATCTATTATTAACAGTTTGTGTTGTTCAAAAATTTCGCGGTGCAATTTTAACGAATTAAATACAAAAACACGAAAAGATATACCCATAAAATATCTAAAAAATGCCAATATATGGCACTTAAGCGCAATCCAAGGTAGTTTTCGGCGGTATAGGCACCCTTTCGCGCCCTAAAAATTACCACTAAAAGCGATAATAGGCCACCCGCCAAATGCAAAAGGTGCATAAACGGCAGTAGGTTCATCCAAGAGCTGGCCGTGTTGCGGCTAACAAATGAGTTGCCCTGGGCAAACAGCTGCTGAAAACCTATGTATTGGTTTATGGCAAAGCCAATACCCAGCAGCAGGGTAAGCACCAGCCCAAGCATTACCGCTCCGTTTTGGTTCTTTTTTACTGCCACTTGCGCCCAAAACATGGTAAAGCTGCTTAGTACTATAAATATTGTGCTGGTGGTAAATGCCGGTGGAAGGTCTATAGCCTCCCAGCCAGCCTGGCCCATACGCAATATGTAGCCTGATGTAAAACCGGCAAAAAGCATTATTATTGATATAATGCCAACATACATCATGGTAACCTTTGCACGCCTGCGTTGCAAAAGTTCAATATCTCCACCATTTTTCGATTCAAAAACCATGTCTTGCATACTTATCAAATTTTATCAAACATATATGCCAACTGCACCACCGGTAGGTAAATTATAGAGGCAAACATAAGCCTCTTAGCCTGCGGTATGTCCAGGTGCTTTAACAACTTATAAGCCTGGTATGTGAATAACAGGGCAGCAACCACCGCTATTACAGCTGATGTTAACCCTGTTAGATTTAACCAGTAAGGTAAAAAACCCATTGGCACCAGTATCAGCGAGTAAATAACCATTTGTATTGCGCTGGCTGCGGTGCGCCCCCCCTCGGTAGGCATCATCTTAAAGCCGGCTTTTTGGTAATCATCGTGCAGTATCCAGGCAATAGACCAAAAATGGGGAAACTGCCAGATAAACTGTATCGCAAACATGGTCCATGCGCCAATGGTAATGTGACCGTCGGCGGCTACCCAGCCAATCATGGTAGGCAACGCCCCGGGAAAAGCCCCTACAAAAACAGCCAGCGGGCTAACCTTTTTCATTGGGGTATACACAAGGGCATACAGCACAATTGCCAGCAAACCCAATATAGCGCTCAGCATGTTTACCTGTGTCCATAGCAAAACAATACCACCGGCACCTATAACAGAGCAAAATGCTAATCCTTCAAACGTGGTTAATGTGCCAATGGGTAGCGGGCGGTCGGCCGTGCGGGCCATTAGCTTATCGGTTTCCTGTTCTATTACCTGGTTGTAGCCATTGGCAGCGCCGGTAACCAACAGGCCACCCACCAAAACCCAAAGTAATATGCTCCAGTTGATAGTGTCGGCAGCGGTAACATAGGTAACACCGGCCGAAAATACCACCAGCGATGCAAGGCGCAGTTTCATTAAGCGCGCAAACTCTTTTACCTTTACCATTACACTTGTATTGCCCTCAAGGGCCCTTTCAGCCGACATAAATAAATAAAAAAATTGTTTGTGAAAGCGGCTGCAAATATACCAAACAAAGCCTTACGTAACTAAAACGCAAGGCTTGTTTAGAACGCTTTTAAATAACAATGTAAAATCTAACACCTAACAACTAAAATCTGTTGGTTTCTTACTGTCAGATGTCAGGTTTCAGATGTTAACATAATTTCCTAGTCAAACAACAAGTGCTTCACCGTCAACCCTTTGTTTTTAAGCATTACCAGGGCCTCAACCCCAACTTTCAGGTGCAGGTTTACATAGTCGGTAGTTACCTTTTTGTCGCTTTCTTCCGTTTTTACACCCTCGGGTATCATCGGCTGGTCGCTAACCAGTAGCAGGGCGCCGGTAGGTATCTCGTTGTGAAAGCCGCAGGTAAAAATGGTAGCCGTTTCCATATCAATAGCCATGGTGCGGGTTTTGCGCAGGTAGTTTTTAAAGTCTTCGTCGTGCTCCCAAACCCTGCGGTTGGTGCTATAAACTGTGCCTGTCCAGTAGTCGCAGTTATTATCGCGTATGGTGGTTGATACCGCTTTTTGCAAACTAAAGGCCGGCAACGCGGGCACTTCAGGTGGCATATAGTCGTTGCTGGTACCCTCGCCGCGTATGGCTGCAATAGGCAATACCAGGTCGCCCAGTTGGTTTTTCTTTTTAAGGCCCCCGCACTTGCCCAAAAACAGGCAGGCTTTAGGCTCTATGGCGCTAAGCAGGTCCATAACCGTAGCGGCGTTGGGGCTGCCCATGCCAAAGTTTATAATGGTAATGCCGTTGGCCGTGGCGCTGGGCATTGGGCGGTCTAGCCCGTTTACAGGCACACCATACTGTTGGGCAAACATGTGTACATAGTTACCAAAGTTGGTAAGCAGTATGTAGTCGCCAAAATCTTCTAAAGCCACACCCGTATAGCGCGGCAACCAGTTCTTTACTATCTCTTCTTTCGATTTCATCTTATATAACTAAATAAATTGTGCAAAGCTACGTTATATTTGTGCACCAAGGTAACCTTTATGAAACGAATAGCGCTATTACTTGTCTTATGTTCTTTTATTACTGTTAATTATGCCCAAAATAAAGATACTATTGCCAAGCCGTTTAAACGCTTTTCAGTAAGCGACTTTACCCTTACACTTAGCTACTTTGGCGGAGGGATTAATACCAATGGGTTTGCCGATGCAGAATACATCTCCGGCTACCCTATTACTATACCGCAAGATTCCGGCGCTGGTTTTGGCCGTTGGTATAACGAGAATACCCACCTTACCGCAGCCGCAAACTTCAAAATAAACAGTAAAAAGCCCGCTAAATTCCACCATTATGTTGGTATGGGGCTTACATTCAGCCAGGGTAGTGGTTTTACTTTGTATAACAACAATTATTACCAGCAAACTATTGATACGTTAACATCAACCACACAGCCCTATTATGCGTTGATAGATACCTTTGCTAACCGATACCAATACAGCAGTATAGAAACTAATAACCTGCTGCTAAACCTTAGCTACCGCATAAGCACCAACCCGGCCCGCAGAGTAAGTGGTTATGCAACGGCCAGCCTGGGTATTGGCGGGGCTATTACGTCTACTAACTACGAGTACGATTTTACAAATTCGGGTTTAATTATGTCTCAACTAATAGACCCTGCCGACACTACAAATACGCAACCACAGTACAATTTTTACAACGGTCCCAACTATTCGGGTGTAAACACCCACGCCAGTGGACTATCGAACGATGCTGCCAAGCCCTTTATTTTACGCCCCTACCTTGCTGCGGGTATAAACTTTAGGCTGGCCAGGAAAGTTAATGTGTTAAAGCACCTGTCGTTTAATTTAGAGTACCGTTGGGGCGGACAGGTATTGTTCATCAAAGAGCGCACCTATTCGGGCTTCTCAAGCGGCATGGCTATTGGTTTGCGCTACACACTTTCAGCCTTCAAAAAGGTAAAAAGCTAAAATTCCTGTTTTTAATCATTCTTGGGGCTGATTAATATCATAATAAAGCCCGGTGCGGGGCACTAGTTTTGCCATAGTTAAAAACATAAAACTATGGATACCCAAAAAGCATACACCCTACACGAAGAGCACAAAACATGGCTTAATAAACTGGCCTTTTATGCTGATGATATTGCTGTACTTGAAAAGCGCCTGGAAGAGGTAGTGGCTAAAAACACCGATAAAGAGGTGTTGGCTATGGCCCACCATTTTGAAAACCAGTTTATAATGCGCAAAGAGCAGATAGACGAGATGCGCCACGCCATTAAAGAGCACGAAGCGTATATTGAAGGCAAAATAAGCCACAACCCCGCTGCCGACCATGTTGATATGAACGACCACCCAAAAGAGCGCGGAACCATTGAAAGCTTTGAGAAAATTTTTGCCGAAACCCGCCACGAATTTATTAGCTATTTAAGCAAAGTAATGTAGCCAACCCAACCATACCTAATTACCTATTAAACCAAAAGGGCGCATTTCTGCGCCCTTTTTAATTTGCAATAAAGCTTACAGCACTGACCGTAGCGTAAGTAGGGGTAACCACGCCAAACAGCGTGGTTGGGGGATTTCTTTTAGAACCCTCTCCTTCGGAGAGGGCAGGGAGAGGCTCTTACTTCTTCGCAAAAAAGTCGAACAACAAACGCACCCCAACACCCGTACCACCTTTACCGCGGTAGCTATCGCCACCCTCTAAAAACGCAGGGCCTGCAATATCAAGGTGAATGTATGGGTAGTTGGTAAAATGCTCCAGGAATTTACCTGCCGTAATAGCACCGGCAATCATGCCGCCACCAATATTTTTCAGGTCAGCCACATCCGATTTCATCAGGTCGTAGTACTCATCCCAAAAAGGCATCTCGGCAAGGCGCTCGTAAGTTGCAAAGCCGCTGGCTTTAAGGTCTTCATTCTCTTTGCCCGGAGTGTTAGTCATAGACACAATACCGTATTTACCAATGGCACGCATAGCGGCACCGGTAAGCGTAGCAGCATCAATCAATAATTCAGGGTCAAACTTTTTAGCGTAGCTAAGCGCGTCAGCTAATATCAAACGACCTTCAGCATCGGTGTTTAATACTTCAACGGTAGTTCCGTCGTACATGGTAATTACGTCGCTAGGCACCAGGGCATTGCCGTTAAGGCGGTTATCTGTAGCAGGTACAAGTGCAATAACATGGACAGGCAGTTTAGCTTTTGCCACCGCGTACATTGTACACATAACAGCCGCAGCGCCACCCATATCGCACTTCATGGTCGTCATCCCGTCCGATGGTTTAATGCTGATGCCACCAGTATCAAACACCACACCCTTGCCCACCAAAACGTAAGGCTTTTTGTTTTTAGCGTCTTTGGGTTTATACTCCATTATGGTAAAGGTAGGCGGGTCTATACTGCCTTTGTTTACACCCAACAGGCCACCCATCTTCAGCGATTCTATCTTAACCTTATTCAACACCTCGGTTTTAAAACCGGCCTCTTTACCCATAACCACCGCTGCTTGTGCAAGCTGCTCGGCGTTAAGGCCAACAAAAGGCTCGTTAACAAGGTCGCGCGCCTTAACAACGGCCTCTACTACAATATTCAGGCGGTCTACCTCGCCCTGGGTTGTTTTCTTGCTGTTTATGGCAATTTTCAACGCTTTGGCAGGTGCCGGTTTGCTTTTATATTTGGTAAAAGTGTAGCTACCCAGCGCCATCCCTTCGGCATAAGCCAGGGCATAGTCGCCACGGTTTTCCATATCCAGCAGTACCACATCGGCCACCTTATGGTTTTTAAGCGTGCTCAGTAGTTTGTTACCCTCTACACGAAAAGCCTCCACCGTTTGGTACTCCTCTTTTTTCTTTTCAACTAACTGTACATAAACCCAGCGTTTAAACTGGTTAATAGCCACCAGGCGGGTTTTGCCGTCTTCCAGCTGCTTGCGCAGGTAGCCCAGCTCTTCTTTAGAAAAGCCGAAGCCATCAAACTTTGTTTTGCCCGTTGCCAGCAGCACAATGTTGTTTTTTGCACCTGCTGAAGCGGTTTTTTCTATGGTAATTTTCATAGGTCGACTACTAATTAGTTTTTATAAATGAACGACAAAAGTAATTTAAAAAGGCATTGGCACGATATGTGAAATTACCCTGAAAACATCATCTTTGTAACATGATAAAATTACTATGGCTGTTGCCCGCGTTATTGTTTATAAACCGTACGGTAGAATCGCGCTATGTAGATATTGAGCGCGAGCTTAAACGCGCACCCATAGTTACCGAAGCCGTTATTGCCAGCTATACCGATAGCACCGTTTTATACAACCCCATCACCACCAATTTTTTACCTGGCACGCTGAGGTTTCAAAAGCAATACCCTATGCCCAAAGCCGCCAACCAGCTGCTTACGGGGTGCAGCCCCACAGTGGGCGATACCGTTCTTATCGTATCAGACACCACCGGCAGCGTTACCCTTTTTGCCGAGATTATAAAAGACGAATACAGGTTTTGGTCGCCGTACTTTACCGGCAGCGTAGCCTTTTTTGAATACAAAGCCCCGTTTACCCACTTAGAAGGCCGCAAAGAAGAAACCCACCCCGATGGCTCCATCACCGGCTGGGACGGCTGCCTTTTAAAACGCAGCTTGATTGGGGGGTATGTGAAGGGGGATAAGTAGGGTTATTTATAAACGTCTTTTCTATGTCCTATTTTGATTATTAATATTTCAATAATATCATCATACACATCGTAAACAATCCTATAATCAGCTACTCGTATTCTATATGTGTTTTTGCTGCCAACCAGTTTTTTGCAGCCTGGTGGCCTTGGGTTTTCAATTAGCGCGTCAACAAAAACTTCCACCTTTAAATAGATATTTTTAGGCAAACGGCTTAGTTCTTTATGGGCAGATTTAGAAAAGGCAACCTTATAGGCCATGCTGTTTATGCATTTCCGTTTTTACTTTGTTCCAGCTAACTTTTGGTTCTGCCCTGCGTTTTTCAGCCTCTATAAGGTCAAGTAAGTCTTGTACTTGTTCGCCCCATTTCTCAAGGTCAATAGTAACATAACGCTTTTTGCCGCTCTCGTCTTTTTTATATGTAATTCCTGCAATACGTGCCATAGCACAAATATAAACAATTATCCCCTAAATTTGCACGGCAAATGCAACACAATACACTTGCGTTTGTTCAATAAACGCTATGAACGTTACAGATCTTTTACAACGTGCCCTCAACTTCGAATTCCTGTCGATAGAAGAAGGCGTTTACCTATTCCACAACGCCCCAACGGCAGAGCTTGCGCATGTGGCCAACGAGCTGCGCAAGGTTAAAAAAACCGACGGCAAAGTAACGTGGATTATAGACCGTAACGTTAACACCACCAACGTATGCATTGCCAACTGCAAGTTCTGCAACTTTTACCGCATACCGGGGCACGAAGAGAGCTACATAACCTCTATAGCCGAATACAAGCGCAAAATTGACGAAACCTTTAAATACGGCGGCGAGCAGCTGCTGCTGCAGGGTGGCCACCACCCGGGTTTGGGCCTGCAATACTATGTCGATTTGTTTAAAGAGCTTAAACAGTTATACCCAACCTTAAAGCTTCACGCCTTAGGGCCGCCCGAGGTTGCCCACATTACCAAGCTGGAAAAATCGACCCACACCGAGGTGCTTAAAGCCCTGATGGATGCGGGTATGGACAGTATGCCGGGCCCCGGTGCCGAGATTTTGAACGACCGTGTACGCCGCCTTATTTCTAAAGGCAAATGCAGCGGCCGCGAGTGGCTGGATGTAATGCGTGCTGCCCACCAACTGGGCCTTACCACCACAGCCACCATGATGTTTGGGCATATAGAAACCATTGAAGAACGCTTCGAACATTTGGTATGGATTCGCCAGGTGCAGAGCGAGAAGCCCGAAGGCAGCAAAGGCTTTGTGGCCTTTATTCCATGGCCTTTTCAAGACGATGGTACCTTGCTAAAACGCCTTAAAGGCATTACCAACAACGTATCGGCCGATGAGTACATCCGCATGATAGCCCTTAGCCGTATTATGTTGCCTAATATTGATAATATTCAGGCATCGTGGTTAACGGTAGGCCCGCAAACGGCACAAATATGCCTGCACAGTGGCGCTAACGATTTTGGCTCTATTATGATTGAAGAAAACGTAGTATCTGTTGCCGGTGCCCCGTTCCGCTTTACTTCAGATGGCATCCAGGAGTCTATCCGCGAAGCCGGTTTTGAACCCCAACTGCGCACCCAGCAATACACCTACCGCGAGCTTCCTGAAATGGAGCAACAGGTAATAAATTATTAATTATCCTATATTTACTAAACCAAACAATTACCGTAAAACATACGTTATGAAAAAACATGTACTTGTGTTATCCTTTTTTATACCAACATTTGCTATAGCGCAACCTCCGGTAGATAAGCCTATAGATAAACCTGAAGAAACGAAAGAAAAGAAAGTTGATAAGCCGAAAGAGAAAAAGGATAAAAAACCCCGTACTTTTAGGTTAATAGGTATTGATGTATCAAGCGGAAATATTTATTACAATACTGAAAAGGAGTGGAATGTTCCTTCAACTACATCTGATATTTACAGGGGGATTATTGATGATGGTTCTGTGTTTTTCAGCAATTTTGGCGATAATACAAGCACTATCTATAATTCAAACTACAGCCCGCTAATAGATTATTCAACAAGAAAAAACTGGGAGAGCCTATCGCGACAAACAGATTTTAGCACCACCTGGGGTTTTGGCAAGCGTGGCAATGTAAATCAAAAGCATGTTATTAAAATTGGTGCAGGCTGGGGCTACCGTAACTTTAATATTACGGGTTACAACAAAACTGTTTTTGAGCAAAGAGATACCCTTGGATATTACTATGTGGGTGGCGACACAATTGCTCAGATTAAAGACACAACCGTTTTTATTGGCACATCGTTAGAAAACAATGTAAAATGGGGGCATATAGCACTTAGCTACTACTATCGCATTCACCCCGAAGAAAAATTGAGCCTATCTATTGGCGGTGGTTTTGATGCGCTTTTTGGAACTTTTTCAACTTTGGGAACCGTAGTACAATATAATCAAAGCAGGGTTTATGGCAATTCGGTATCGTCGGGAACTACTTGGTCTTATTACGACAATCAAAACTCTATTTACAAAGCCACAAGTATTGGTACTGTTGACGAATCCCGCTTTAAAGCCTTTGGCATCCGTCCTTGGGTTAGCATGCGTGTAGACTACCGATTAAGCAAAAAAATACCTGTACTTAAAAATATTAACCTGTTTGCCGATGGGCGTTATGGTGTTGAATATTCTACTATTGGCAAAAAGATGCACAGCAAAGCGCCAAATTACCTGGGACTTGTAATTGGCATAGCCTATAACTTCCGCAAAGGGCTGTAGTTATTTTCCACTAGCTTATTACTTATTGGCTTATTATCTAATTGTCTAATTATCTTTGCCGCATGTTATTTGGTCAGATACCCGGGCAAACAGAAATTAAGCAGCACCTTATTAGCACCGCACAAAGCGGGCGTATAAGCCATGCGCGCCTGTTTTTTGGTGTCGAAGGGGTAGGGGCATTGCCTCTGGCTGTTGCCTATGCGCAGTATATTAATTGCGAAAATAAACAGCCAACCGACTCGTGCGGACAATGCTCATCGTGCCTTAAGTTTGAAAAACTGGCCCACCCCGATTTGCACTTTGTTGTACCTGTAGCCACCACCAAAAAAATAACCGGCAAACCCACTACCGACGATTTTATTACCGAGTGGCGCGAAGCCTTTACTACCAACCCTTTTTTAAGCTTAGATGACTGGTTAGATAAGCTGGATATTGAAAACAAGCAGGTTGCCATAAACGTAGAAGAGAGCCAGAATATCATCAAAAAACTCAGCCTGCGTGCTTACGAAAGTGAGTATAAAATTATGGTGGTTTGGATGATAGAAAAAATGAATGCGGCAGCATCAAACAAGCTGTTGAAAATATTGGAAGAGCCACCCGATAAAACCCTCTTTATTTTGGTTTGCGAAAATTCAGACAGTATTTTACCTACCATAATTTCGCGCACGCAGCTGCTTAAAATCAAGCCTATTGAGGGTGCCGAAATGGCTCAATACCTTGAATTTTTGCATAATATTCCCGCCGCGCAAGCAAAAAACATTGCCTTTTTAGCCGGGGGTAGCTACCGCGAAGCACAACGCCTGCTAAACCAGGAAACCGACGCTAATTTCCCTGTGTTCCGCCAGTGGATGAGGGATTGCTACGGCAACAAAGTTCAAAGCCTGTATACCTGGGTTGAAGGGTTTGCCAAAGAAGGGCGCGAGGCGCAAAAATCTTTTCTTATTTATGCCTTAGGCGTTATCCGCGAGTGTATTATGTATAACTATTTGGGCGAAGACAAGGTCAAGCTAACTGGCGAGGAATTGACTTTTGTAAAACAGTTTGGCCCCTTTGTTACCAATTCAATCGGGCCCCGCATTATAGCCGAACTTAACCGTGCCTGCGAACACGTAGAACGTAATGCCAACCCCAAAGTGCTTTTTTTAGATATTTCTTTAACTGTTTCCGATTTGCTTAAACAGGCTTCTAAATAAGATTAAAATCAATTTTGTTAAATTTCCTTACATCAGTTTTTGTCTGTTTTTTTATTGGTTAAAAACGGTTATTTTTGTAAATGCCTCATTTTTAAATAAATAAATCGTGTTATTTTTTTATTAAGTCAACTTTTTATCAAAAAAAAACAGTAAACTTGCAACTGATATTATAGTAAATATAAGTATGAAAAAATTATTCCTCCCCATTCTATTGCTATCAGGTATTTTTGGTGCTTCGGCTCAGGTAAATATTGAGAATAATACAATTTCAAACGCAGGTGAATATTACAGCGGCAGCTGGGGTTCATTGCAGGTAACTATAGCAGGCGAACCGGTAATAGAAACCATAGGTGGCGGCAATAGCTTTTTTACCCAGGGTTTTGAGCAGCCGCAGCTAAAAGGGGTAGGCATCATCAGCCTTCCTACCAATGCCCCAAGCATCAACTTATATCCTAACCCTGCAAGTAGCGAGGTAAACATAGCCTTTAACCTGCCTAATGCGGGCAAACTGGCATTCCGCCTGTTTGATATGGCAGGGCGCGAAATAGGTGGTTATGCAAAACAAACGCAAAGCGGGCAGCAAACCGAGGTGATGAACCTTAATAATGTAAGCCAGGGCCTTTACATGCTAAATATAATATTTGATGCTGCCGACAATACCAAATCATTTAGTGTTGTAAAACGCATTGAAGTAATCAAGTAAGCATATTATATTTCATATTACAATTTTTAACCATACACACACAACTAATGAAAATTATTACTAAGACATTAAAAGCCTTAGCTGTATTTATGTTGTTAAGTTTTGCGGTTCAGGCGCAGGCCCCGCAAAAATTCAACTACCAGGCTATAGCGCGTAACCAGGGAGGTGCCGAGTTAACGGGCCAAAGCCTTGGTATCCGCGTTAGTATTCTTGATGGTTCACCCGGTGGCACTATTGTTTACCAGGAAACTCACACTAAAACCACTAACAACTTTGGCTTGTTTAACCTTGAAGTAGGTGCAGGTACGGTAGTTAGCGGCTCTTTTGCCAATATTGGCTGGGGTAGCGGTCCTAAATACATTAAAACAGAGATTGACCCCGCAGGTGGTAACGTTTATACTGTTGCCGGCACTAGCCAGCTTATCAGCGTGCCATATGCTATTTATGCAGGTAACTCTGGTGGTGGTAACCAAGGCCCAACAGGTCCGCAAGGCCCACAAGGTCCTAACGGTGCAAATGGTGCAAATGGCGCTGTAGGCCCAACAGGTCCTCAAGGTATACAAGGCCCACAAGGTTCTACTGGTGCCGATGGTGCAGTTGGTCCTCAAGGCCCTGCTGGTGCTGATGGTGCAGTTGGTCCACAAGGGCCAGCGGGTGCTGATGGTGCAGTTGGTCCACAAGGCCCAGCGGGTGCTGATGGTGCAGTTGGTCCACAAGGCCCAGCGGGTGCTGATGGTGCAGTCGGTCCACAAGGCCCAACGGGTGCTGACGGTGCTGACGGTCCAACTGGTCCTACAGGTAT
>CAMBQF010000079.1 GCA_945869825.1 Chitinophaga pinensis | reverse complement strand
TTACAATTGTTTTTTATCTCCTCTTGAGAGGAGTACCCCTGACTTGTCAGGGGGGAGGTGTGTTCTTCCTATTTTACACACCCCTTTTGGCGCCTTGGCGCCAACCACCCCTCTCAAGAGGGGATGTTCTCAAACCCACAGGGTTGTAGTAAAATTTAACGTTTTTGCAAAGAAAAACAGGTGCAGTTGCACGCGGCGACTTAAAGTAAAACTTTAACAAGAAAAGTTCTCCCTTTAAAAAGGGAGTGGATTCTGACTGTAGGTCAGAAGACGAGGGATTTCTTTTAGGCATACGTTTGTCTTGTCCCGACACGCAAGTCGTCGGGGAGTTTTTGGTTAATAGTGCAAGTAGTAAAACAGGCTGTACAGCCCGCTGTTGTAGTAAAAATTATACTTTTATTTATCATTTTTATCCTCCTCCAGATGCTTCGGGAGGAGGAGGTGGTGGCACGCGTAGGGTATCAGAGGAGGACAATTGCTCCACAACTTCCTCAATCCTATTTTTAACCAGTTCCAAATTCAGTAAAACATCATCGTTGGTAAAACGTAAAACGGTGTAGCCTTTGGTTACCAGTTCGTTTGTTTTAATAAAATCTTTTGCAGCTACTTCCTCATCATCGTGTATAGAACCGTCAACTTCAATTACCAGTTTAAGGGGTTTGCACAAAAAGTCTGCAATGAAATGTAAAACAGGCCGCTGCCTGTGGAACGTGTACCCTTTAAGTTGCTTTTTGCTTAGTACAAACTTCCATAAGCAAACCTCGGCCTTGGTGGCTTCTTTGCGCATGGTGTGTGCATACTCTTTAAGATTTTTGTTATAGTGCAGGTTGCTATAATCTGGTTTCATTAGTTTAGTGTTGTTTTATTTCTCTGCCCAAATGTCCTCCCTCCCCTCGGCGTTGCCAAGGTCTCCGCTCCAAAGTCCTCCCTCCCCGCTTCGCGGTACTCCCTCCAAAGGGAGATACTTTCAGCGCACAATATCCTCCTTTGGAGGAGGTGGCCGCCGCAGGCGGACGGAGGAGGACAATTCTCCCCCAACTACAAAGATACAACCCCGCATACCCCTTTGTCAAGAAATAATATAACTCATGACTAACAGGCTAGTAGCCATTTTTCTATATTTGGGTCTAAATCAAACGCAATGTCGGATATTGAAGATATAATTGCTGAACTGAAAAAATTTAGAGATGAACGAGATTGGGAACAATTTCATAATCCAAAAGACTTGGCATTAGCTATAAACATAGAAGCAGGTGAATTGCTTGAGTTATTTCTTTGGAAGAATGCTGAAGATGCTAATGAAGAAAAATTAAAACAAGAATTAGCCGATGTGCTTTCCTTTGCACTACTACTAGCTGACAAATATAATTTTGATGTGAAACAGATTATACTTGATAAGATTAAATTAAACGGAGAAAAATATCCCGTTGATAAAGCCAAAGGAACTGCTAAAAAATATAATGAGTTGTGATTTCAAGAAAAGTAATTTATAGCGAACATCAAGATGTTTTTTTCAAGGATATTTTGACGAATAAAATTGCTTCAAAAATGAAGCAGAATATTCAATCAAATTACAATGAAAGTGTAACAACCTCAGAATTCCGCTCTTGGCAGAATTCTCCGGGAGCAATAAAGAATCTACTTGAACTAGGAGGAATTAAAGATGCTTATGTGTCATTTGAATACCTAGTGCCTTATACTCAAATGCGTATAGATTGCATGTTATATGGCAAAGATAATTCAGACAAAGCTCACGTAATACACATTGAATTAAAACAATGGGATGCCGTAAAAGCGACAAATATAGAGGGTAACTTCGTAGAAACTTTTACTGGCAAGCCAGGTAATCGAGTTGCACATCCATCTCAACAGGTAAAAGGTTATCATAATTATTTAATCGGCTTTGTTGAAGTGTTCGAAGAAACCAACATGGGATTATTTGGTTGTGCATACTGCCATAATTATCAAAAGACAAACAAAGAAGGCCTTTTCGATCCTATATATAAAGATATATTAGACGAGTACCCTACATATGCGGGAAACGAAATCGAAGATTTGGCGGAAAAAACAAAAGCACTTATCGGAGGAGGTGGGGGAAATGATGTCTTTAATCGCTTTATGCAAAGTCCTGTAAGCCCTTCAAAAAAACTACTTGAAAGCGCTTCTAAAATAATTGAAAACACATCTGACTTTGCTTTATTAAATGATCAAATCGTAGCACGAAATATTATCAGAGCAAAAATAAAAGCAGCAGATAAGTACGATGAAAAAAGTGTAATTATTATTAAAGGGGGGCCGGGAACTGGCAAAACAGTTATCGCCTTACACTTACTTGCAGAAATCGCCGGCTCAAAACAAAAAAGAAGCGTGTTTTTTTCAACAAAATCAAAGCCATTGATTGAGGGAATAAAAAACATGATAAAAAAGAACACAACAGCTAAATTACTTTTTACAAATTTAAATCAATTTATCCCTTCAAGGGTAGAGGCAAACTCCGTTGATGTTTTAATTATTGATGAAGCTCATAGAATTGGAAAAACAGCTAATCACCAATACACCAAAGCAATTGACCGTACTGATCTCACGCAAATAGAAACACTTATTCGAGCGGCTAAAACAACAATATTTTTTATTGATGACAAGCAAGTTATTAGAAGTGCCGAAATTGGTAGTACTGATTTAATTAAAGAGTATGCAAAAAAGTTAAATTGTGCTGTTGAAGAAGTTGAATTAGTTTCACAATTTAGGTGCAATGGTTCCGATAATTACCTAGATTGGATAGAGGCTACATTAGGCCATACTAGCGAGAAAAAGATTTTATCGACTTCTGGTGATTACGACTTTAGAATATTTTCCTCTCCACAAGAATTATACAATACTCTTTTGGAGAAAAACAACGGAAAGTCAACAGCTCGTTTAACGGCAGGCTTTTGTTGGGAGTGGTCAAAAAAAGTAGATTCAAATGGTGACCTTGTAAAAGATGTAAAAATTGGAGATTTTGCAATGCCATGGGAAACGCACGGTGATATAAACAAGCCGCCCCAAGGCTATGTTAAGTGGTACGAATGGGCTTATAAGCCAGAAGGCATAAAACAAGTTGGCTGTATTTATACTGCACAAGGTTTTGAATTTGATTATATTGGAGTTATAGTTGGCGACGATATTAAATACGATAGGGAGAATGATTGCCTTGTAGGTGATATTACTGCCACTAAAGATCCTACATTGAAAAAAGGGAAGGAAAATTTTGACGAATATGTCAAAAACATATATCGTGTATTAATGACACGAGGTATGAAAGGATGTTATGTATATTTTACTGATGAAGAAACAAGGAAATATTTTGAATCAAGATTAAATAAATAAACTATACTGAAAATTTGTTCTTACGTAAAAAATCTAACCAAAGCCCATGAGAACTTACCAACATGTAATTGATACAAAAGCAGTAAAATTAACTATTAATAAAATACCTGATTATTGGGTTGTAAGAGATTTAAGTGAAAGGGATTACGGTATAGATTTAATGATTGAAATATTTACAGAAAATGGAATTGACAAAGATGGACATACTAAATATATTTCAACTGGCAGAGTGTGTTATCTTCAAATAAAAGGTACAAATAGTGAAATAAAAGTTAACAAGGACAAATCCGTTAGTTTTAATCTTGAAAAAGATTTTTTGCTCTATGCTGAAAAATTCCCTACTCCATTTATTTTAACCAGAGTATGTACGCTTGAGGGTAAAGAAGCAATATATTTTGTTTGGCTTCAAAGATACATAATAGATATTCTTGACCTTAAAACGCCTGATTGGAGAGAAAAAAAACAAGATGAATTTGCAATAAGAATACCACCAAAAAATATTTTACCAGACAATTACAAAAAAATTGAAATAATTGCTTCCAGAATAAAATATATAGAAGAATATGCAGAATTTTATGAACGATATTCCTTAATGACGCCTGGATATGAAGTTATGGTTAGTGGAGAATTTACTAAAGCACAATTCCACTATTTTATAACTGAATTAAAACGCATACGAAATTTATCTACACTTCTTGAATTTAATAACTGTCAAGTTAATCAAGATGACATTTCTATATTAATTGACTTTATAATTAATATTAGAGACAGTAAATATAAACCTAAAAGTATAAATGATTTTCCAAATCCTTTAATATATAATTTAGATTTATTATTAGCCGATAATTTTATGCGAATTTTTCTTGAAAACATGATTGCGGAAAACGAAAATGATACTGTTTTTTAAATTTTAAGCTCAAATCCATCTGCCAAAAACCAAAAGTAAACTATATTTTTTTTGCAATAGGGATAGGACCGGCAGCCCCGAGGTACGAGGGCTATAGCGGATAGCCCGGCCGCTGACAAGTTGGCAGCGGAATGCCACAGTTCTTTGAATTAATTAACCCGCTACCTCGGTAAGAGATATCCACTCCTCGTTTGCGGTTTGGCTTAGCTCGGTTTTGTAAAACCATGCCGAGGCTATAGCCGCTACACCAAAATAGGCAGCTACCACTATATTGCCCATGGGCATAAACTGGTTTAGACCAAACCAATCGCCGGTAGCAAAGGTATAGGCTACTATGCCTGCAGATGTTAGTAGCATGGCCAGTATGCCATACAGCTTTTTATCTAACAAGGCGGTAAAGCCAAATATGTTGGCCATAATAAGCAGGCCGTTTACAAGGGCATCGGTTTGGGTAACCTCGCCAAAGCGGAAGAATAAGAAACAAACCATGGCCAGTATAGCCAGCAGGTGTACCATGCTAAAGGCGCTAAAGGCTTTACTGTAGGTGGGGTTGTATTTTTTAAGTTCGTCCATGCTGGTAATGGTAAACAGGGGGTGTTTGTCTACCACATCTGCCGGGCGCCAGCCGGTGGGCATAAACCAAATGCGCAAACGGTTGCTCCAGCTTTGGGTATGCCATGCATCTTTTGCAAGGTGGTACCAGTGCTTAAAGTTTATCAGGTAGGGGTTCCAGGTTTGGGCGGGGCGGCGCATGCCATACACGCAGGGGTCGGTGGCCAGCTCCTCTTGAAAGGTGCCAAACATGCGGTCCCAGATAATGAAAATCTGCCCGTAGTTTTTGTCCATGTAGGCATCGTTCATAGCGTGGTGCACCCTGTGTGCCGATGGGGTAACAATGATATACTCTAAAAAGCCCAAACGGCCTATGTAGCGGGTATGGTACCAAAACTGGCTAAACAGGTGTATGGGGGCTATAAGGGCCAGCACATCGCCACTTATGCCTAAAATAGCCAGCGGCACAACGGTTAGTATGTATATGTTGCTAAGTACTGATATGGATTGGCGCAGGGCGCAGGGTAGGTTAAACTCCTCGCTGCTGTGGTGTATTACATGGTGGGTCCAAAAAAAGTTAACCTTGTGTTGCAGGCGGTGTACCCAATAGCCGGTAAAGTCTATAAACACAAAGGTGATAACGTAGGGCCATACGCTGCCTTTGGGCCACTCTACCAGTTGCAAATGGCTATACAGCCAGGGGTAGCTTACTATAACAATGCTTATGCCCAGGGTTGATTTTAAGATGTTAGTCATACCCGATGTAAGGCTGGATATGGTATCGACCAAAGGCTGGCGCTCTTTGTGTACCACAAGGCCCCAAACCATTTCTAGCAATATAAGCACCACAAAGCCGGGTATGGCTATAAGCAGCATGTTTCCGTAACTGTTCATAGGTAAAAAATTTTACAGTAATTATACGGCATTTTTAACAAATACCCAACTGTAAGTTAGCGCTTTAGCGATGCTTCTTCTGTCTTTATTGAGTTGGCTACCAGGCGGTTCACCTCGGCCAGTTCAGCATCGGTAAAGTAGCGCCACTCGCCCAGTTTAATGCCGTCTAAGGTAATGTTCATAATGCGGGTGCGGCGCAGCTTGGTAACCTCGTAGCCTAATGCCTCGCACATACGGCGTATCTGGCGGTTAAGGCCCTGAGTTAATATTATTTTGAATATAGATGGGGCTATGCGTTCTACTTTGCAAGGGGCAGTAACAGTATCTAAAATTGGTACGCCGCTGGCCATCTGCTTTAAAAAATCGGGCGTAGTAGGGCGGTTTACGGTAACTATGTATTCCTTCTCGTGGTTGTTGCCGGCGCGCAGTATCTTGTTTACTATGTTACCATCGCTGGTTAAAAATATCAACCCTTCCGATGCTTTATCTAAACGTCCTACAGGGAATATTCGCTGCGGGTGGTTTATGTAGTTGATGATGTTGTCTTTGATGTGCAACTCGGTAGTGCAGGTTATTCCGCGGGGCTTGTTAAAGGCTATATACACTGTAGCTTGCGCAGATGATATTTGTTTGCCGTCAACCTCAACAGTATCGGCAGGCATAACGCGCTGACCCAATACTGCTTTTATTCCGTTTATGCTAACACGGCCCTGCTCAATAATCTTATCAGCCTCACGGCGCGAGCAAAAGCCTGTATCGCTAATTGCCTTGTTTAACCGTACGCCTGTAGCTTCATCCATAAGCCAAAATTAAGGCTATTTAACCAATTAAGTAGTACCTTTATATTTTCTTATTTTGATTAGTATGATTAAAAAGTATTGGGTTGCAACATTGGTAGTTTTGTTAATTACCATACAGTTGAATGGGCAGGCACTTAATTTTTATTTTGGAAACATCCACGCCCACTCGGGCTATTCTGATGGCAATAAAGACAGTTTAACATCGGGCATGAGTACGCCGATTGAAGATTTTATTTACGCCCGCGAGTCGCAGCACATTGATTTTTACGGCATATCAGACCATAACCATTTTAGCGCTGGTATGCAAAACGTAGCGCACTACCACCAGGGCCTTTTAGATGCCAACACCGCCAGCATACCCGATACCTTTGTCGCTATGTATGGCATGGAGTGGGGCATAATATCTAACGGAGGCCATGCTATTGTGTATGGCAGCGATGAACTGTTAGGCTGGGATACCGGCTTTTACGATGAGTTTGTTTCTGAATACGATTATGGTAGCCTTTGGCGTAAAGTAAACGAGCGGCCAAACGCTTTTGCATACCTGTGCCACCCCGCCACAACCGATTACAGCAACTTGTTTGCCAACGCCGCAAACCTGGCAGCCGATAATGCCATTGTAGGTATGGCAGCACGCAGCGGCCCTGCTTTTTCTACCAACTACAGCTACTCTGACCCTACCACCAATAACTACATAAACCGCTATAACGATGCCCTTAAACGTGGCTACCATGTGGGCGTAGGACTCGACCATGATACCCACAATAGTGTTTTTGGCCGCCAAACCGCAGGTCGTTTGGTAGCTATGGCTCCAGCGCTTACGCGTGATGATATTATGACTGCCTTTAGAAAAATGCGCTTTTATAGCTCTGATGACTGGAACACCAAAGTAACGTTTACTATTGCCGGCCAACCTATGGGCAGCACACTTACAAATGCAGGCAACCCTACCCTGTTGGTTTCTATTGCTGATGATGATAATGAGAATGTATCGTCTATTGCGGTATACTATGGCGTACCAGGCAGTGGCTCTGCGCCCACCGTGCTTACTACAGCCAACAATGCTGCTACACTAAACTACACCCATACAATTACCAACAACAGCAGCTACTACTATTACCTTAAAATTATTCAGGCCGATGGGGATATCATCTGGACATCGCCCATATGGTACAAGCGCAGCGATGCCGTTACCAACAACGCGCCCGTAGCCGCTTTTACAACATCAAGCCTAAGCGTATGCGCTGGCCAGCAGGTTACCTTTACCGATGCAAGCACCAATGGCCCTTACGATTGGAAATGGATTATACAGGGCTCTTTACCTGGCATAGCCGATAATCAAAACCCCATTGCATCATTCTACTATCCCGGTGAATATGATGTATACCTTGTGGCTACAAACAGCTACGGCTCCGACACCTCTGCAATAGTAACTGTAACAGTAAGTGCGCCGCCTCAGGTTGATTTAACTGCATCGTCAACACTTATCTGCCTTGGCGAAATTGTTACTCTTACCGGCACCGGTGCCGATACCTACCTTTGGACAACAGGCGAAACTACGCCAACCATTTATGTATCGCCAACCAGCACAATTTTCTACACCGTTGTGGGCACTACGGGCGGCTGCACTGCCAGCGCGAGCGTAAATGTAGGTGTTGAACAGTGTACCGACTTAGTTGAACTATCTGCAAAAACAATAAACATATACCCAAACCCCGCCAGCAATTTTATTACGGTTGATGCTTCTGCGCTCGATGGCCGCAAAACCATGCAGCTATACGATATGGCAGGTAGGAACATCTATTCACTTACTACGTTAGACAAGCTTACTACTATTGATTTATCAGCCTTTGCAAGCGGCAGCTATTTCTTAAAGGTATCAAACAGCAATAGCTCTTACACCGCCAAACAGTTTATAATACGTAAAGATTAAAGATACCAATTGATAAAAAAAAGAAAACCCCGGCTTTCACCGGGGTTTTCTTTTATAACTATTTTCTTGCCGTCACTGCAGTGTTACTACCCGGAGCAACCACCTCTACCCAACGGCCCGGCAGGCGGGCTGTTATAGAGTTGTCATACATAGCCTCAGTATATACCAGTGGTAAGTAGAACCTGCCTAAATACGCGGCATTCAGTATCACCTTATAGGTCAGCGTTTGGTTTTTACCTATATTGAAGTAAGTATATACCCTGTCATCGCGTATATCTTCGTATGTTGATGGGGAACTTGACACCGCCGATGAAACATCGTCCATACGGTTGTTGTGTATCTCCCATCCCGAAGGAAATATCTGGTTCAACGCCATATTTTCGTAAGCGCTTAATATACCAGGGTGTGTAATGGTAACCTCCGCTACAAAGTCTGTACCTTGCTCTAAGCGGCCTACATCAATAGCACGGCCACCAAGGGTTTTATAGGTAACGTTCATACGCAGGTTGCTTTCTGCTTTGGTTTCAGTTCCTTGTGCCGGTACACCTTCTGCCATTACCCTTACAAACAGCATACTTTTACCCGTATTGGTAATAACAAAGCTATTAGGCTTAGTTCCGGCAACCGCAACATCGGTTAAGAACATTGATTTCTTGTTCGGTACTGCCTTGCCTGCTTTACCGTTTAGTGTATAGCTTGCCTGCATTGGGGCGCCTGCGTTTTTACCCGCATATTTGCCCATAGCTAATAAGCAATAGGCGGTACTTTGGGTACTCATCCAGTAGTTATTATTACCCAACAGTGCCGATACCTTTTTAGCAACCGGCGTAGCCTGCACACGGCGGTCCATCAGGGTTAGGGTTTCCAATATCATAGCCTCGTCGCGGTCTGATGAGCCATAGGTATACCCCCACTCGGTATACTTAGGCACTGCCGTGCTTAACCCATTAATTATAGCCGCAGCTGTGCCGCTGTTGCCCGATAGTTGATAAGCCGCAGCCAGCCTCCATTTAGCCGCTATACCAATGCTCCTGGTCTCACGCAGTTTATTCATAGCGCCCGGCTCGGGTGCTTTAGCCAATGCAAGGGTATACAAGCGGTATGCCTGCATCAAATCGCGGTTACCCCAATAGTTATCTGCCGGTGTGCTTACAGTCCATTCTACGGCATGTTTCTTCTGGTAGCGTTTCCAGTTTTCCAGCATACCTACCGGCAATTGATAGCCGCGTGCCTCCGCTTCTAAAAGAAAATGCCCTGCATAGGTTGTTCCCCATTCGTCAGCGGTCGACTCTCCCGGCCAGTAAGAGAAACCTCCCGATGGCACCTGAAACGAACGCAACCTGCTTATAGCCGCTTTTACATTGGTTTGTATTGATTTTGCGTAGCTCTCATCAAGGTTCATTATATCGCCTAATACCAGCTGGGGGAATGCCGATGATGTAGTCTGCTCTATGCAACCATGCGGATAGGTTATCAGGTAACGCAAGCGCTTGCCAAGGTTTATTGGTGGCATAGTCGATAGTTCCAACTGCATCTTGTTTGTCTTATCCATGCCTACCGGCTTAACCGATGCCGTAACGCTCTTACCTGGTGCTATCAGGTATTCCGTAACCTCTGTTACCGGCGGGTTAGGGTTACGCACATCTATCTCTATAGTGCTGGTAGCTGTTTCACCGCCGCCTGTTGCTATCACCTGTACTTTAGCTATGCCTACATTGGGTTTTACTTTCAGGCTGAACGATGCCAGTTGGTCGCCTATTTTACTAAAGGTTAGGTTTTGGGTTGATGCTCCTTCTACGGTAAAGAAGGCAGGGTCGGCTTTTAGCTGCACCGTTACATTCTTAACCTTGTTCTCCATTGCAAATACAGATACGGGTAGCTTCACCGTTTCATTAGGGCCTAATACGCGTGGCAAAGTAGCCAGCACCATCAGCGGCTTTTTAATGGTAACCGTTTTCTCTGCATTACCATAGGCATCACCATCCCTGGCAACAACCATAATACGTGCAGAACCAACATACTCAGGTATTTTAATAGTATGGGTTTTAGAACCGCCTTTGCCAAGTGTTGTTGGGCCTACATAAACTACCATCGGTTTAAAGCGTTTAGCTCTGACAGATTCTTTAGCATTGCCCGTAGCATCCATTTCGCCATCACCACCAATACTTAGTATTTTACCCAGCGATGCTCCATAAGCGCCCAGTACATTATCAAACATATCGTACGTGCGCACACCCAATGCCTCACGGGCATAGAAGGTGTTCCAAGGGTCTGGGGTTTTATAGCGGGTAAGGTCTAATAAACCTTCATCAACAATAGCCAGCGTATACGTCATAGGCTTACCGTTTTTCTCCTTCACGGTAATCTTAGCCGTTTCTCCCGGCCTGAATGTTTCCGCGCTTGATATCATTGGGTAGATGTGCGTATTCTTATCTTCTACCAAAATAGGTTGGATGCCATACAGGCGTATCGGCAAATCGTTTATGGCCTGCGAATGCGGTTGTATAAGCGATATGTTGACATACACATTCGGGGTCATATTCTCCGTTACCTTAAACTTAACAACGGTTTGGCCTTTGCCCAGTTCTTTCCAAAAACTGTTTACTACCCCACTGCCATTTTCAATGCTCACCAATGCGCGGCCGCCCGGCGATGATGGTATTGTTACCGTAGCTTCTTCGCCTACATTGTATTTAGGCTTATCTGTTGTAAACGATAACATAGTAGCAGCCTCAGGCGCTTGTCCTCCCTGGCGCGAATCCATATCAGCATAATCTACATATACGGTTTGACCGGCAGTATGACCGCTCTCCAAATCTTTTACGCGTATTAAATAACGGCCCCAGTTGGGTTCGCGCAACTTCAATTTAAAGTTTACATACCCTCCGGTTGAATAAGCCGTAGCAGAGTCTACCAGGTTTTTGTAGTTGCTATTCATAAAGTTGTAGCCCCCTAGTTCGCTCTCGTCAAACCACCAGCGCCATTCCAGTTTGTACACCTCGTAACGTACCTTACGACCCGATACCGGCTTGCCATTTGCATCAGCCGTAACAACCTTAATGGTATGGTCTTTATTATTTGGTAACATACCGTAGTAGTAGTCAGACTTAGGCACCTGTATGCCCACATAGTTAGTGTAGGGATAGAACGGCATATTAAAGCGGTCTATGCTAAAGTTACCGCCCTCTTCAAATACCCTAACAGTAAAACCAGCCGTTAGCATAGCCGGCGCATTGGTTGCCTTTATTGCAGGCTGCACAGCCGCCATGCCGTTATCATCCAGATATCCGTCAAAAATGGTTTGTGCTTCCGGGTAGTACGATATCGTTGGGTCGTCAAATACAAAGTCTTTCAGGTTATCAAACTTCCCTTCAGCCTTATTTAGTGTTACGGCTACATTGGCACGCAAACCCCTTGCCGTAGCGCCATTCAACCACGATACTTTAAGCGGTGCCTGCAAATTAGCATCGGCTTGTGTTAGTTTAGTTTTGCCAAAATCAAGGTTAATTTTCAACCTGTTTGGTTGTATGGTCTCTACCTTCAACCCTTGGGTAAATGTTGCCCCGCCTACTTTTACGCGTGCGGTATATGTTCCTGTCGGCGCATTATCATCGGTAGCAGTACTAAAGTCGTAAATGCCACCAATCTCGTCTACCTTCATTATCTTCTGTACTATCTGCCCGCGTGGGTTTACCAGTTCAAACGTTACGGGGTGTTTAGGCGGAAGCACATTGTTTTTGTCTTCCAGCATAAAGGCAATATGTAACGAATCGCCCGGGCGCCATACGCCACGTTCGCCATATATAAAGCCTTTTATACCTTTCTGCACCTGGTCGCCACCTATATCAAAATTACTTTGCGACAGTGAGAATTCGCTTCCCAGTTTTAAGTAGCCACGCTGTTTGCCGCTTTTGGCAATAAGCAAAAAGGGTTTCTTTTTGGGGATGGATAACTTTGCCATGCCCTGCCCATCAGTTGTTGCTGTACCTAATCGCTGGTTCACATAATCGTATACCTCTATAACAACTCCCCCCATTGGCTGTGTAGTTATCAGGTGGGTAACATAAATATTATACATGCCGTTAGGCCCAAGCTTGGCGGTAAGGCCCAAATCGCTGGCTAATACGTTCCGCGAGTCATAATGCTCGCTGTTGTTGTAGTAGGCAGAGTTGCATGGGTTATCGCGCTGCATATAATCATAATCATCACCATAGTTCCAATCATAATCGCTGTAGTAATCATAGTCATTATAATTTTCTGATTCATCCTCCTCCGCATCTTCCTCATTCATACTGGCCATGCCGGTGTTCTCAGTTCCGCTATCGGCACAATCATACGTAGAGTATTCCTTTTTAAACGTAAGCTTTACACGGTATATAGCACCGGGTTCAGATTTTACAAGGTCGGCTAAATCAAGGCTGTAGTCAGTCCATGTGTTGCGCACCCCTGCCAACGGTATTTTCTTTTTAATAACACGTTTGCCCACGCGGTACAACTCGCTGCTGCCATCAAGGTTATTAACCTGAAAAAACTGGCGCACATTGTTCTCATAAATTTTAAACACCTCAACATCAACCGCATTTAGGTTTACCGCTTGGAATGGCAGTATCAGCCCGTTAGAGTTAGGAATAATAACACCCTTACCTTTAATTTTTACAGCGGGCTTAATCTCTTCAAACGTAACGTTTACATCACTGTTTTTACCCAGTATTTGGTTGCCAGCACTAAGCACTGCCGAGTTTACCAACAGGTTCTGCGAACCGGTTTGCCTGCTTTGGGGGAATACCCTCAACTCATTATCTACCACAAACGATGTTAATGCCGAAAAGCTCTGGAAGTTTACCAAACCCGAAAGGTCTTGCGACTCGCTCAAGGGCTCAGAAAAATAAAGTGATACATGTTGGTCGGGGTCGCTTTCCGCATGGTACATTATCATACTAAACACCCCTGTGGCAGGTATATCAATGTTAGCGTTACCAGTTTCATCCGCATCAATAGCATCGCCATCCATTGCAATTTCCAATTTTCCTTTGGTTGCTGAACGAGGTATACTGTCTATGCTATACGTCCACACACGGTCGCCGGCAGGTTCTACTTTTACCTTTAGCTCTTTGCCATTTAGCTTTGCCGTTATAGTTTTTTGAATTTTGGCCTGCTCTGTATTATCGGCCAGGTTTATCTTTCCAAAAGCACGGTAATAGTTGGCCGAACTTTTATCATACACCCTTATCCCTTCAAGTTTTGTGCTAATACTTTGCTTTATGGTTTTAAAGCTAAACGAAAACGTTTTAAGCTTTGCCGGCAGGTTTTTAAGCAGTTTATTAGCCTTCAAATCTATATCGTAAATCTCGTCTGCATCCAGTGGCTTATCGGGTTTAAATTGTAGCGTAAAGGCATCGGCCCACACAAGCTTACCTTCTACTTTTGGGTAGATGGTAAACAAATCGCCCTTATTTAAATCAATAGTGGTATCAGCCACCTCATCGGCAAAACGTATTTTCACATCGCTGTATGCCGAAACTATACCGCCGGTATAAGCAGTAATGTATGGGGCAAAAGCAGCGTCGGGTTTGCGCAGTTTACGGTTTCTGTTGCACGACGTATTTAGCAATAAGAATACAGCAACCAAAAGTATATTGGCTGCAACTAGTGCCTTGCGGTTCATGGTGGGGTTGATTTTTTTAGGTTTTTTAGTAGATGTGCAGAATACCTACTTGTATATCCTATAAAGTTAACTTAC
>CAMBQF010000078.1 GCA_945869825.1 Chitinophaga pinensis | reverse complement strand
GCTAAAATAAATATAGCGTGTGCAGGCGGCTCTTCTAATGTCTTAAGAAAGGCGTTAAAAGCCGAGGTAGACAACATGTGAACCTCATCAATAATATATACCTTGTATTTACCCAACTGCGGGGCAAAACGTACCTGTTCTACCAGGCTGCGGATATCCTCTACTGAGTTGTTCGATGCAGCATCCAGCTCGTACACGTTAAACGAGTGGCTCTCGTTAAACGATGTGCAGCTTTCGCACTGGTTGCAAGGCTCAATATCTTCTGTTGGGTTAAAGCAGTTTATGGTTTTGGCAAGGATACGCGCACAGGTGGTTTTACCAACCCCACGCGGACCGCAAAACAAAAAAGCCTGTGCCAAATGGTGGCTCTTTATTGCGTTTTTAAGTGTGGTGGTAATATGCTGTTGCCCTACTACGGTTTTAAACGTGGTAGGCCTGTACTTACGTGCCGATACTACAAAACTTTCCATAAACTGAATTACAAATATACGGCATTAACTGCCTAAGGGCAAACGCAAGTTATTAACGAAAAGTGGTATTGATTAAAATGGAATACTGTCTACTGATCCCTGTAACCTGAACCCTGTTTATCCCAACAACCCCATCAACAAATCGGGGTAGAAACCAAGGGCAAGGTTAGCGCCAAGGCTTAGCAACAGCATCAAAACCAACGCGTAGTTAGGGGTAAATGCAGGCACTTCATCGTCGGCAGAGCTGTACATGTTTATTATCACCCGCAGGTAGTAGTACAAGCTAATCAGCGAGTTGAATATAGCTACCAAAACAAGCCATAGGTAGCCGTCTTTTATAGCGGTAGCGAATAAGAAGTATTTACCAAAGAAACCGGCTAATGGCGGTATACCGGCCAGCGATAACATAGCCACACTCATGCACAACGCAAGGATAGGGTTATTCTTAGCAAGGCCTTTAAAGGTTTCAAAGCTCTCGCGGCCTTCTTTATTTTCCATCACCGCGGTAAGTACAGCAAAAGCAACTAACGATGCTGCAGCATACGCTGCCGAGTAAAAGAACACAACTGAGGTGGCGCTGGCGCCCATTACTACCAAGGCAATAAGCAAATAACCTGCGTGTGATATACCTGAGTAGGCCAGCATACGCTTAACACTTTGTTGGTATAGGGCGGTTACGTTACCTATCAATAACGTAGCAACGGCTGCTGCGGTAAGTATAATCTCGTAGTACGATGCAAGCGGGGTAAAGCAGTAATTAAACAGGCGCAGGAATGCGGCAAAGGCTGCTATCTTAACCACGGTGCTCATAAAGGTGGTAACCAATACAGGAGAGCCCTGGTAAACATCCGGAGCCCAAAAATGGAACGGTGCGGCCGATACTTTAAACAGCAAGGCAACAATCAACAGTACTATACCAACATAGAAAAAGTCTGGAATGTCTTTACCTGCTTTTACGTAGGCTGCAATGCCGGCAAGGTCGAACGTGCCCGATGCGCCGTATACTAAGGCGATACCAAACAACAAAAAGCCTGTGGCAAAAGCACCCATCAAAAAGTATTTCAACGCAGCCTCGTTCGACGCTAAATCGGCACGGCGAGAACCTGCCAATACATATAACGGGATAGATAAAATCTCGATACCTAAAAACAACATTACCAGGTTAGAGAAAGAGGTCATTAAAAGACCACCGGTTAGCGCGAAGATGAACAGGGCGTATAGGTCGGTAACAATATCACCCTCTTTGCGGTAATGGTATAGGGCAAGCGTAAAAATCAAAAAAGAAACACTTAGCAAAAGGCAAGAAAAAGCAATGGCATAGTTATCAAAAAACGCCATTTGGTAAAAGCTTTTGTTCATGCCCCATTGGTCAACAAACAAACCAATTGCAGCGGCAATGCCAATAAGAATAATGGGCAATATAAGCTTGCGGTAGTTAAACACACCCGCAAACATTGATGTAACCCCAAGTAAACTAAGTAGTACTATACTCTTCATTCGTTATTGCCTTTAATATCTATTTCAAAACACCTTCGCCCAGGTTCTCTAACAAGCCCTGCACCGGTATTTCGGTTAGTTTCATAAACAGTTCGGGGAATATACCCGCTGCCAGTACAATTACCGCCACCGGCGCAAGCACCAATGTCTCGGTAATGGTAAGGTCTTTAAAGTTGGCGGTAAGCTCGTTGCTCTCGCCAAACATGCTTTTTTGGTAGGTGTTTAGCATATACACCGCGCCAAATATTATGGTTAAGCCTGCTACCAGGGCCATTACTTTGCTGTAGCTGAAAATACCTAGCAATAGTAAAAACTCGCCTACAAAACCATTCGTTAACGGTAATGCAACAGCGCCTAATAGTATGATGAAAAACAGTATTGCAAAGCGTGGTGCCTGGTTCGCAATGCCCCCCATTTTCGATAATTCGAAGGTGCCTAAGCGGCGGTACAAAATATCGGCAATCATAAATAAGCCAATGGCGTTGAAACCGTGGGCTACCATTTGGAATAAGCCACCTTGCAGGCCTTGGGTTGTCAGGGTAAACATACCCACGGCTATAAGCCCAACGTGCGATAGCGACGAATAGGCAAAAAGTGTTTTAATGTTGTTTTGGCCTATGGCAATCCACGCGCCGTATACTACGCCTATAACAGCCAGTATCATTACGGCAGAGCCCCATTGTGCAACAGCTAAAGGGGTGATAGGGATAACAAAACGGAAGATGCCGTACAATGCCATTTTGCCCATAATAGCCGATAGCAACATAGTGCCTTGCGTTGGCGCTACAGTATAGGTAGGTGGCTGCCAGGTGTGCAATGGGAATAATGGAATTTTAACCGCAAAGGCTATCATAAAGCCCCAGAATACTAACGATTGCTGGGTAGCTGTTAAGCCTAAGTGGTAAAAGGTGCGGATGTTAAAGGTTGCAGATTCGCCGGTTTGTAAGTACAAAAAGATGATGGCAACCAGCATTAACAAACTGCCGGTAAGGGTATAAATAAAGAACTTTAGGTTGATACGACCTTTATTTTCGCCACCCCAGTTAAGTATGATGAAGAATACCGGAACAAGGGCAAGCTCGTAAAATAAGTAGAATACAAAAGAATCGGCCGCCATAAACACGCCCAGTAGCGATGCCTGCATCAATAGAATTAAGGCAAACAGACCGCGGGTGTTGCCCTGGCTGCTGCCGTAAGATGATAGCATGATTAAAGGCACAGCCAAGTTGGTAAGCAGCAACATAAGCATACTAACCCCATCAATAGACAGGTGGAAGTTTATGCCCAGCGATTTTACCCAAACCTCGTTAAAGGTCATTTGAATGGGTTTGCAGGTGCAAATGGTAAATACCTGATAGAAAAAGTATAGCAGGGTAGCCATTGACACTAATGACGATAGCAGCCCAACGTGTTTTGCAAACTCGCGTGGCACCAAGTACAGCAACGGTATGCTGAGTAAGGGTATTGCTAATAATATGAGCGTAGTATAATCCATTGGCCTAAACCACAAAATATTTAAATACTAAAATGGCTACAATGCTAAGTACCATTGTAAATATATAAAACCCGATATTGCCCGTTTGCAGGCGGCGGAACAGCCGGCCTAAGCCAACTATACCATCGCCAATGGCGTTAACAATAAGGTCTATAAACTTCAATTCGCAAACGTAGTACAGCGCGCTGGAGAAAAGGTAGATAGGCTTAACGATAAAGAAATCGTAAATCTCGTCAACCATAAACTTGTTGCCAACCAGCTTGGTAAAACCGGTCATTTCCTCGTCGGCCTCGGGCACTGCACCTTTGGTAATGTATTTGTTGCGTAGCACTACAAAGGCAATGGCTATAAGCACTAACATTACGCCCATAAGCACCAGCTCCATAGAATGCGATACGGCATGCTCTATTCCGCCTAAAGCAGGTTTAAATAACATCTCGCCAAACCAGTGGTGTGCCCATGCGTTGCCGCCAAAAATCTCAGGTACATTTAGCAGGCCACCAAATACCGATAGGATGCACAATACAACCAATGGAATGGTCATGCTGGCAGGGCTTTCGTGCAGGTGGTGTTCCTGGTCGTAAGTTCCGCGGAATTTGCCAAAAAAGGTAACAAACAGCAAGCGGAACATATAAATGGTAGTGATTAACGAACTAACTACCGCTAAGCCCCAAATTACAGGATTGGCGGTAAAGGCGTTAAGCAATATTTCGTCTTTTGAAAAGAAGCCTGAAAGTGGAGGTATGCCGCAAATAGCAAGGGTACCCAACAAGAATGTCCAAGCGGTGATTGGGAGCTTTTTCCAAAGGCCGCCCATTTTGCGAATGTCCTGCTCGTTGCCCATAGCGTGGATAACACTGCCCGAACCTAAGAACAATAAGGCTTTGAAAAACGCGTGGGTAGTAACGTGGAACATGGCCGATGAATAAGCCCCAACGCCTAGTGCCATAAACATTAAACCCAACTGGCTAACGGTAGAGTAGGCCAGTACTTTTTTAATATCGTTTTGTTTCAGACCGATGATAGCCGCAAATATTGACGTTGCCAAACCAACCACCATAACTACTGTTTGGGCTGATGGGGCAAAGGTGTAGATAATGTTAGAGCGTACAATCATGTAGATACCTGCCGTTACCATGGTTGCGGCGTGTATAAGTGCCGAAACAGGGGTTGGGCCTGCCATGGCATCGGGTAGCCAGGTGTATAGCGGCAACTGTGCCGATTTACCCATAGCGCCAACAAACAGCAACAAGGCAATGCCTACAATAATAGGCGAGTTGATTTCGACACCTGCTACTTTGGCAAATACTACCTGGTAATCTAGCGATCCGAAGTAGTAGTATATCATAAACATACCCAACAGAAAGCCAAGGTCGCCAATACGGTTCATTACAAAGGCCTTTTTAGCGGCGTTGTTGTAGTTGGTATTGGTGTTCCAGAAACCTATCAACAGGTATGAGCATAAACCTACGCCTTCCCAGCCTATAAACATCATAGGGTAGTTGCTGCCCATAACGAGCACCAACATAAAGAATACGAACAGGTTTAGGTAAGCAAAGAATTTATTGTGGCCTGCATCGTGGCTCATATACCCCATAGAGTATACGTGTATTAAAAAGCCAATACCGGTAATAATCAAAATCATCCATGCCGACAGTTGGTCAATATACAGGCCAAGGTCTATAACCAGACTGCCAACGCTAAGCCAGCGGTAGTAATTAAGTACTTCGCCATGCTGCGTTTCGTGCACATGCATAAACAGCATAAGGCCAATAATAAATGAACCTAAAACGGCTGCACTGCCAATAACACCTGCCACCATTTTGGGCAGGGCTTTACGCCCCAGGCCATTAATAATAAAGCCTAAAAGCGGAAGGGCGGGCAACAACCAAGCTATATCTTTCATTACCACTTCAGCTTATTAAGAAAGTCAATATCAAGGGTTTTAATGTTGCGGTATATTAGTACCATCAACGCTAAACCTACTGCCACCTCGGCAGCTGCTACAATCATTATAAAAAATACAAATACCTGGGCTTTGGCATCGCCGTGGAAGGCCGAGAAAGCAACCAGTAATAAGTTGATAGAGTTAAGCATCAACTCTACACTCATCAATATGATAATAGCATTCCTACGGAATAATACCCCCAACACCCCAATGCTGAACAGCACGGTGCTTAAAAACAGGTAATAATTCAATGGGATGCCTTGTATAACTTCTTTCATGTTATGACAGTTGTTTTTTACCCAGTATAACCGCGCCTATCATTGCTGAAAGGAAAAGTACCGACGATATTTCGAAGGGTAGTAAAAAGTCGTTAAACAATACTTTGCCTAAGTTCTCTATAGTGCCAATATTGCTATTGTCAAGGTTTACCATTTCTACCTGGCCTGCCGCGCGGAAAGAACCTACCAGCGTTACCAGCAACAACCCACCCGATACGGTGGCCATTATTTTGGTAAGCATGTTTTTGTGTGGCTCTGTTTCTGCATTAAGGTTAAGTAGCATGATAACAAAGAGGAAGAGTACCATTATTGCCCCTGCATATACAATAATATGCACAACGGCTAAAAACTGGGCGTTTAACAAAACGTAATGTCCGGCAATGGCAAAAAAGGCAAGTATAAGGTACAGTACGCTGTGTATGGGGTTTTTAGAAAAAACCACCAGTAGTGCGCAGGCTATGCATATAACCGAGAGGGCGTAAAAAATATACTCTACCATTACTGTTTCTTTTCTACTAAATGTTTTTGGCGTTGGGTAATATCCACACGCTTATCAATAGGCTCTACCAATTTGTCTTTACCGTAAATAAACTCATCGCGGTTTAGGTAGCTTGGCACCAGTTCTGGCGTAAGGAAGATAGCCTCTTTAGGGCAGGCTTCTTCGCAAAGGCCACAAAAAATACAACGCAGCATGTTTATCTCGTAAACAGCGGCGTACTTTTCTTCACGGTACATATGTTCTTCGCCCGGCTTGCGCTCTGCGGCTGTCATGGTAATGGCTTCGGCAGGGCAAGCAACGGCGCAAAGGCCGCAGGCGGTGCAATTCTCAGCTCCGTTGGCATCGCGCTTTAATACGTGTTTGCCACGCCATACAGGGGCTATGTAACGTTGTTCTTCGGGATATGATATAGTAGCAGGCTTGCGGAAAAAATGGCTCATGGTAATTGCAAGCCCTTTTACTATGGCAGGCAAATACAGCTTTTCAGCAAAGCTCATTTTTTTGTTTGATACTACTTTCGACCTGTTGGTTAACTGCATGTTCTGTCCTATATATTAGTTAAACAACCAGTTTTTTAATTCTTCGCGCATGGTAAAAATGCCCGTCAATAATATATTCAATATAGCTAATGGGATAAGCGATTGCCAGCCCAGGCGCATTAGTTGGTCGTAGCGGAAACGTGGTATAGTCCACCTTATCCACATAAAGAAGAAAATGAAGAAGAACACCTTGCCAAAGAATACAACGGTACCTAAAATGGTAACCATATTTTGGTCAAGGCCAAGGCTATTCATAAACGGGAAGTTGTAACCGCCAAAGTAAAGGCTTGCCATAAGTGCCGACGAGATAAACATGTTGATGTACTCGGCAAAAAGGTAAAAACCCAATTTCATAGAGCTGTATTCGGTATGGTAACCACCTACAAGTTCTGTTTCACATTCAGCTAAGTCGAACGGTGCACGGTTACACTCGGCAAACGCGCAAATCATAAATATTAAAAAGCCTAGTGGCTGGTATAGTATATTCCAATGCCAGGTGGCCTGTTGGTCTACAATCTCTTTAATACTAAGCGTTCCGGTAGTCATAATTAAGGCTACAATAGAAAGGCCCATGGCCAGCTCGTAGCTAATCATTTGTGCCGATGCACGGATGGCGCCCAGTAACGAGAATTTGTTGTTAGATGACCAACCGCCTATCATTATACCGTATACACCAAACGATACCACACCAAAAATGTAGAGTACGCCAATATTAAGGTCGGTAATTTGCAAAGAGTATTCTACACCGTTTAAGGTAAGGGTATCGCCCCAAGGGATAACTACGCCGGTCATAAGCGCGGTTAGCATGGCTAACGATGGCCCCAGTACGAATAAGAAAGCCGAGGCATCGGCCGGGATAATCTCTTCTTTAAGAAACATTTTGCCTCCGTCGGCCACTGGCTGGAAAATACCAAACGGGCCAGCACGGTTTGGGCCTATACGGTCTTGCAGAAAGGCGGCAATTTTACGCTCGCCGTAGGTTGAATAAGCGGCAATGGTAAGGGTAATGGTAAAAACAACCAGTACCAATATCGATTTGAATATTAAAAGCTCTATCCCCATTATTCCCCTAGTTGCTTTTCAATTAAACTGCGCTTTACGGTTTTTTGCTCCAAACGGTTTTGCATCCCTTTCGACATTTCAAAAGGTAATGTGTAGTGGTTGGCACTAATAACCGATTGGTGGCTAACAGCCGTAGGGCCTTCAATAGTCCAGTCGGCAGTGTTTTTATGGTCGTAGCGGCACTCGTTACAAATAAACTCTTCCACCTCGGCCCACTTATCTTTGCGCGCCGTAACGCGGAACACCTCGCCGCCAAACATCCAAAGTGTGGCTTTGCCGTTACACTTTATCTTTTCGTTTTTGCTTTGGTGGTTACAAGTTCTGTGCGCATCAACCGGTTTTAAAAACCATACGCGGCTTTTAAAGCGGAATGTTTTATCAGTTAAGGCGCCTACAGGGCATACATCAATCATGTTGCCTGAGAAGTCGTTCTCAACTGCGTTTTGGATATAAGTGCTTATCTCGGCATGGTCGCCACGGTTAATAATGCCGTGTACGCGTTTGTCGGTAAGTTGGTCGGCTACATAGGTACAACGGTAGCATAGTATGCAACGCGTCATATGTAGCTTTATCTTATCGCCAATATCAATTTTTTCAAAGGTGCGGCGCTTCTCCTGGTAGCGGGTAGCTTCGCGACCGTTTTCGTAGGCAAGGTCTTGCAGCTTGCACTCACCGGCCTGATCGCAAATAGGGCAATCCAGCGGGTGGTTAATCAAAAGGAACTCAACAACCCCTTTACGGGCTTCAAGCACCTCCGGCGATGATTCGCCCTGGATAACCATGCCCGGGGCCACGGTAGTGCGGCACGATGCCTGCGGCTTAGGCATAAAGTTTATGCGCTGTTTACCGGTAGCGGGGTCTATAATGGGTTCTTTGGTGGCCATGTCTACAGCGGGCATGCCCACTTTAACTAAACATACGCGGCATTTACCGCCGCTGCCTTCCAGTTTAGAATAGTAGCACATGGCAGGCGGCACACCAGGCAGTTTATCTGCATTTTGGCGTGCAGCTTCCAATACGGTTGTACCGGGGGCTACTTCTACTTCAATATCGTCAATTATAACTTTCAGCATGCTGATTGCCTGTTGCGGGTTGACACTTATCGCAAAAAGCGGTGCAAATATATAACTTTCCCCAATATCTAAGGCAAGCGAATTTTTACCCCGTTTATTTAAAGAAATTCTTAATAAGAAACTGATAACTGACAGATGACAACTGACAGGTTAGCTAACTGGGCACTTTGCCACTCGCCACTAACCACTCGCCCCTACAAACACTCTTTCATAGCCACCAGCTTAACCTTAAGTTCCTTTAGGCGGTCTATGGTTTGTACTATCTGGCTGGCTTCGTCTTTGTTGCCCTTTAGTTTTTTACGTGCGCCCTCTAAGGTAAAGCCGCGCTCTTTTACCAGATAGTATATCATGCGGAAATGCTCTACATCGGCCTTGGTAAACAGGCGGTTGCCTTTTTTATTTTTATGGGGTTTGATAATGTCAAACTCCTTTTCCCAAAAGCGGATAAGCGATGTGTTAACATCAAACATCTCAGATACCTCGCCAATGGTCCAGTATAACTTTTCGGTTTCTTTATCTTTATAAGGCATAATCTATTGCAGAATGGGGTGCAAAAATAAGAGATAATCTAACTTTTCCTAAAGAAGTTGTTGGATGAGGTAATATCATACGCCGTATATATAATATACAGACTAAAAAAGCTTATAACAAACGGTACGGCCTGGGCTTTAAACACCAGCGCATACACTATCATAAACAGCAGATATAAAAACAGCTTAAAGGTGTTGGCCAGCATAAAGGTGTTTACAAACTGGTTGGGCTTACCGCCAACCCTGCGTACCAGCATAATGTGTATAGCCAGCGTTACAACGGCTACAAAAGCGGTAATAATAGGGAATACCTTTGCCACTGGAGACTTTAAAACATTGTTCAGCAAAAAGTAACCACCAAAGGCTACTATAGTTGTAATAGTAACAATGCCGGTAGTATATTTTTTAATGTGGGTGCGTGTTTCGGGCACGGGAGTTTATTTACGGGTTACTTCTTTAATAAGGTAATACAGCGCAAAAATAAGCGCAATTATGGTGCACGAAGCAGTAAATATTGGAATTTTAAGGGCGAAGTGCTTATCGAGCCACTGGCCACCAAACACGCCCAGTAGTATTACGGCTATCATGGTAAAGCCCAGTGTTGAATAACGGCCATAGCCGGTACTAAGCCACTTTTTCTTCTGCTGGTTGTCGTTGTTCGCGTTTAACGGCATTGTTCATTTCTTTAATAACCCCACCCATAGAGCAGTTGCCGGTAAAATTGGCACCCGGGTCGATAGCCAGTTTGTTGGTGTTAATGTCGCCGCTAAACTTAGCAGTGGCCTTTAGGTGTGTTAATTCTGAAACAGTTAAATTGCCTTTTATGTTGCCGCTTACATCGGCGCTTTTGCAATAAACCTCGCCCTCTATATGGCCGTTAGGGCCTAAAACCAATTTGCCTTTGGCGTTTACCGTGCCTATTAATGTGCCGTCTATACGTATGTCTCCGTTAGCCGAAATATCTCCTTTTATGGTAGTGCCTGCACCCAGTAAGTTTATAGACTCCTGGCCGCCTGTGGCTGATTCTTTTTTGTCTCCCTTGTTAAACATAAATCTGTGTTGGTTAAAAAGATGGTAATAGCAAATATAGGATTTTTTAATTAGATGTTTAGTTTGACATCGGAGCCGTCATCCCGAACTTGTTTCGGGATCTGTTGAGTTCCTGGAAAGCTAATGAACCAATTAGCTAATTGAGAATGGGTTTTGTATAATTGTAGCAATGTTTCTACTAAATATTCATATGTAATTGTAAACCTTAATCATATGCCAACAATAATTGATAGTGTTGAATTGGATATAACAAATGAAGAATTTAATCAAGCCGCAGATTTTGTTAGTAAAACAGATAAAGTGATTTTCTTGACTGGAAAAGCGGGCACTGGAAAAACAACCTTTCTCAAGTATATTAAAACTCTTACAGATAAAAACACTGTGATAGTTGCTCCAACTGGAGTAGCAGCTATTAATGCAGGAGGTATAACGATTAATTCATTTTTTCAAATTCCTTTTGGGCCATTTGTTCCTGACGATAATAGATTAAGAACAAGTAAAGATTTGGGAGATGTTAATGAAACCACAATTTATACAACATTTAGATATAGAGAAGAGAAAAGAAATATTATTAACGGACTAGAACTACTTATTATTGATGAAATATCAATGGTTCGTTGTGATACGCTTGACGTAATAGATAAAATATTAAGGGTTTTTAGAAAAAATCCTAACCAACCATTTGGAGGCGTCCAGGTTATTCTTATTGGAGATACTTTTCAATTACCCCCTATTGCCAGTGAAAGAAGTAACGAATGGCAAATTTTAAGTCAGTTCTATGAAAGCAAATTTTTCTTTAGCTCAAAAGTAATGGAAAGACTAATTAAGGAAAAAAGATATGTTCACTTCGAGTTAAAAAAAATATACAGGCAAAAAGAGCAAGAATTTATTGATTTGTTAAACCGTGTGCGAGTTAATCAAATAATAGATTCTGACATTAAACTATTAGCGAATAAATATAACCCAACATTTACTCCCAGTCCAATCGAAAACTATATTATTCTATCAACGCACAATTTTCAAGTTGATCAGACAAATAGGACAAAACTTGACAAACTAGACAAAGAACTTGTAATATTTAAAGGAGGATTAAAGGGTGAATTTCCTAAAGATTCAACGGGTAAATATATATTGCCTACAGAGTTAGATTTACACCTTAAAGAAGGTGCTCAAGTAATGTTTTTAAAAAATGATTCGGGAGAAAACAAGCAATATTATAATGGCAAGATTGGTTCAGTAAAAACTCTTTCTGAAAGCAATATAATTGTTGAATTTTCTAACGGTACTAGTGTTTTAGTTGAAAAGGCAACATGGGATTATATAGAATATACATGGAATAATGAAAAAAAGAAAGTAGAAGAAAAAATAAAAGGCACTTTTACACAATATCCTTTGCGCCTTGCATGGGCTATTACAGTGCATAAAAGCCAAGGATTGACTTTTGAGAAAGTTATTGCTGATTTGGGTGCAGCTTTTGAAGACGGACAGGTTTATGTTGCTTTAAGCCGTAGCACAAGTTTAACAGGATTGCAACTTAAAACGCCAATATCACGAAATGCAATAAAAGCAAATATTAAAGCTGTGGATTTTGCTAGAAACGAAACTCCTGGTACCCTGATAACTCAACAGTTAAATGAAGGGAAAGCAGACTTCTATTATAAAAAAACTAGAGAGGCAATTAAAATCAGCTCATTTTATTTAGCGTATGAAAGCTTTAAAAATGCATTAAAATTTCGTAATGATATTGAAACGGATGTGTTTAAGCGATATTTTATTGCAGCTGCCTCAAGAATGAATTCTTACAAAATTTTATCATTAAATTATTTGCAGGAATTAAATGAAGTCAAAATTAACTTAACTGAATTAGAACATCAAAATTTTGAAATACAAAATGTTAACGAACAAAATCAGCACACAATACATGAACAAAGCGATGCGATAAAATTACTACTAAAAAAAACAGAAGAATTAGAATTTGTTAAAGAAAACAAAGAAAAAGAGTTAATTAAAACAACTAAATTGTTGCACGAGGCCAACAATAGCCTGTTGGAATATGAACAGAAATTACAATCTGTTATTAGTGAAGCAAATCAGAAAGTAAAGCTAAAAGAAAATGAGATAAATAGGTTAATAGCCCTTAAATGGTATCAAAAGCTATTTGGAGCAAAATAATGGGTTAAATTTTTCCAATCCTTTTTAATTCCCAGAAACATTTTGCAGTAATAGTAATATCTACAGCAGCATTATGGGCTTCTTCAAAATCTGTTTTAAACAGCTTATAATGCAACTCTGATAGCTTTGGCCATTTATTACCATAATATCCGGGAATAGCACAAAAATCAGTGGTGCTTTCCATTGTGCATATTCTTTTTTTACTTGGAATTATATTGGCAAAATTATTTCTTAAAAATTCTGACCCCATGATTTTTTCATCAAAACTCATATTATGAGCAACCAGGTACTGAGACTGATCAACTAAATCATGGAATTCTTTTAGAGATTCTTTCAAATCAGAGCCTTTTGACATAGCGATTTCAGTTGTAATACCATGAATTCTGGAAGAATCTAATGGTATACTAAATCCAGAAGGTTTGATAATAATATCTCCACCAGAAATCTTATTCCCTTCTAAATCATAGCTTATATATGCCAATTGGACAAGACGCGGCCAATTATTTAAGTCGGTAACCGGGGCTTTCCAGTTTTTAGGTAATCCGGTTGTTTCTGTATCAAAAAACAAGTACATAAATATAGGTTTGATTGGTTAAATCAAAGATAAAATAAATAAAGTATTTTCCAATTTCCTACCTCAACTCAAAACTCTGCCCAAGGTATACGCGGCGTACCTGCTCGTCTTCTGATAGTTCTTTAGCGGTGCCGGCTTTAAGTATGCCGCCTTCAAACAGCAGGTAGGCACGGTCGGTAATGGTTAGGGTTTCGTGTACGTTATGGTCGGTAATAAGTATGCCTATGTTTTTGGCTTTCAGGTTACGCACCACTTGCTGTATATCCTCTACCGCAATAGGGTCTACGCCTGCAAAAGGTTCATCAAGCAATATAAATTTAGGGTCAACGGCCAGGGCGCGGGCAATCTCGGTACGGCGGCGCTCGCCACCCGATAGCTGTGCACCCATATAAGTGCGCTTTTCTACCAGGCCAAACTCATCTAACAAAGATTCTAATTTCTTCTTCTGCTCGGCCTTGGTTAGCTTAGTCATTTCTAACACAGCCTTTATGTTATCTTCAATACTCAGCTGGCGGAATACTGATGCCTCTTGTGCCAGATACCCAATGCCCATTTGGCTGCGCTTATACATGGGCAGCTTGGTAATATCCTGGTCGTCAAGGTAAATATGCCCCTCGTTAGGTTTAATAAGGCCTACAATCATGTAGAAGGTGGTGGTTTTGCCGGCACCGTTGGGCCCCAGCAAACCTACAATCTCGCCCTGGCGCACCTCTACCGACACACCCTTAACAACGGTGCGGCTTTTGTATTTCTTTATGAGGTTATCGGCCTTTAATAGCATAATGGCAAAGGTATAAATTAGTACGGTATGCTTTAACGTTAAAAATGTAATGCTATTATATCCAATTAGTTTTACACTTTTCAACACCCTTTTTGCTACAGCAGCAAGCCTTTAACGTGTAAGCCTTGTATGCCGCGCCCTCTGCGTGTTGAAAACAATAAGGCATACTTAACTCAATAAACACATAGGGCGTTTAATTTGCGGTTCGTAAATCTGAATCAGGCACTTATACATGGCGAAAAAGAAAACTACCGGAGAAAGCAAAATATTCGTAATTGATACTTCTGTTATTCTATACGATTTTAACGCGATAAATAATTTTGGCGAGCACGATGTAATAATTCCCATAACGGTGCTGGAAGAGTTGGACAACTTTAAAAAAGGCAACGATACCAAAAACTTCCAGGCGCGTGAGTTTATCAGGTT
>CAMBQF010000077.1 GCA_945869825.1 Chitinophaga pinensis | reverse complement strand
TCTTTCTATTCCCAAATGCGATGCTATTTGGTATAATGGTACCCGCTCAAATATCTTGGGTCTGCGTTTTAGCAGATTAAGGTAGCGTTGCTCGCCTGTTAAAAACAAAAACGATTCTGCGCGTTCTGTAGCATCTATAAAAAGCTTTTCGGCTATTATGCGCCCAAAACGCTCCCAGTTGTGCGAAGTGTTGTAGGTGCTTATTAACTCGGCGCTCGTAAAGGTAATTACCTCGCTGTCTTCCATGGCTTGTATATAATACTTGGATGGGTGTTGCAATAAAAAGCTTTGGTATTCAACTACAAACTCATTTTCAAAAAAAAAGTTGGTGTTAATCTCTTTTCCCTCCAGCAAATAGTAAATGCGGAAAGAGCCTTTGGTTATAAACCCAATTTCGTTACTTATCTGCCCTTCAGCCACAAAAATGCTGCCTTTAGTAAATGGCCTTATTCTTAGGAAGGGCGTAAACATATCACAATCAGCATCGGTAACAGGAGCTATCCGCTGCACAGCTGTTTTATAATGGTTAAACAATTCAGATTGTAACATATGTTAATTTTTATTCCACCTTTACCATGCAAATTTGCAACATGGCAAATTATGCCAACTAATATCTGAAATATCTTTTAATACCTGATGGAAAAAGTAGGACATAACTACAAACGCGAGAAGCCCAATTTTAAACCCGACGCTATTATTATCGGCTCTGGTATTGGCGCGTTAACAGCAGCGGCTATACTGGCTAAAGAAGCCAACAAAAAGGTGCTTGTTTTAGAACAGCACTATACCGCAGGTGGCTTTACGCATGTGTTTAAACGTAAAGATTATGAGTGGGATGTGGGTATCCATTACATTGGCGAGGTACACAACCCCAAAAGCGCGTTGGCCCGCATTTGTAGCTATATATCTGACGGAGGAATGAAATGGGCAGAGATGCCCCATGTATACGACCGTATTGTCATTGCCGGCAATACATACGATTTTCCCGCAGGGAAGGACAACCTTATAGCAGCACTTAAGGGCCACTTTCCTAACGACCATGAGGCGATAGATAAGTACTTTAAACTGGTTATTGAATTTTCTAAAACCGTTACCCCATACTTTATGGAGAAAGTGCTGCCGCCTATAGCACGCTTTTTTGTTGGTAATAAGCTGAAGAAACCATTCCTTGCGTACTCTGATAAAACTACCAAAGAGGTACTGGATGAGATTACCGATAATGCCGAACTAAAGGCAGTTCTTTCTGCCCAGTTTGGTGATTATGGCTTGGCACCCGCAGAAAGTAGTTTTGCTATACACGCTACAGTAGCCAAGCATTATTTCCGCGGCGGTGCTTACCCAATAGGTGGTTCCAGCATTATTGCCGCGACTATTGAAAAGGTAATTGAAAAGGCAGGCGGTGCTATCTATACCGGCGCATCGGTTGGCGAGATTTTGATTAAAGACAACCGTGCCTATGGTGTTAAAATGGACGATGGTAACATCTTCGAAGCACCTATCATTATTAGTAATGCCGGGGCGCTGATTACCTACAATGATTTGATACCCGACAGCTACCCTAAAAAGCAGGAGATAGCTAAAAAGGTAAACCAAACAGAAGCCTCGCTTTCGCACGTTTCGTTATACATAGGCCTTAAGCATACCGCAAAAGAACTGGGTATACATGGCGCTAACTATTGGGTATACCCCAACAACGATTATGATACTACGATAAAGGAGTATGCTAAAAATCCAGATGCGGATTTACCGGTAGCGTATATTTCCTTTCCATCGGCTAAAAACCCCTTGTTTGAAGAAGAATACCCCGGCAAGGCAACCATTGAAATTGTAAGCTTTGCTCCATGGGACTGGTTTGCCAAATGGAATGGTACCCGCTGGCACCATCGTGGCGAAGATTATGAGGCCCTTAAGGAAAGGCTTACCAAACGCCTGCTGGAGCCACTATACAAACATATTCCGCAGGTTGAGGGTAAGATTGATTTTATGGAACTTTCAACCCCATTATCAACCAAGCATTTTTCGCGCTACAAGCAAGGCGAAATTTATGGCTTAACGCATACCCCCGCCCGTTTTCGCCAGGATATATTGAGGCCCAAATCGCCTGTTAAAGGCCTGTACCTATCAGGCCAGGATGTTGTAACTGTTGGCTTTGGTGGCGCAATGATGGGCGGTGTTTTAGCCGCCGCAGCTATCCTTAAAAAGAATGTGATGAAGAATATATTGAAGTAAACTAAAGGTGAACTCATAGAAGCAAAAAGCAGGGGCAAATATTCCTGCTTTTTGCATTGTAAACCTTCATGGCACGATATTCGTTAAAAAGCCATATATTTGTATATATGAAGCGTATCATACTTTTTCTATTCGCGGTTATTGTAACATTATCGGCTAATGCACAAGCCACCATTAAATGGTACTCTTTTGAAGATGCTGTAAAGCTGAACCAAAAAGCGCCTAAAAAGATATTTATAGACCTGTATACCGACTGGTGTGGCTGGTGTAAAGTTATGGACCGTACCACTTTTGCCGATACGGTTATAGCTAAATACATGACCGATAATTACTATGCCGTTAAGTTTAATGCAGAGGGTAAAGACCCTGTTAAATTTTATGGCCCTATGATGAAATACGACAGCCTTAAAAAAGAGCGCGTTGTGGTTATGGATACGGTTGTATTTAAATACGACCCTAACCAGGGCCGTAATGGAACCCACGGTTTGGCTTTAGCATTAACAGATGGTAAACTGGCCTACCCTACTTTTGTAATTTTAGATTCTAACTTCCAGCGTTTGGATATTATATCGGGCTACCAACAAGCACCTGTTTTTGAAACTCAAATTAACTTTTACGGCAGTGGGGCTAACTTAACTGTTCCTTACGACCAGTTTGTAAAAGAATTTAAACCCAAAGCAGTAGCGCCGCCACAAAACAATGCTGCCCCGGGAGCACACTAATATATGCCGGCAGAGTTAATACTTATACACCCGAAAAATCCACCCGAAAGGGATATACAAAGAGTGGTAGAGGTGCTGCGCGAAGGCGGTATTGTTATTTACCCTACAGACTCGGTGTACGGTATAGGCTGCGATGTCACCAAAGCACGCGCCGTTGAAAAAATTGCCCAATACAAAAAGGTAAAGGTTGAAAAGGCCAACTTCTCTTTCATATTTAATGATATGAGCGATATTGCCGAATATACCGGTGCCTTAAATAAAGAGATATTCAAACTGCTTAAGCATTCGCTCCCTGGCCCGTTTACTTTTATTTTGCCCGCCAGCAATGCTGTGCCCAAACTGTTTAAAAATAATAAGCGCACATTGGGTATCCGGATACCTGATAATAACATCCCGCGAGAGATTGTCCGTTTACTGGGTAATCCAATCTTAACAACATCGTTACACGATGAAGATGAGGTGCTGGATTATACCACCGACCCGGAGCTTATTTACGAGCGTTTTAAAAACTGGGCAGATGTTATTATTGATGGGGGCTTCGGCAACAACGTACCTTCTACGGTAGTAGATTGCACATCGGGCCAGCCCGAAATCATCCGCCAGGGCATAGGTGAAATTTAATAATTAGGTTACTTACTAGGTTTTACGTTTCCTAGGCTTTGCCGCGGGGAACAAGATATTGTTCAATATAAGACGATAGCCCGGTGAGTTTGGGTGGAGGGCTAAATCTGTCGGAGGGTCGCCTACCATGTGCTGGTAGTCTTCAGGGTCGTGGCCGCCGTAAAACGACCATGTGCCTTTACCATATTCGCCATGTATGTAGCGGGCTTCGCCAAGCGATTTGTTTTCGCCCATCACCAATACATTGGGCTTAATGTGTTTTTTTACAAACGATGTAGTTTGCCCCATAAAGCCTTTAATAATCTGCTCGTGGTTTTGGCAAAGCATGGTTGGCACAGGGTCCCATTTGGCCGAAAATTCAAACAACGCAAATAGGTCGGCATCTTTACTCACCTTGCGGGTATTGGTGGCATCTATGGTAGAGTATTCATACTCGTAAGGGTTCATACTGATATCAAAATCAGTAAAAGCAAAGCAATTATCAAAATTTAGTTTCGACTGGGCTGCGCGGTCTGCCGGGTCGCCGTCAAACATCTTCTCACAAATATCAACCCCGTCGGCAGCTAAAGCAATATCATAGCTGTCGGTAGCAGAGCACATAGCAAATAAGAAACCGCCACCGCTTGTAAAGTCGCGTATGTTTTTTGCAACGTTTAACTTAAGTTGCGATACTTTAGCAAACCCATATTTATGGGCCATATCCTCATTTTCTTTTACCTCGTCTTTGTACCAGTCAAAAGTATTGTAGCTGGCATAAAACTTACCATACTGGCCGGTAAAGTCTTCGTGGTGCAGGTGCAACCAATCGTACAAAGGCAGTTTGCCATCCAGTATCTCCCCATCATACACAATGTCGTAAGGTATTTCGGCATACTTAAGTACCAGGGTAACGGCATCGTCCCAAGGCTGTTTGCTTTTGGGCGAGTATACTGCAATTTTTGGGGCTTTCTCTAACAATACCGCGTCCATATTGGTTTGCGGCTCGGCAATTTCGCTTAGTATCAAATTTGATTTAGAATCAGCAATTACCTCGAACGACACCCCGCGGATAACACATTCGCTTTCTACGTTTTTAGCGTAGGGTATTAAAAAGCTTCCGCCACGGTAGTTAAGCAACCACTGCAGGCTGGCATCCTGTTTTAAAATCCAGTAGGCAATGCCATAGGCTTTTAAATGGTTTTTCTGCACATTATCCATTGGTATAAGCAGCTGGTTGGCATTGGAAGCTTTGGCTACCGAAAGGATAATGAATATGCTGAGTAAAAAACGTTTCATGTAGTAGAAATCAACAGTGCCTTTATACTGCAAAAAGCGTGCATTTGTTCCTTAAATGTGTGTAAATATACATTATTGCCTACTATAGTTTATAGTGTAGTGCTTTCTTGGCATATTTAATTAAATTTACGCCCCTTAGTTTTTTTGCCTTTGACATTTATAGATAACATACGCACTTTTTTTGCTAACCAAAGCCTTAAAAAGCTGGTTAAGCCCGGTAAAGAACAATACCGTTTTAACTATGTGCAATGCAAAACCGTTGGTATAGTTTACAATGCTGATAACAAGGCAGAAACGCGTGCAGCTATTGAGTTGTATGATAAGCTAAAAGGCGATGGCAAGCAGGTGGCTACATTGGGCTACCTTAATATAGACAAAAAGAAAACTACCATACACCCTAAACTTGGCTACGATTACTTTTACCGTAGCGACCTGGATTGGAAGTTTTTTCCTAAGAATGGTATTGTAGATACGTTTATGAATACCCCTTATGGTTTGGTGGTAGACTTAACTACACAACCACTTGCTGCTGTAGATTATGTTATAGGCCATTCTAAAGCCACTACCAAGGCAGGGCATTTGCGCAACAGCAATATTGTTTTTTACGACTTTATGATTGGCGGGTTACCTAATGAAAATATTGATACTTTTGCCGCCCAATTAATTCATTACCTTAAACTGTTAAATAACTAAATTATGGCTCCATTAAGCTTTTTAACTGGCACAGGTGTTGCATTGGTAACGCCCTTTCACAAAGATGGAAGCATTGATTTTAAATCGCTGCAAACGTTAGTTAACCACCAGATTAAAGGTAAGACGGAGTATTTGGTTGTTTTAGGTACAACAGGAGAGAGTGTAACCCTTAGCAAAGACGAAAAGAAAGCCGTAGCTGGTTTTGTTGTTGAGGCTGCCGATGGTAAAATACCTGTAGTATTGGGTGTAGGCGGTAACAACACCCGCGAGTGTGCTGCTGCCATAAACGAGTTTGATTTAGATGGCATCAGCGCCATACTATCCGTATCGCCATATTACAATAAGCCAACACAAAAAGGCATTATAGAGCATTACAAATCGGTAGTAAACTCTTGCCCGCTACCGCTAATATTATACAATGTACCAGGCCGCACAGGTAGCAACATGCTGCCTGATACTACCCTTAAACTGGCCGAAGATTTTGAGAATATAGTGGCTATTAAAGAGGCTTCGGGCAATATGGAGCAGATAATGAAGATTATCAAATACAAACCAAAAGGTTTTTCTGTAATATCGGGCGATGATATGATTACCCTGCCATTGATTGCCTCTGGCGCTGTGGGGGTAATATCGGTTGTAGCCAATGCATACCCTAAAGATTTTTCAGAAATGGTTCGCCAGGCTCTTGCCGGTAATTATGATAAAGCACGAACGCTGCATTACAAACTGACTGATATTATCGAAAACCTATTTGTAGAAGGCAACCCGGGTGGCGTAAAATCGGTGCTTAAGCACATGAAGATAATGAACGATTATATGCGCCTGCCTCTAGTTCCCGTGGGCAAACGCACCGCCGATAAACTGGCCGAGCTTGTTGATACCTATAAATAGTTCACAGCTGAAGCTTCATCGTCATTCCCGCGAAGGCGGGAATCTCACCATGCTGTATTATTAACTTTCTTCAACTTCCTTCTTGTGTAAAAACAGGTAGTAGAAGGCAATAAACGATAACCCCAATATAAAGAATACTACCGCGTAGGGGCGGAGCGTATCTTTGTAAAAAAACTCCCCTGTCATCCATATACCATTAGCTGTAATCCAGCTGCACACGGCAGCGTTGTGGAATAAGTCGGCACGGTTGGCCCGCCCCAGCCATACAATAATAAATGCCGCCAAAAAAGTTGGTACAATCATAACCATGCCAGCTATTTTATAATCAAGGCACCAGCAGGTATCTTTTACCAGCCACAATACTATATGGAAATTCTCAAACTTTCTCAGGTTTTTAACTAGTTGCATGCAGAGTGATTGTAGGGCGAAGATAGGAATTGAAACTAAACAAATAAAAAAGCTCCGACGTCTGTCAGGGCTTTGTATTGTAGCGTGGACGAGATCCTGAAAGCTATCGGGAGAACCGTAACCTCAGGAATTAATGGTACAAATAAAAAAGCCCCAACGTATGTTGAAGCTTTCTTCTATTGTAGCGAGGACGAGAGTTGAACTCGTGACCTCAGGGTTATGAATCCTGTGCTCTAACCAACTGAGCTACCTCGCCAAAAGGGGTGCAAATATAGAAGTTATTTTTTATTTGACACAAGCTGTATTGAAAAGTTGAATCAAAAAATTATGCATTGCCTGATAACAAAGGGTTTTATTGCCCACTGGTTAAATTATTTCACATTTTATTTTTTTTAACCAAAAATATCCATACTATTGAATGTTTTGTTTAACCAAACAAGGTGGAAATATGGCAAAAGCAGTAAAACATACAAAGGAGCAGATAAGCCTTGAGTATCCTATAAAATCATCACCTAAGATAATCTTTAACATGCTGATTAGCCCCAGCGGTTTAGCAGAGTGGTTTTGCGATGATGTAAACATCCGTAACAAAGAGTTTAGCTTTAAGTGGGATGGTAGTGTAGAAACAGCCCAACTGCTAACCCAGAAAGAAAACTCTCTGCTACGCCTTAAATGGGATGCAGACGAGGAAGACGGCGTATTTTTTGAATACCGTATAGAGGTTGATGAGCTAACCAACGATGTAGCCCTTATTGTTACCGACTTTGTTGAACCTGACGAAAAACAAAGCCGCATTTTATATTGGAACAATCAAATACATAAGCTGATGCACGCCATTGGCAGCTAACCAATTCTTAATTTAATAATTCAAAATTCATAATGTAAAGTGCATGATGAATTTGTTGACTATCCACTCAATTTTATTATTACTTCTACGTTAAGTCCATTATGCATTGTGAATTCTGCATTATGAATTAAAGATGCACTAAATTTGCAGTAGAATGGCTATGATTAAGACATACCAAAAACTCATCATCAAATCGTACATAGGGCCGTTTATACTCACGTTTTTTATATCCCTGTTTGTATTGCTGATGCAGTTTTTGTGGAAGTATATAGACGATTTGGTAGGCAAAGGTTTAGAAGCCGGCGTTATTGCCGAGCTTTTGCTATATGCATCATTCAGCCTGGTGCCACTAGCACTTCCGCTGGCTATTCTTCTTTCTTCGTTAATGACCTTTGGTAACCTTGGTGAGCATTACGAGTTGGTTGCCTTTAAAGCGGCCGGCGTATCGCTACAACGGGTTATGCAACCTTTGGTTGTAGTATCTGCAATGATATGTGTAGGGGCCTTCTTTTTTTCAAACTACGCCCTGCCTTATGCCAACCTCAAAATGAAATCGTTGCTGTACGATGTTAGTAAGAGTAAGCCTACTTTAAATATTAAGGAGGGGGTTTATAATAGCGAGATTACAGGTTATAGCATACGTGTAAATAAAAAGACCAACGACGGTAAAACCCTTAATGATATTACCGTATACGACCATACTGCCGAAACGGGGAATGTATCGGTAACAGTGGCTAAATCGGGTACTATGGGGCTTACGCCTGATAAAACCAGGATGGTACTTACCTTGTATGATGGCAACTCGTATAACGAGGTACGCAGCAAAAAAAGGAATAACGGCAATACAGAGTTTTATAAGGTAAACCGTGCCGACGACCCATACATGCGCGAGAGCTTTAAAAAGCTGGTCATTATAATGAGCATGGAAGACTTTGGCCTAAAACGCACCGATGAGAGCCTGTTTAAAGACAATGCCCAGATGATGAACCTTACCCAGCTGGAGCAAACCCACGATACCCTTACGGCAGAGCTTAAGCGCGGTATAGAGCATAATGCCCGCAACGTGCAAAGGGGCTACCGCTACTTTCAAATTTATATAGAACATCAGGGGCCAGAGGTAATCCCGGTAAAAATCACTCAAAAGAAAAGCCTTTTAGACAGTATTCCTAAACAGGAAAGTGTTCGTATTTTAGAGTCTGCAGCCAACATAGCACGCAGTTCTAAAGCCCTTATAGAAAACAGCGTTGCCGATACCGAGATGGTGCAAAAGAACATTGCACGGCACGAGGTAGAGTGGCATCGCAAATTCACACTCTCATTCGCTTGCCTGGTATTGTTTTTTGTGGCAGCACCATTAGGTGCTATAATCCGCAAAGGCGGTTTAGGTTTGCCAATGGTAGTATCAGTATGTTTGTTTATTTTGTTCCATATTATCAGTATCACCGGCGAAAAATTTGCTAAAGGCGGCGTAGTTTCGGCTTTTCAGGGTATGTGGCTTTCTTCTGCAGTGTTGCTGCCTTTGGGCATTTACCTTACCTATAAAGCCACTACCGACTCTGCCCTGTTTGATAGTGAACGTTACCTTAGCATAGCCCGTAAACTTTTACCCACCAAACGTTGGAATAAGCTTATGGGGCAAGATGAGCAACCTAAACAACAATAATGAAGGTACTGCAACTGTGTAACAAACCCCCTTTTCCTACTGTTGATGGTGGCACCATAGCCATGCATGCATTAACACGGGGCTTGTTAGATGCAGGCCATACCGTTAAGGTGCTTAGTATTGAAACAGCTAAACACCCCTTTAATGTTGATAAGCTTAATGATGAATATAAGCAGCAAACAAATGCAGAATCTGTGTTTGTTGATACAAGGATAAAGCCGTTACCACTCTTAACCTCATTTCTTTTAGGGGATTTATATATTATGGAGCGTTTTATATCCAATAAGTTTAAGATGCGCTTAATACAGCTGTTAGAGCAGGAGAATTTTGATTTGGTATTGCTTGAAAGCTTATTTGTAACACCCTATATTGATACTATCCGCAGATATAGTAAAGTAAAAATTATACTAAGGGCCCACAATGTAGAGTACCTGATATGGCATAGGTTGGCAGAAAAAGAACGTAACCCGGTAAAGGCTTATTACCTTAAATCAATGGCTAAGCAATTGCAGCGGTATGAGCAGTGGGCTTTTAGCGCTGTAGATGGCGTTGCAGCCATTAGTAGTATTGATACGCAAACCATTAGTTACATAGCCCCTGGTGTTAAAGTAAAAACCATTAACCTTAGTACCGAATATAAACATTTGCCTCTCGATGCAATAGAACAAAACACCTTATTCCACTTAGGCTCTATGGATTGGATGCCAAATGTGGAAGGTATTATCTGGCTGATAGACGAGGTATGGCCTTTGGTGGTTGCAAAACAGCCCAATGCAAAGCTTTATTTAGCAGGTCGTAATATGCCCAAAAGTATAATAAATAGGGCTGTAGCCAACATTATTGTTGAGGGTGCTATTGATAGCCCAACAGAATACATTGCCACCAAACAGATAATGGTAGTACCTTTATTTGCCGGTAGCGGCGTGCGCGTAAAGGTTATTGAGGGTATGGCCCTTGGCAAGCCTATTGTAGCTACAACCATTGCTGTAGAGGGTATAGGCATATCAAATGGTAACAATGCTGTTATAACCGATTCGGCAATACAGTTTGCAGATGCAATCGTTTACCTACTTCAGCATCCTGATAAGGCTAAAGAATTAGGAGATAATGCAGCAGACTTTATAGAACAAAATTATCGCCCCCAAGTGGTTATAAAAAAACTCGAAAGCTTTATAGCATCAATTTAGTCCTGCGACGTTACTTTCTTCTTAGCTATATTCAACATCCAGCGCTTAAACAATGGGCCTTTTCGGCCTTTTTTGCTGCCCTTTAAAAAGCTATCAAAGTACATTTTGGTGTGTATAGCAGCAAACATAGCGCAGGTAACGTGTCCTTGCTTTTTCCCTACCCTAAAGGCGCGTACATTTTTAGCCCCAAGTTTTTTCATATTAGCCTCTGCCACCAAAGCATTGCGGTAGTTAACCTGTTGGTCACCTTCACAGTAGCACATTTGTACAGGTGAATTAGGCTTCCAGTTGGCTACGCTGTTTTCTGCAAGGTACTTGCGGAAAGGGAAATTCTCATCCTTTACATATTGCTCCACCACTGTATCCTGTATTACATCTTTAGGTATTGGTGGCATTATCCTGTTGGCATCACCCATACCATGGGTTCCGTCATACAAAGGCATAAGCAACGTATCAAAAGGTGATTTAAAAATAGTGTTAACGTTGTCGTACATTTTGTATACCCTGTTGTACGAGAATAACAAATAAGGCAGGTAACCCTGGTAGGCGTAGGGCTTAAACATTACTTCGCTTTGCACACCGGCCATATCGTAGGCCCCCGACATGGGCGATGAAGCCTTTACTTTAAACTCTGTTGGGAATTTTTCCTCTATAAACTTGTGTAGTGACATAGCGGCATGCCCCCCTTGCGAGTAGCCTGTAATAAACAACTCATCGCTAAGGTTAATGTTTTGGTCCTTATTAAACTCACGCACCGCGCGTATCATGTCAATCGACGCCTGCGCCTCGCTTTCGTAATGTTGGTATATATGCAGGCCCTCGCCTTTGCCCAAGCCAATATAATCAGGCATAATAACAGCGTAGCCACTGCAGCTGTAGCCTGTGCTTATAGCCTGCTCGCCATGAAGCACTCCGGCATCGCGATGCTTTTCTACCTGTGTGCCATGATGGTAAACAACTACGGGGATATTACCTTTTACTCCTTTTGGTACAAAATACAATCCCGATGCTGTTACCGGCGTACCGTCAGGCAGCTGGGTTTTATAAAGTATCTCATACACGTCTACCGTATACTTTACCTTAATAATAAAGCTGGGTACATGGTTTTCCTTAAACTTCTTTTTTAGGTCTTCCTTGGTATGTGTTTTTACAAGGGTTGATGAGTTTAACTTTAACCCGTCGATGGCTTTTGCACTTAGGGTAAACAGCAAAGCCAACGCAATTAGGCCCGCTTTAAAAGATAGTTTAGATAGCATTATTAACTGGAGGATATATTTATCCCTCAAATATCACAAAAATTATTCGTAATTAAAATAGCCCGACTTAATTTTTATTCCAACGTTAAGTATTTTAAAAACTCGCCCTTGGTAGCTTCGTCAGCAAACTTACCACTGTAGTGGCTGGTAACAGTTTTGCTGTTTATATCCTGTACTCCACGTGATGAGACGCACATATGGGCTGCATCTACTACTATGGCAACATCATCAGTTTTAAGTACACGCATAAGCTCATTAGCAATCTGCACAGTAAAGCGCTCCTGCACCTGTGGTCGCTTAGCAAAGTACTGTACTATGCGGTTTATTTTTGATAAGCCAATAACGTAACCGCTGGATATGTAGGCCACATGCACTTTTCCAAATATGGGTACAAAGTGGTGCTCGCAGTTAGAAAAGAAGGTAATATCCTTTTCAACCAGCATTTGATTGTAGCGGTATTTGTTTTCAAACAAAGCAACTTCAGGTTTGTTTTTTGGGTTCAATCCGCTAAAAACCTCGTTTACATACATTTTAGCCACACGATAGGGGGTGCCTTTCAGACTATCGTCCGTAAGGTCCAGGCCCAGGGTATGCATTATCTCTCTGAAATTTTCAGCAATGCGTGCAATTTTGGTGTCATCATCTATATCAAAAGCATCGGCGCGCAAAGGAGTATTTATGGCTGATGATGCATGATCGTCGCCCATCTGGTCAAAAAGTAGCTTATCAGTCTCCGCTGTATTCAACAAAGTTTCGTTCGGTTTCATATAGTATTACAGTCAGTTGTAAATTTTCTTGCAAGTGTTTCCGCAGGCGCTGCCAAATAATTACAGATATGTTTTCAGCTGTTGGTATAAGGCCTCCTTTCTCGGGGTTAAACTCGTCGGTATCCATATTCAGGTTGTGGTGGTCATAACGGTCAAGCACCTCTGCTTTAATAATAGTGCTCAATGTTTTTAAGTTTATCACATAACCTGTATCAGGGTCTACTGGACCTTTTACTTTCACAACTAAATCATAATTATGGCCATGAAAATTCGGGTTATTACAAAGGCCAAACACCTCTTTGTTTTTAGCATCGTCCCAGGTAGGATTATACAAACGGTGTGCGGCGTTAAAATGCTCTTTGCGATATACGGTAACCAACATGCCCATACTAACCAACTTGTTTTTTGTTTGTTTAGATAACAAGCAAAAATGTTAAACAAAATTTACAGTCCTTATAATACTGTTGCAAAAGAAAGCGTTTTATTTCAATACTAAAAATCAGTTTGCTAACACTCATCACACTCCTCCAAAACTTCCTATATTTGACCGCTATGCAGTTGTCTTCCCGCACTAAACAAATAATACTTTCACTACTCTGCCTCGTTGTGTTTTTAGGGGTATATTCCTCTTTAACCAACAGCACCGTTTATAATGTAACTTTGGGCAATGTGGTAAAACCCTACAAGGGTATAGATACTGTTGTGGTAGGCGGCGGCAAGGTTAACGAGCCTTATACCCCAATCACCAAAAAACACTTGCAGCAATGGGATGCCCGCACATATTACCAGATTGGAGAATATGGCTATTCTCAATATTATACAACAGCCTTTTTTCCATTATTTCCATTAGTTTACAAACTTACCGGGTTCTCCTGGTTCATCATCATTATCAATTTTCTGCTCTTTGCCCTCTCGCTTGCCTACATATTTAGGCTTATTGGCAGTAATGCTGTAAAAAGTAATTCGCTATATATGCTATTGCTTTTGGCAATGCCCTCTGTGTTTGTTTTCTTTATGCCTTATTCAGAGGCTTTATTCTTTTTCTGTTTTACCCTTTGTATTGCAGGTTTTCTTAAGGGGAATAAATACCTGCTGTTTGCAGGGCTGTTGCTGGCTGCAGCTACCCGACCCATTGTTACAATAGTGCTACTCTCAATTTTGTCAGCAGAGTTTATACGCTTTTTGCAAACCCGAAACCTAAAGGCGGCCCTATACAGCTTAGGCTTATTCCTGTTCCCTATGCTATTAGGTACTAGCATTGCTGTATATGTTCAATATAGCTACACCGGCCATGTGTGGGACTTTATTACAGTACAGGATAAGGTATGGCAACATACCTTCCGCCTTCCCACCAAAGTAGCCGATTGGTCAGACGAGGGGCATACTCTTAATATATTCAGTATACTGTTTATTGTATTCCCGGCATTATTCTATTGTGTTGGTATATTTATCCAGAGTGTAAAAAACAAAGGCAGGCATTTTTCAGCTCATCAAATTCTTCAGGCCCCTGCAGCCGAAAAATTAAATTACCTTGTTATTCTTTCTGCAGCCTATACGGTAGGCTCTTTTTGTTTTATACTGTTTTTTCAGGGCGGTAGCTTAAATGGCACTTTCAGGTACATTATGTGCACCCCGTTTTTTTACATTTTACTCTTGGTATTATTAAACAAAGTGCAGGCCCAAAAACAGGTAAGCACCACAAAGCATTTAAAAATAATAGCTGCCCTTAGCGCCTTGTTTATTCTATGGATAGGCGTTTATAAACAAAGGTTGATTAATATGGTAGAAATTGGTTTTATTCTATTGCTTGCAACTTTGTTATTATTTGTTTTCTACAATATTATACCCCGCCGAGTATGGAATGCGTTGGCTGTTATTGTTGCATTTTTAGGGTTGGTTTATCAAACCTATCTATTCAATTCCTTTTTAGCCAATAGCTGGATATTG
>CAMBQF010000076.1 GCA_945869825.1 Chitinophaga pinensis | reverse complement strand
GATGCCGGCAAACCTTTTCGGGTAGCATCTGGCCCAATGGAATGTGAGTTTACAGGCCCTGCATTTTCGCCCGATTATAAAACGCTTTTCCTTAGTGTACAACACCCCGGCGAAACTTCGGGCAGAAATGGCAAATATACCAGCAACTGGCCCAATGGGGGCAACAGTATGCCCAAATGTTCGGTAATTGGTATTAGCGGCCCAGCGCTCGATGCGTTAATGGCGTAACTTTGGGCTTTAAAAATTATTAATCCGCTATAAACAAAATAGTGGAAACTTTATTTATTGGCCATGCAATCACGCCGCGATTTTGTAAAATTTATGGGCCGCACAGGTCTTTTGGCAGCTACGGTTGCCCCGTTTATTAGTGTTGCCGGTACATCGGCAATGGATGTTTTATTGAATGCCGAAACAGGTCAAATACCTTTTAAACCATTAGCCCCATCGTATGCCGATGATTTGTTGCTGGTTGATGGGATGGAATATAGCGTGGTGCTATCGTGGGGCGATAAGCTGAACGGTAAAGACACCTTTGGGTTTAATAATGATTATGTAGCGATGTTCCCCATAAAGGGAGATAAGCACGATTGTGTGATGTGGGTAAACCACGAGTACACCAACAGTCGCTTTGTAAGCAAATACACCAGCAAACAAACCGAGCCTAAAACACTGGCGCAGGTAAACGAGGAATTGTATTCTGTTGGAGGCTCATTAGTCAGGGTTAAATACGATAAGAAAAAAGGTAAATGGGAATACGTTGCAAACGACCCATTGAATCGCAGGCTAACAGGCCTTACCGAAATACCTTTTGCATGGAATGAGCCTATTGCGGGCCATACCAAAGCGGTAGGTACAAACTCTAACTGCGCGGGCGGCATTACCCCCTGGGGAACTCTGCTTACCTGCGAAGAAAACTACGACGACTGCTGGGGTGAGATGGACCAGGAGGGAAAAATGACTGATAAAAAAACGGCGTGGGGATGGGAGGCATACTATAGCAACAGCCCATGGCACTACGGTTGGGTGGTAGAGGTTGAACCTTTTACCGGAAAAGCTAAAAAACTGGTTGCCCTTGGCCGTATAGCCCACGAGGCAGCTACTACTGAAGCCCTACCCGATGGCCGTTGTGTGGTATACACCGGCGACGACCATAACGATGAGTGTTTGTATAAATTTATATCAGACAAACCAAACTCGCTGGAGACGGGAATGCTGTATGTGGCTAATATGGAAAATGGCGAATGGGTATCGTTAGACTGGAGTAAGCAAGAGGTTTTACAAAAGAATTTTAAAAACCAGACAGAGGTTTTAATACACACCCGCAAAGCAGCAGAACTGGTAGGTGGTACTAAACTTGACAGGCCTGAAGATATTGAGATAGACCCGCTAACAGGCAATGTATTTGTAGCCTGTACCAACAACACCCCTAAGGGCAATTACCATGGTTCTATTTTAAAAATTATTGAAACTAATGGCAGGGATGGGTTAACCTTTAAACACGAGGTATTTTTAGCCGGAGGAAAAGAGATGGGCTTTGCCTGCCCCGATAATATGGAGTTTGACAAAAAAGGCAACCTCTGGTTTACATCAGACATGAGTGGCAAGGCAATTAGCGGCGACGAAAACTATAAAGGCTTTGGCAACAACAGCCTGTTTTATGTGCCCTTTAGCGGCCCCGATGCAGGTAAGGTAGTTCGTGTAGCTTCGGGCCCGGTAGACAGTGAATTAACAGGCCCTAAATTCAGCCCTGACTATAAGACGTTGTTCCTTTGTGTGCAGCACCCGGGAGAATACTCAACCGATGAAAAGCTAAGCAGCCACTGGCCATTAGGAGGCGATAATATACCGAAACCATCGGTTATAGCGATAAGCGGTGCGAGTTTGGATGCGTTGATGAGATAAAATAACCCTCTCTGAGAACATCAAATCCCTCATTGCAAAAAAGCCAATGAGGGATTTTTTATTATTGGTAAAGTTAGTTATGAGATACTATTAGCTTTTGAGTTGGTAATACTGAATTGCCCATATTAATCATAATAAAATACTGCCCATCGGGTAGGCTACTCAAATCTACATTATACGTGTTTAGGCCTGCGGCGGGCTCAATGCTGTGGGAAATAATTTTTTGGCCCAGGTGGTTATACAAATTAAGCGTGCCTATATCTTTATTACCAATGCTAAGCGCTATTTGTAGAGAGTTATTGGCAGGGTTAGGATATACATTAATACTGTTTGTAGTCCTGTCAAAACAATTTATTGCAACTGGGGCAAATGTTTCAAACTCTCCATTATAGTCTGTTTGAACCAAACGGTAATAAGAAGTACCGTTTATTGGGTTTTCATCTGTAAATGAATAGTTGTGCAAGGTATTGCTATTATCTGCTCCACTTATTACTCCAACTTTTTCAAATGATATTAAATCAACAGAACGTTCAATAGTAAAATAGTCGTTATTAGTTTCTGTAGCAGTGGCCCAATTAACTATTATAGTCGCGTTCTCATTACAATTAGCTTTAAAACCTATTAATTCAATAGGAAGCGGATTGGTGTTATCATCATTTCCGCCACCCCACCATGAGAATTTAGTAACACCCTGTACTTGCACTGTGCGTGTTGCTGCCAGCGTATATGTTTGTGTTGATAATGGTAAATCCCAGGTGTCTGTTGGCTTATTATAGCGTTGAAATTTAACATTAACGCCTAAGCCGGCAGTTGGGTCTTCGCCACCAGGAAAGGAAAAAGTCACATCTGCGTTGTAGTTATTTGCTGGTTGGTCACTTTCTAAATGCCAAAAACGCTGTACTGCTGTTGCAGGGTTATTTACATCCAAAACATTTTCAGTGCCTGTTGGCCATGCTGCTGCATTAGCTGAATTGTAGGTGGCTACACCAGCTAACCCCAGATTCCCGCTATTTAATTTAAATGTAACAGGCAGGTAGCTACTATTGCTGCCCATTGGAAAAACATAATTATCGCTATAAGAGTAGTCATCCATTTGCCAAAGCAAACGTGCCGAACCATTTTGCGTTTCCGATTTAATATAGCCAGGGGCAGTGCGTGTAATAGAAGCAGCATCGGGGTTGTTTACAGTAAAAACATTGCCGTTCAGGTCTAATGTATTATTTACAGCCAAGATACCTGTTCCGTTTGTTGATGCATCAACAAGCAATTGAACTTGTTTGTCAATAGTTAAAATATTGAATTGTTGTGCGGTTAACCCATCAATAGTTGAAGTACCGCTACCTGTAAAGGTAACAGTACTAATACCTGGTGTAAATGAGCCGTCATTATCCCAGTTGCCCGACACGCGCAATTCAGCATTATCCATACCCACTAATTGGGCGCTTGCATTAATCGTAATATTATTTGCGTACGCTATGCCACTTACTGGGGTTGAGTAAGTTGATAACGGGTCGATAGTAGCAATATTGGCAACTCCGTTAGGTATGGTTACGTTAGTAGCTGATGTGGGTACTACGCCATTGCCCCAGTTGCGGCAATAAAACCAGTCGTTGGTTTCTGCGCCTGTCCAAACACCGGCAGTACCCGAAGGAACACTTATTGTTTGGGTTGCAGTAGCTGTGCAATAATCAGCATCGGTAATTGTAACGGTATAAACAGTTCCAACCGCGGGGTTTACTATTGGGTTTGCAATGTTTCCTGCCGATGGAGTCATATTGGTTGTTGGGCTCCAACTGTAAGTAACCGCACCAACAGTATTAGTTGTTAAAACCGTTAGTGTATTATCAGTATTAGGGCAGGTAGCAACGGTGCCCCCCGTAGCCGTTGGCAGTGGCGATGGGTTGCCCGATGGTATATCTGTTCCAACAAGCAATACATTATCCAACGCCCAATTTTCATTGGTACGGTTGCTGGTGGCCGTCATACGGAATCTAAACTGGGTAGTACCTACCGGAAGTTGAACACTAAATGCACTTTTTGTACTTGGCTTATTATAAGTAGCATTGGAATTATATGCCAATGATGTTACAGGCGATGCAGAGAAAGGGAATTCATAATCACTATTGCCATTGTAGGTAAGTAATGTGCTCCAGGTTGAACCATTGTCTAAACTGATTTGTATTGTACAATTATCGCCATTATCAACGCCTGCTCCTGTTCCTCCGGTTGAAATAGAGCCTAATTGGAAAGAAAAAGTAGAATATTCATACGATGCAGCTATGGTTTGATTTGCAAAAGTTACTGTAGTAGTCGATTTACGTTCATCGGAAGCATTACTTTGTGAATAGCTTTTGCAAAGCGATTTATTACTGCTTATTGTTTTAATACCGGTAACATCTACGCCTCCACCGCCCGAACCAGAATAGGTAGGTGTGCCAATAGTATAATTCCATGAAGTAGTGCTTTCAAAATTTTCTGAAGCAATAGTAGTATTAGTTGGGCTGGAACCCGATGGTGCATTAATGGTAAAGTTATTACTGGTTACATTGGTAAGGCCCTGTGTGTTGGTAGTGGTAAAATTTATATTGGTTTGTGTAGAGCGGGAGAAGGTAATGTTATTAAACGTAGCCACCCCGTTTACAAAGTTAGCGGTAATAGATTGTACGCTGCTGCCGCTCTGCTGCATACCGCAACCGGTAGTGGTAAGGGTAACCGAGCCTGTGTTAAGCGATGTAGCCGTGGCGCCGCCCGAGCATATTGCCTTTACCACTATTGGTATTGCAACATTCTGGTTTGACGTAACGGGCTGTGTTTGAAAAGCCAATGCTGTGGGCGTAGTGCAACTGCTTGTAACACTGCCATCAATTGCAAAATTATCCAATCGCCAGTCGCCGGTGCTATTACCGCCATAACCGTATATACGAAATGTAACCGTTGATATGCCTGTAAAGCCTGATGGCAATGTTAATGTAGATACGCTGGTTTGGGCAGTTGTACCAACGCTACCGCTGGCTAAATTACTGCCATAACCATCAAGGCTTGATCGGATAGCATAGTTGGTGGCCCCGGCAGCACTTCTCCAGGCCTCCATATCAAATGAATAAAGATTTAATAAATAGCCTGAAGCAGCTGTAACTGTAAATTGTATGTAACGTGTGGCTGATAATGCCGTACCCCAGCTACCTGAGCCCCCAAAAGCATTGCCCGATGGGTAATTCCCATTGGGGGTTATATTGTTATACGATATATTTGAGAAAGTAACGTTAGATACAACACCCGATGGCGACAAAGACCCTACGCTTGGGCTTGACGACCAACCGGTAAACAGGTAAGTAGCCATAGTAATCGGCGCATCAATTATCAACTGGGTTTGTTGCACATCGGCAGCGGCAAAGTAGTTGCTGTTGCCCGCCTGCGATGCAGTAATAATAGTGCTGCCCGCACCTACAATAGTAACCGTGCTGCCGGCAACAGTTGCCACAGCAGTGTTAGAGCTGGTATAGCTTACCGCCAGGCCCGAACTGGCTGTTGCTGTTAAAGCAAAGTTGGCGCCGCCGGTAAACCTGTCGGCTAAAGTGCCAAATGTAATGGTTTGGTTGGCTTTGGTAATATTAGCTGTAAGGCCGGGTTGAGTTAATATATAGTTGCCTGCTGCGCTGCCGGTTAATAATACGGTTACGGCAATATTGGTGCCCACGTTTGCTGATGCAAAAGTGCCTGTTGTAGCAGATACGTTAGCCACATCAGCCGCTACAACGCCATTTAGCGTACCACCGGTAATGGTAGCCGAAGTATTAGTATCGTATACTTTGTTGTTAGCAGTAGCACCGGTTAGGGTAATGGTTTTAACGGTAACGTTGGCTGATAGAGTTGGCTGTGTTAATGAATAATTTCCCGAAGCCGAACCTGTTAGGGTATAACCGCTGGTAGTGATAGGTTTTGCTATTCCTACTGCAGCAGTATTAAAAGTAAACGTAGGTGTGCCGGTTATGGTAACGTTTCCAACATCGCCCGCTAAAACACCGTTAAGTGCAGGTGTGCCGGTAGCTGTGGCAGCGGTAGTGCCATCGTATTGTTTGTTTACACCTGTTAGGCCCGTTACGGTGAGCACTTTTTGTGTAACAGACTGCGCGCGCACTACTGCCGTTGCGGCATTCCAGTTAGCATCGCCAGCCTGGCTGGCGGTAATATTGCTGCTGCCAACAGCGCCGTAAGTTATAGTTGCGTTGTTAGTGCCCGAGAGGGCTGCTACGGATGGCGTAGCACTGGTAAAGGAAACTGCAAGCCCTGAGCTGGAAGTAGCCGTTAATGTACCAGGCGCTGAGCCATAGGGTACTGATGCTAATGCGTTAAATGTAATAGTTTGAGTGCCTTTGGCTATTGTAATAGTTAATGTTGCATTTGATGTGCTAGTACCAGAACCATTGGTAGCATTAAAAACAGTACTGTACGTACCTGCTGTAGTTGGTGTACCCGTTATTGCACCAGTTGAGGTGTTTAAGCTTAAACCCGGGGGCAAACCGCTAACAATAGCGTAACTGGTTGGGCTATTGGTAGCTAATGTTGATAGATTAAAGGTAGTAAAAGCAGTACCTACAGAACCGCTTGTGCTTCCATTGCTCAAAACAGGCACAGATGGTGGTGAGGCAAAAGCCGCCGTTACCGATACGTTATCAATACCAATACCTTGCGAGTTTGAGCCGGTTGTGTTTAAATTCCAGCGTAAATAAAATTTAGCACCATTGGCTATGTTTAAGCTCGCAATATTGAATGCACTAACGTTAACTATTAGAGGCGATGGAAAATTATACGTGCTTGTACCTGTAGGGAAACTTGAAGTAGCAATGTCGCCGGCGGTTACGGCTGTCCATGAAGTGCCGTTTAATGAATAATAAAACTGTATGCTGGCTGCTGCCGAGTTTCTTCTGTATCGTTCGCCGGTGTAGCTAATAGTTAATTGTGTAATGGCATTGCTGTTTGAATTTATATACTCTGCCATAAAGCTGTTTGGACTGTTAAAGCTGCCTGATGTCATAGCTCCAACAGCACGTTCGGTAGTTGATGTGCCCCAGTTATATGTTCCACCTTGAGTAGGCGAACCTGAGTTTGCAGCTCGCGTAACTGAAGAAGTACCCGCAGCCCAAGTTGGCGCTGTGGTAGCACCAACACGCCAATTGGTAGGCAGTGTAGTGCCAGTGCCCATACCGTCAAAATTTTGGGTAACAGCAGCAGTAGTAGTTATATTTATTTGTGCATTAACTATATTAGCAGAAATTACGCATAAAAATATTACTATTGCATACGTAAAAATATTTTTTTGATTATTCATATAGTAGGCTTTTTAACAGCCTGCAAACATAACATTATACTATTACTTCAATATTAAGACATCATTTTTAAGTGTATAAAAATGAAAATTTAACATTGGGATTTTATCATAAAAATACTTTCTCCTTAGTATTTATTATAATCTATTTAATTACAATTATTTAGCATATTAATTTTAGGTTTTCACGCAACCTTCAATTGATTATATTTGCGAAATGAAATTACACCTTGTATCGGGCGGGGCGGGATTTGTAGGCCGCAACCTTGTAAAACGCCTGCTTAGCACTACCAACGATTACCTTATTGTTATTGATGATTTCTCGGCAGGAACACCAGTACCTTCTAAATGGATGCCTATACCATCTGTTAGTAAAGAAGGTAACCTGGAGATATTTGGCGAGAACAAGCGCGTGTTCTTTTTACACGAAGACTTCCGCAACTTTTTGCGCAATATAACATCTAACGACAACTACATTAAAGAGCTCACGGGCTTGGATTTACGTATTAGCGATGCCTTTCATTTTGCAGCTATTGTTGGCGGACGTGCCAAGATAGACGGCGACCCGATGATGGTGGCTTTAGACCTTTCTATTGACGCGGAATTTTTTTACTGGGTTACCCGTTATAAGCCAGAGCGTGTTATGTTCCCATCATCAAGCGCAGCATACCCAACCAACCTGCAAGGGGTTGATGGTGCCATTGCCTTGGAGGAAAAAGAAATAAGCTTTGACAGTGTACTTGGCCAACCTGATATGACTTACGGCTGGAGTAAGCTTACCGGCGAATACCTGGCGCAGATTACGGCGCAGCATTATGGTATATCAGTAGCCTGTGTGCGCCCTTTTAGTGGCTACGGCGAAGACCAGGACCTTACTTACCCTGTGCCGGCTATTGCAGCCCGTGCAGCCCGCAAAGAAGACCCGTTTGAAGTATGGGGCAGTGGTAAACAAGGCCGAGATTTTGTGCACATTGACGATTGCATTGACGCCATATTAATGGCCTTGGATAATATACATGATGGTACAGCCATTAACATTGGTTCGGGCAGATTAACATCGTTCTTAGAGATTATTGAGCTAATGACCAGCTTTGCAGGTTATACCCCTGAAATTAAGCCCCTGCTTGATAAGCCTGTAGGTGTACACTCACGTTACGCCAATATGGACTATGTATCAGAGAAATTCAACTGGCAACCAAAAATTAGCGTAGAAGAAGGCATGCGCAGGGTATACGAGGCCGCATTAGAGAAAGTAAAAGCAACAGCTTAAAACATATTTACCCCAACAGAAAAGGCGCCATTGGCGCCTTTTTCTTTTTTCAAATACTGGGAACTGATAACTAGTTAGTGCCCTATCATCACCCCACGCCTATCCATAATAGGGATAAGGGTGAAGTTCTCGTCTTTAATAGTCTCAGGTAGGAATACGAACTTTTGGTCGTATATCTGTTTACCTATGTAAAAGCTTACCCAAAACTCGTTATTAAGGCCAAATAGCGAGTCCATAATGGTTTCCACCTTTACAAACGATTGCTCTTTAACCTCGGCAAAATAATGGCGCAGGGTTGATGTTTTTATCTCCTGTTCATCAATAGTACCGTAGCCTTTAGAGTTTATAATAACATCAGTTATCGCCTTGTTCTTCATATTAACCAGGTACACATACCATGCAGTCTGATCGGCTTCGTCAGTATCTTTTACTATAGCAATTGCCACGTCTTTTACGGGCGGTATCTTAATGTCTTTCTTCATAAACCATTATTCATCACCCCCTAAGTACTTCAATACGTTAGGGTCTTTTTCGTTTTTGAAATTATCGGCAAACACCTTTAACACCTTATCTTTCTTCTCTTCGGCAGCGCGGATTTTATCAGGGCTTGCACCAGCGTTGGTAAGTGTATTTATTTGCTCGATATAGTGGCCTGCAATAGCATTTACCATAGAGTAACCAGCCAGCTTTAACCACCATGCGTTTTCATTCTTAATAATATTATCAGCAAAAGCTATGCCTTTATCAATTACGGCATCATCTTCCTGCTTAGCCATGTAGGTGCCAAACTGGGTAATAAAGCCATATTTACCCATTGCAGATGAAACATTTGGGTAGGCTTTGATAAAGAAATCGTAATACTGTGCGCCACCATCTTCGGCATATAATTCACCAATGGTGCCAAGTATATCGCCCGATTTTTCGTTCTCCAGTTTTTTAGCTTCGGCCATAGCCGCTTTTTTGTCAACATCAGCCAATGCCTTTAATGTAGAACCAATAACCATGTATGATTTATCATTATTCAACCTGTCTGTAAACACCGGAACCAAGGATGCATCGCCGCTAAACATTTTACCCAACGCTTTAATTGCGTTGCTTCGCACCAACGATTTTTTATCGGTTTTTGCAATGGTTATCAGCTGGTCTTTAAGACCATCATATTCGCTTGATGATACTTTGCTTATGTGGCGTAAAGCAATTGCACGGATGCCGTAAAACTTATCGCTTATAGCGGCTTTAAGCACTTTAGTGCCTTGTGGGCTTTTTGCTTTTTTGCTCAGGCGGTCAACAGCTTCCCATCGGTCGAAATACAACGGGGCATGCTCGTATTGATACACTAAATCGTTGTTGCTTTTGTTGTCGGTAATTTTGCCTAGCAGCTGGTGCTCGGCATCAAATACAATAAGGTCGGGCTTGGCAGTAACAACAAATTTAAAGGTGTTTTTAACACTATCAACCCATACACGGTGGCGGGTAGCTTTGCCATCAACATAAACATCAATATCTACAGGCAGTTTATATAGCGGGGTAGTTTTAAAGTCTTGTTGCTGTGTTACACTAACAATAGCATTGCCATTATCAAAATCATAGTTTACATCCAACTCTGGGTGGCCACTGGCTAAAAACCACTGGTTGAAGAACCAATTAAGGTCTTCGCCCGTAACTTTTTCAAAGCTTAGGCGCAGGTTATGTATCTCTGCATTTTGAAACTTGTTGGTAGTTAAGTAATCTTTCAGCGCAGTAAAGAACGCATCATCGCCTAAATATTTGCGAAGCATGTGTAGCACACGGCCACCTTTATCGTAGCTGTGGCGGTCAAACATATCTTCTCGGTTTACATAGTCAAAACGTATCAGGTCAACTTTTTTGCCACCGTCAGCCTCTGCAATGTAGTTGTTCAGGTTATCCATCTGGTGGTCGTCTGCATCGTCGCGACCATATTTATGCTCCAGCCAAAGGTATTCGCTGTAGTTAGCAAAGCTTTCGTTTAGCGGCAGGTTGCTCCAGCTTTCGCAGGTAACAAGGTCGCCAAACCAGTGGTGGAAAAGTTCGTGGGCAATAACGCCTTCGTTGGTTTCGTCCAACAGTTCGCGGTCGTTACGTTGTAAAAATTCGCCGTGTATGGTAGCGGTTGTATTTTCCATAGCGCCCGACACATAGTCGCGCACTACTATCTGCGAGTATTTATCCCAGGCATATTCTACCCCAAGCTTATCAGAGAAGAAGGTAAGCATCTCTGGCGTGTTACCAAAAATTTGCTTAGCGTATGGCTCATATTCTTTTTCTACATAGTAGTTAACCTCTTTGCCGCGCCATTTATCTTTAACAATAGAGAATTCACCAACAGCCATCATAAACAGGTATGGCGAGTGTTGAAGGTCTTGTTTCCAGTAATCGGTGCGGGTGCCGTCGGTATTGGTTTTTTGCGATACAAGTTTACCGTTAGAAAGGGTAACGTATTTGTTATCTACCGTAATGTAAATTTCTTCGGTACATTTCTCGTTAGGAGAGTCGATAGTTGGGAACCAGCAAGATGATGATTCTGTTTCGCCCTGTGTCCACACCTGGGTAGGTTTGTTAGGGTCTGTTCCTTTAGGGTCGATAAAATACAGGCCTTTAGCATCGGTAATAGCTTCAGAACCTGATTGCTCTACCTTATCAGGATTGGCGGTATAGTCAACAAAAACCATATACTGCTCATCGCGGGTAAATGTGCGGCCCAACTGAATGGTAATTTTATTGTCTTTATATTCAAAAGCCAGTTTGCTTTTAGCTTTGGTTTTGCTGTCTATTAATGATACCTCATTAATATCCATCGACTTGGCATCAAGCACCAATGTGTTTACCGGGTAGAAATAAGGTTTAAAGGTTAACGTAGCCTTACCCATTAAACGAGAATTGGCAAAGTCGAACTTAACTTCCAGCTTAGTATGCAAAAGGTCGTTTACGCGTTTATTTGCTGCCTGATAAACAGCAGGAACAGGGTCACTTTCATTTTCATCAGCATTATCCTCTTTACCCATGTTGCTAAACAGGGCTTTAAGCAATGAATCAAGCTGCGCATTGTCTACGGCAGCGGTATCTGCCAACGGCTCCGGATTGCGGGTTGTTTTTTCTGGTGTTTTACAGGCTTGCGCTAATAATAAAGCGGCAGCCATGGTAGCTAATAAAAAGCGTTTCATGCTTAAAAATTAAAGTTTTGGGTTGCAAAGATTAATAAATAAATGGCATAAATATCAAACCGTTGATAAATGCCGGCGCAGGGTTAGTATTATTTAGATTGAAATAATTACAGAGGGGGGATAGTTGATTGATTTGCCCCCCCCCTCAACCCTAATTTAACAGTTAGGATTACTCCTCCTTCGCAGGGAGAGCCTTTTTAATATCTAATTTGATGATGGTAACTCTGCCCCACCCCATTCTATAACCGTAAAACCTTTGCGAGTAAAAGGCTGTAGCTGTTGTGGATGGCATATATATCCATTTTCTACCGGCATAAATGCGGCAAAAATGCGCTGTATGCTTTGCGGGGCAGGTGTTATAGATAAAGGCACGGCGTTGCTGTAGGCAGTAGTTTCAAAACGTACAAATACATACTCACTTTTTTGCAACTTAGGAGCCCAAAAAGTTATAAAGTCGGTACGCTCGCGGGCGGTAAGGCCTAGTAGGGTTAGCTTATCTTCTAAAAATGTTTCCAGCTGGTCTACTTTTACTACAAAGCCCTCAGTAAAATCAATATAGCTCATATCGGCTTGTATGCCTTCCCAAAACAAATAGGGGTAGCTGTTACCTTTAGCGTCAGTTAGCATACCATCGGGTTTAGCAGTAACATGCCAGCTATTATCACCCCCAATTTTAGGGTAGGTATAAAGATTGGTACCTGTAAAATTTAATGTAATGTCAGTTTGTTGTTCTTTTTCAGGATACAGGTAGATAACAGGTTTTAATGTGCGTTCGCGTATTGGGTTACCACCGTCTTCATAGCCATCTATATCAAAAAAAATAGGGTACTGTACATTAATTTTATTGTAAAGCATGTAATCTTGTTCAACCAATAAGGCATAGCCGGGTATTTGCCTGTAGCTTAAAAAGCCCATACGGGTTTGATATGCAGTTGCCATGGGCCAATTACCAGGTATAGCGTACATAAACTTAATAGCACTATCCAGCTTATTCCCCCAACTATTATCAAGTTTTTTAATTTCAGCAACTGTTTTAGGGTATTCTAACCCACTGTATTTTAGATTTAATAATGAGTCAAGTTTTGATATCGGTCCGGCAAATACACTCATGCTGATAAATAGCATCAATACGGTAATACATTGTTTGGTATTCATAGTTGTGCTATTAAAATTCATTAAACGTTACAGAGGGCAGTTCCATTCCGCCCCATTCTATTACAGTAAAGCCTTTGCGGGTAAAGGGTGTAAGGAGTTGCTCTTTCACCTTCCTATTGCTGCTAAGTGGGGCAAAAACCATCATTATGCGTTGTGCGCTGGTAGGTGTAGGTGTAATTGTAAGTGGAACGGCTTTGGCATAGTTTACTGTTTCAAACCTGACAAAATAATATCCGCTTTTGTGCATACGCGGGCCCCAATAGGTAATAAAGTCGGCACGTTCGCGAGGGTTTAAGCCCAAAACTTTTAGTTTTTCCTGCAAAAAAGTTTCCACACTTAACGAACTAACCACAAACCCCGATGTATTATCAATCCAGCTAAAATCCCGCTGTTTGCCTTCCCAGAAAAGGTAAGGAAATTGATCTCCCCTGGTATCAGTAAGCATACCATCGGGGCGGGCGGTAACAAGCCATTCTGCCCCATCAATCTTTGGCCAGGTGTATAAATCAGTACCATTAAAATCAAGGTTTACGGTTACTTGCATTTCCTTGGTAGGGTACAGGTAAATAACCGGTTTTTCGGCCATAGGGTAATAATCTGGTTCTACTATTTGCTGCGGAGGTGGGGGGTTATGCAGGTATGCGTAATAATCATCGCCAATTTTACGGCCATAGCTGTAAATTTGCCCGTATGCAAGGCTATCTAAGCCAAAAATAGCATCGCGCGTACGACCCCAATTGCTGGGTAGCTTTAAAACAAACATTATAACACTATCTAATTGGCGGGCTTTGCAACTATCCCAAACGGCCAGGTTTTTAAGAGTGATAGACCAATTGGTTTTGTTGTAGGTAAGGTTGAGTATAGAATCGGCTTTAGCGGTGCTATCTATTGGTGTTGGCTTTAGTTTTTGTTCTTCTATAGTATTGTTTCCGCATGCTATAAATAATAAAACCAGGCTGCTTAATGCTATCAAATATTTCATAGTACGTTAGTTTACAATTTCGGGCATAACCATTCCGCCCCACTCTATTACCGAGTAGCCTTTGCGGTTAAAAGGCTGTAGATTTTGTTCGGGTAGCGTTACAGGAGCTTTTAACGCTTTATAAACCATAAATACGCGTTGCATACTTTCTGGCGAAGGCTCCACATATATTGGCATTGCCTTATCATACGCTTCGGTTTCTAAACGAATAAGGTTGTATTTATTTTGCCTTAAGCGTGGTGCCCAAAAGGTAATAAAGTCTGTATACTCGCGGCTATTCAGTCCGAGCAATTTAAGTTTATCGCGTAAAAAATTCTCTGTCTCATCAGCAGCTACAACAAAGCCTTCGCTAAAATCAACCCATTTATAGTCGGTAGTTTTGCTTTCCCAAAAAAGGTAAGGGTATTCGTTACATAATGCATCGGTAAGTATACCATCTGGTTTTGCTGTAACATTCCAGCCCAGTTTATCATCAACCTTTGGCCAGGTATATAGTTCTTCGCTTTCAAATTTCAGGGTTACGTTAATATCCATTTCCTTTTCAGGATAGAGGTATATAACCGGCTTTAAGGGTTGCACCCTATACCTATTGTCGTCTTTTTTTCGTTTATCTTTTGGGTTGAAGTATAATTGCTGAAAGGGAAATTCCTTTTGTATTTTTTGCCATGCCATATATTCCTGCTCTACCAATAATGCATAACCTGATAGTTGACGGTATTTAAGCGTATTCATCTGCTGCCTATACGACACTGTCATA
>CAMBQF010000075.1 GCA_945869825.1 Chitinophaga pinensis | reverse complement strand
TAGCCGCGTAATTCACTAGAAAAAGTTTTGGCGGTGTCAAGGCCTAAATCTTTAGCCTCTTTTACTTTCAACTTAAAATTAATGAACAAATCCAGGTAATCGGTTACCGAAATAGCCGTTGGGGCAGAGTTGTTCTTTTTATAAATGGTCATAAACTCGCCACGGGTTACAACGTCGCCACCCACTGTAAGCAGGGTAGAGTTGTCACCAATCTGGGCAAAAGTAGCGGTTGCTATAAACAGCGCAAAAGCTGTACCGAGCAGGTTTTTCTTCATAATTTAATTATATAAACGGGCGCAAAAATACGCATTCTTTTTACTAAACAATCAATTATAGGGGTTTAATTAAAGCCTTTTGTGCAATAAATAGCCCTACCTCAACTTTTGAGACAGGGCTTTTATCAAAAATTATACCAACCTGTTACTTAATGTCAGCCCCGGTATTGTAGAACAGGAACGACCATAAGTCAGCCCTTTCATCAATTATCTTGGTTAGCGATTTACCCGCACCGTGGCCGGCGTTTGTCTCTATGCGTATTAGCACAGGGTTTGGCCCTTTGTGGCACTCTTGCAGGCGCGCGGCAAACTTAAACGAGTGGGCAGGTACTACACGGTCGTCATGGTCTGCCGTGGTAACCATAGTTGCAGGGTAGCTCGTACCCGGTTTTAGGTTATGCAGTGGCGAGAAACCGTACAGGTTTTTAAACTCGTCAGCATTCGCCTCGCTCGATCCATACTCATCAACCCAGCCCCAGCCTACAGTAAATTTTTGAAAGCGGAGCATATCCATTACCCCTACCCCGGGGAATGCTACTTTAAACAAATCAGGGCGTTGGGTCATACAGGCACCAACCAGTAAGCCACCGTTAGAGCGGCCTTCTATACCCAGTTTTGATGATGATGTATAGCCGTTTTTAATAAGGTATTCTCCGGCTGATATAAAGTCGTCAAATACGTTTTGCTTTTTTAACAGCATACCGTTTTTGTGCCAGTTCTCGCCATACTCGCCACCACCACGTAATGTAGCTACAGCATAAACTCCGCCATTCTCCATTAACACAATGTTAGCTGCCGAAAATGACGGGGTAATATTTACGCTAAACCCACCGTAACCATAAAGCAGGGCTGTATTATTCCCATCAAGCTTAATGCCTTTTTTATGGGCAATGAACATAGGCACTTTTGTACCGTCTTTGCTGGTAAAGAACACCTGGTTAACCTCAAAATCTTCGGGGTTAAACTTCACGTTTGGTTTTTTATAAACCTCAGACCTGCCTGTTTCTAAATTGTATTTAAAAACGGTGTAGGGGTAGTTAATAGAGGTAAAACTGTAAAAAGCAATTTTTTGGTCTTTATCAGCATAAAAGCCCGATGCGCTGCCAACAGTTGGCAACTTAACCTCGCGCACTATTATACCCTCCATATTATATTGATATACTTTAGATGCAACGTCTTTCAGGTAGGTTACAATAAGGTATTTTCCGGCGGTAGTTACACTTTGTAATAACTCTGGTCTTTCGGGTATAATGGTTTTCCAGTTCTTTTTATCGGGGTTTTTAGGGTCTATTAAAACCAGCTTATAGTTAGGTGCGTCAACATCAGTCATTACCAAAAGTTTACCACCTACATTGTCTATAACGCTATTGTGGTTATCAAAACCTTTAATCAGGTATTCAAACTTAGCATCTTTTTCATTCAGGTCCTGTACCATTATCTGGTTTCCATCCGTTCCTTCTGATATGTCAATTATTAAGAAGCGTTCATCCTCTGTAGTACCTGCACCAAAATAGCGCAGCGGGTGCTCTTTGTCTTCAAATACCAGTTTATCCTCTGTTTGCCTGGTACCCATTTTGTGGTAAAAAACCTTTTGATATTCATTCTTTTTCGATAGTTCTTCTCCGGGTCCGGGTTTATCATAGCGGCTGTAATAAAATCCATCATCTTTCCAGGCTGTGCCCGAAAATTTAACCCATTTTAATCGGTCCTCAGTATCCTTGCCTTCGACTAAATCTTTAACTAGTATTTCTTGCCAGTCGCTACCTGCTTTAGATACAGTGTAACCTATATAACGTTTATCTTTTGATGTGCCAGCCAAACCAATAGATGTTGTTCCATCGGGCGACATTGTATTAGGATCAATAAACACCTCAGGAGCTCCGTCTAACCCATTTTGGCGGTAGTATACTGCCTGGTTTTGCAAGCCATCGTTTTTACTAAAAATGTAATACTCTCCTACTTTTGATGGAATGCTAAAACGCTCGTAGTTATAAAGTTCGGTAAGGCGGTTTTTTATTTTACCGCGGTAAGGTATCTTATCTAAGTAATCAAAAGTTACCTTGTTTTCGGCTGTAACCCAGTCTTTGGTTTCGGGGGCGTTATCATCCTCCAGCCAGCGGTAGGGGTCTTCAACCTTAGTACCAAAATAGTCATCAACCTGGTCAACCTTTTTGGTTGCCGGGTACGTTAGTTGTGCCTGCGCGATGCCCGAAACCGCCAACGCAGGAATTAGTAATAGTGTAAACTTCATTTTACAATTGTTAGATGGTTCTATATTTCGACCCGTAAAATTATTTGTCTATTATTCTCTCTCGTCTTACAAAGAAGTTGGAGGGCCTTATTTTTTAGGGTCTAACTTTAAGTACTTAAATTCAGAGTAAGTGCCTTTGTCTCCTTTAGGTAACTTAAACGCGTACTTATAAGTAGCATACTGGGGGTTATTTATTACAAGGTTGTAATCTTTATCCGCCTCAACGGTTAAAAAGAAGTCACCGTTTTCATCGCTTTCAATAGAGTTAACAACAGCACCCGCTGCATCGGTAATATCAATTTTGGTAGATATGCTTGATGCGCTGTTGCTGTCTATAACCTTACCTTTTAAAATAGACAATGCAGGGCCGGTATAAGCAGGGGTATTATCTACCACCTCTTTACCATAGTTGCCCATGTCTATCTCGTAAATATCAAGGTCGCCCTGGCCGCCATCTTTTACAGCACTGTAATAGGCTTTGGTACCATCGGTGCTTAGCACAAAGTGGCGCTCATCGCCAATGGTGTTTATGGGGTAGCCCATGTTAATGGCTTTGGTCCATTTGCCATTTTCGTAAGTACTTTTAAAAATATCGTAGCCACCCATATTATTCTCGTGCCCGCGAGATGAGAAGTATAATGTCTTTCCGTCAGGGTGGATGTAAACGCTTACCTCATCTTCTACAGTATTAACCATTGGGCCTAAGTTCTCAGGCTTACCAAATTCATTTTTGCCAATTTTAGGGGCGCGCCAAATATCGCCATTGCCTAAGGCACCGTTTGGTTTTTCGCTTACAAAATAAAACCACTTACCATCGGCGCTAACACAGCCTGATGTTTCAAACCACGATGTGTTAACGTCTTTTTCCAATTCTTTTGGGCTGCCCCATTTGCCGCTGCTGCCTTTTTTAGAAAAGAATATCTGACCCGAGCCTTTGTTTACCATATTGCGGTAAATGTAAATTATAGACCCATCAGGCGATATGCTGGTATTCGCATCGTGGCCTTTAGAGTTTATAGAGCTTTCCATGTGTACGGCATCCTTCCAGGTGTTGGTAAGGCTGTCCAACTCGGCCATGTAGATATCTTCGTAAAACAGGTTATTGTTTATGTCCACCTTTCCACCTTCGGTGTCTGAGCGGCGAGAGGTAAAAATCAACGTTCGGCCATCGGCTGTAATAGATGGATTTGATTCAATAACATCGGTATTGATTTTAGGCCCTAAATTTTTAAACGTTACGTTTTGTGGCTTGGCTATTTGCTCTCGTGCAAATTTGCATTGGTTAACCAACGTTTCGCCTTCGGTACCCTTTACTTTGGCAGGGTCCAGCATAGCTATGTGCTCTTTGGCCATTTTTTCGGCACCATCCAGGTTTCCGTTTTTCTGGTAGGCCTGCGCCAGGCGAAGGGTAAGTTCCTTATCAACCTTAGGGTCTATCTTATAGGCGTTTTCCAAATGCTCAACGGCGTCTCCAATCCTGCCCAAATCAAGGTAGCAACGGCCCATCAAAAAAAGAAGCTCCGCATCTTTCTCGTTGGCTTTATCGTCTTTATAAACCTCTTTGTATACTCTCAAAGCGCCCTCTGCATCGCCGTTTGAATACAGGCTGGCTGCTTTTAACATCTTTAGCTTGTCTTTACCAAAAGTGCCTGCGTTAACGGTTGTAAGAGTAAATAAAAACGAGAAAAGGGTAAATAGTATTGCTTTCTTCATAGTTCTTTATAGAATGTGCAATATACGAAAGCTAAACAGAAAGGTTTTTACTGTGGAAAAGTTATTTTTAGGTTGTAGGAGATTAGGGGATAGGTTATAGGGAATAGTATAAAAAAGCGGCCCTAAAGCCGCTTCATTATTAATAGAAAATATCCTCCCTCCCCCTTGCAGGCTCGGGTACTCCCTCCAAGAGGGAGATATTATTTTTATTCAGATAGTACCGAACGAGAAATTACAATACGCTGCACTTCTGATGTACCCTCGTAAATCTGGGTAATCTTAGCATCGCGCATTAAACGCTCTACATGGTATTCTTTTACAAAACCGTAACCACCGTGAATTTGTACTGCCTCAACAGTAGTTTTCATAGCTGTTTCTGATGCAAATAGCTTAGCCATTGCGCTGGCACGGGCATAATCAAGGTGTTCGTCCTTCATCCACGCTGCTTTGTAGCAAAGCAAACGGGCTGCCTCAATCTCCGTAGCCATATCAGCCAGCTTAAACTGGATAGCCTGGTGTTGGCTAATTTCTTTACCAAACGCCTTGCGGGTTTTAGAGTATGCTAAAGATAATTCGTAAGCGCCTTGTGCAATACCCAATGCTTGTGCGGCAATGCCTATACGTCCACCCGATAGGGTTTTCATAGCGAATTTAAAGCCGAAGCCATCTTCGCCAATGCGGTTTTCTTTAGGCACTTTCACATCCTGGAACATCAAGGTGTGAGTGTCTGACCCGCGGATACCCAGTTTATTTTCTTTAGCACCGATAATAAAGCCTTCCCAGCCTTTCTCAACTATAAATACGTTAATGCCGCGGTGGCCTTTAGCACGGTCGGTTTGGGCAATAACTAAGTAGGTATCGGCGTTGCCACCGTTTGTAATCCAGTTTTTAGTACCATTTAGCAGGTAATGGTCGCCCATGTCTATTGCTTCTGTTTGTTGCGATGTAGCATCAGAACCCGCTTCAGGCTCTGACAAACAGAACGCGCCCAGCTTTTTACCGCTGGCCAGGTCTACCAAATATTTTTGTTTTTGCTCCTCGCTGCCATAAGCCTCCAGGCCATAGCATACTAACGAGTTGTTTACCGAAACGGCAACCGAGCACGATGCATCAATTTTAGATAACTCTTCCATTACCAATACATACGATATAGTGTCCATACCGGCACCACCGTATTTTGGGTCAACCATCATACCCATAAAGCCCATTTCGCCAAGTTTTTTCCAGGCTTCAAGTGGTGCTTTTTGGTGCTCGTCGCGTTCAATTACGCCGGGCAATAGTTCTGTTTGGGCAAAGTCGCGGGCTGCTTTCTGCACCATTAGGTGCTCTTCGGTAAGCTCAATATGCATAATAAGAGAATATAATAAATTTTTAGAATGACAAAAGTAAGGTTTTTTTGTTCAAATCTCCCTTCACCCAATAAATTAGAAAAGTATGCCATAACGCAGTTGCAACGCGGGTGGTAGATTATTTTCCTAATATTGCACCTTTATGATACAAGACACATACAAGGTTATTGGCTTAATGTCGGGCAGCTCGCTTGATGGGTTGGATATTGCCTATTGCGAGTTTACCCATAGCGACAAAGGCTGGAAATACACCATTACCGCCGCCCAAACGGTTGAATATTCTGATTATTGGGAGGATAAACTTAAAAATGCCCATACCCTTATTGGCGAAGACCTTTCAATACTAAACGTAGAATATGGCTTTTTACTTGGGGAGGAAGTTTGGCGCTTTATGAGCCGCCACAGTGTACTGCCCGATTTTATTTCATCTCACGGGCATACGGTTTTTCACAAGCCTGATTATAAAATGAGCCTGCAAATAGGCTCGGGCCAGCATTTGGCCGTAGAGTGCGGCCTGCCGGTTATTACCGACTACCGCAACAAAGACCTTGCCCTGGGCGGACAAGGCGCTCCTTTAGTGCCTATTGGCGATAAACTGCTGTTTGACAAGTTTGAATTTTGCCTGAACCTTGGGGGCATTGCAAACATATCGTCTGACGATGAAAACGGCAACCGCATAGCCTACGATATTAGTGCGGTTAACTTTGCGCTTAACCATGTAGCACGCCAGGTTGGTAAGCCTTACGATGCCAATGGCGATATGGCCGCTAAAGGCCAGATGAACAACGACCTTATGGGCAAGCTGGAGGCGCTGGACTACTACGCCCTGCCCTACCCCAAGTCTATAGCTAACGAATGGATACGAACTCTTGTGTTGCCATTGATTGATAGTGTTGATTGCCCCGCCGAAGATAAACTGCATACCCTGTGTGTACACATGGGTAAATACATTGGCAAAGCCATAGGCAACGACCCAATGAATAAAGTGCTGATTACAGGTGGCGGCGCTTTTAACCGTTTCCTTATTATGCAAATTGCCATCAATACCCAATCGGCAGTAATAGTAGGCGACCCTTTAACCGTTAATTTTAAAGAAGCCCTAGTATTTGCCTTTTTGGGCGTGTTGCGTATGCGCAACGAGGTTAACAGCCTGGCTACAGTTACCGGTGCCGAAAAAGATAGCTGCTGCGGGGTGTTGTATTTGCCGTAACAGCCCCACTCCCTAAATCCCTCTCCCCAAAGGAGAGAGGGACTTTAAATTAATGTCTTATTTACCCCCTCTCTATGGGAGAGGGGCAAGGGGGTGAGGCACCTAAAACCCAAAAACCCCGCGTAAAGCGGGGTTTTTGGGCCATCTAACCAATCAAAACCATGAACTAAATAAGTATCAGGTTTAAATTTTTTATCTATGATAAAGAAGGTATATTTCTAGTTATAGAAAGGGTTGTCGTCGAAAAATACATCATCATCTTCGTCATCATCGTAAAAGAAATCGGTTCCTAAATCAAATTCCTTTGCGTTGAAACCCGCATCTTCTTCTTCTTCGTCTGTTACGTCGAATGATTTTTTAGGCTTGCGGCCTGCTGCTTTATAAGGCTTAAGCTTTGTCTTACGTTTGGCATCGTCGCCCGTAAGTTTAGCAGCTATAGCAGTTGCTTGTGGTCCTTTTGTTTGAGTAGACTTTCTCATAATGGTCGTTTTTTAATGGGTTGGTTAAATTTCAATAAGTTTTTTGTTGGCTGTTTAACCTTATCAAAAGCCCTATTGTTACAGGGTTTCGGTGTAATAACAACACCCTATGCTACACATGTAAGATAATTCCCCATTTTTGCCCCATAAAAGCTGTAACCCTTTTGAATAGTGCGCTTTCTAAGCTTATTCTAAATTTTTTTTGTAGGTTTACCGTTGTAAGAATGGATATGATAACTATAATTTTAACCCTGTTTATTTTAGGCTACGCAGCAATTGCTTTTGAACACCCGCTAAAAGTCAATAAAACCGCCACTGCCCTTATTACTGGTGTGCTGTGTTGGACGGTTTACGTGGTTTTCAGCGCATCGCCCGAAATAGTTGGAGAAGAACTTAGCCACCACTTGGCATCAATAGCCGAAATTTTATTCTTTTTAATGGGGGCTATGACCATAGTTGAACTGATTGATGCCCACCATGGATTTGATATTATAACCGACCGCATACAAACCACCAATAAAGTAAGGCTTTTGTGGATAGTTTCACTGCTCACATTCTTCCTTTCGGCAGCGCTGGATAACCTGACAACGGCTATTGTAATGGTATCATTACTCCGCAAGCTGGTAAAAGACCCTATGGACCGCCGCTTTTTTGCAGGTATAGTTATTATAGCTGCAAACTCGGGTGGTGCATGGAGCCCCTTGGGCGATGTAACAACCACCATGCTATGGATAGGCGGGCAAATAACCCCGCTGAATATTGTGTTAGAACTGTTTATACCTAGTTTGATAAGCATGCTGGTGCCCTTAATCTACCTGTCATTTAAGCTAAAAGGCAACTTGGAACGCCCTGCAAAAATTAACCGCAAGCACGAAAAGCATAGCGCTATTATGCTATTTGCCGGTATTAGCGGGTTTATTATGGTACCTGTTTTTAAACAGCTTACCCACCTGCCCCCTTATATGGGTATATTATTAGCCCTGGGCCTGGTATGGCTTGTATCAGAATTTATACACAGTGGCAAAGACGAAGAATTGCGCAAACCCTACACTGCAGCCCATGCCCTTAGCCGCATAGATTTAAGTAGCGTACTGTTTTTCTTTGGTATATTAGCCGCCATTGGGGTGCTGGAGGCTACGCACATATTATCAAACCTGGCTACCGCTATGGATAAAACCATAGGCAATAGCGATGTTATTGTGATTGCCATAGGCCTGGCATCGGCCATTGTAGATAATGTACCGCTGGTAGCTGCCACGCAGGGCATGTATAGCCTTGTCGATTTTCCACCTGATAGCAAAATATGGGAGTTTATTGCCTATTGCGCAGGCACAGGCGGCAGTATTCTAATTATAGGGTCGGCGGCAGGGGTGGCCGTTATGGGCATGGAGAAGATTGATTTTATGTGGTACGTAAAGCGCATAAGCCTATTAGCACTAATAGGTTACTTTGCGGGAGCACTGGCTTATTTGGGTATTTATGAGTTGATGGGGCGCTAGGCCTGCAACCTTTTTGTTATACCTCCGTTTTACCAGCTAACAATTCCTTGTTTACAATTTACTTTAACCCTAATCATATCGCATAGAAGCAACCTTTACTTTAACGTAGCAAAATAATACCCAGTAATTAACTTAAAGTAAAGCAAATATGCCCGTAACCGATTCGTTACAAACAGCAGTGCAAGACACTGCACGCGCCGTAGCCCAAACAGCTGCTACCCCACCAGTTACCGAAACATCTACCAACCTTTGGGAGATGGTACTAAAAGGGGGGCCGGTAATGATACCCTTAGCTATATTCCTTATTGTAGCTATTTACATTATTATTGAAAGGCTGATAGTTATTAACCGCTCATCGCGGGTTCCGCATAATTTTATGAATAACATCCGCGACTTTATTTTGAGCGGAAATGTAGAGAGCGCCAAAGCTGTTTGCAAAAGCACTAATGCGCCAGTTGCCCGTATGATAGAGAAAGGCATTAACCGCATTGGCCGCCCATTGGCTGATATTGAAAAATCAATAGAAAACGTTGGTAAGCTGGAAGTAGCCAAGCTAGAGAAAAACCTAAACTTTTTAGGTATTATAGCCGGTATTGCCCCCATGCTTGGTTTCATCGGTACTATCCTTGGCGTTATCCGTATTTTCTACAACATTGGCCTGGCCGGTACTATAGAGGTTAAATACGTAGCCGACGGCCTTTATGAAAAAATGGTATCGTCTGCATCTGGTTTAATAGTAGGTATTATAGCATACGCTGCATACCACTACTTAAGCACTATGATTGACAGGGTTATTTTTAAAATGGAAAGCTCATCGGTAGACTTTATTGATGTGTTACAAGAACCTTCTAAATAATGAACCTACGACGTAAAAAACGGTTTGAGTTTGAGCTTGGCACAGGCGCCATGAACGATATCATGTTCTTTTTGATGCTGTTCTTCCTTATCGCCTCGTCGCTGCTAAACCCAAACTTTATAAAGGTAAACCTGCCCAGGGCTTCAGACAATAAAGCCATACATAAAAAGCTGGTACAGGTTACCGTAACATCAAACCTTAAGTACTATATTGATAAAACAGAAGTACCTAAGGCTGATTTGGAAAGCACCCTGCAAACCGCATTGGCCGGTGCCGATGAGGCTACTGTGCAGCTAAACGTAGACAGTACCGTACAGGTGCAGCGTTTGGTTGATATTATGCAGGTGGGTACGCGCCTAAACGCCAAAATGGTGTTGGCTACCCAACCCTCTAACTAATTTTGTTTTTCATACGTATATAAGTAAACCCTAAAACAACCTGTGTATGATAACCACCGGAGCAGATATTAAAACCAACGACCGCGTATACGCAGGCCTTGGTGCCTTATTGGTTGCCTTATTGCTATTTATAATATTGCTATTTGTTGTTTTTAAAACAAAGAACCCACCCTACCCTGAATTAGGCGGCGGTGGTGGTGGTGGTGGTATAGAGCTTAGCTTTGGCGATGCTATTGTAGGTATGGGCAACACCAACCCCGACCAGCTTAGCGGTGTTGCAGCACCTGTAGAAGAGGTTGACCCTAACTATTTAACATCTAACGACGAGGATGCCCCAAGCATTCCGCCGAAAGTGAATATTGCCCATGCGCCTGTAAAACCTATTGAAAAACCAAAGGTGAACAACAGCGCGTTGTTTCCTAACAAGGGTGGCTCGCAAGGCTCGTCTACCACACCGGGTAACGAGGGGAAACCCACAGGCAACCCCAACGCTTTGTTTAATGGCGGTGGTGGCACAGGCCCCGGCGAAGGTGGTGGCATTGGTGGTGGCAAAGGTCCTGGTAATGGTCCCGGCGAAGGACCAGGTGAAGGCCCCGGCAAAAACGGGCATGGCGGCGGCATAGGCTTCAGCCTAACAGGCCGTGCTGGCAAATCGTTACCAAAACCTTGTTACAACTCTACCGCACAAGGTAAAGTGGTGGTAGATGTAGGCGTAAACGAAAACGGCGATGTGATAAGCACCAAAATAGGCCGTGGCACTACCGTTACCGACCAATCGCTGCAAAAATGTGCTTTAGCTGCTGCTAAAAGCTCTAAATTTTCGGCCAAGTCTGATGCTGCCGAACAGCAATTTGGTACCATTACCTACGTCTTTGTTAAGAACTAGTTAAACTTATTTTATAGAAAATGCCCCATTGAACTTTCAATGGGGCATTTTTATTTCTATTTCATTCTGCATTTTGAATTATGCATTCTGAATTAATCTTCGGTGTATTCCAATGCCTGGTTTAAATAATCGCACAGAGGTTTAATGGCTTTAAAGCCGCTCACTACCTCAGCCAAAAACTCGGGCTTGCTTATCAGCTTACTATCTACCGGTTGATAAAACACAAAGCTTTTATGCTTTAGATATTCAAGGCCTGGATGGTCTTTAGGGTAGCCTTTGGGTGCTGTTTTCAGCTTAGCTTCTTCGCTTAAGCCGCCAAAGCGTTTTTTAGCTTCTTTAGATGCTACTATCTTTTCAAAAGCCTCGTAGTCGTAGTCTATAGAGTCGCGGATTTTTTTCAGTTGTTCAGCTTCGGGCATCCAGCAGCCTCCGGCAATAAATACCTCGCCTGGTTGTACATGCACATAATATCCTGCACTGGACGATTTCTTTCCGCCTTTGCTGATAGAAGCACCCATGTTGTTTTTGTACGGTGCTTTGTTCGCCGAAAAGCGCACATCCCTGTTTATACGGAAGGTACAATCTTTAGCGGTAAAATTAGCTACCGCAGGCTCAAACTTAGCCACTTCTTTTATCAACGCATCAACAAACTCTGCAAAATTTTTCTTAGCGGCTTCGTAGCGCTTTTTATTTGCTAAAAACCACTCGCGGTTGTTATTCTTATCAAGGTCGGCCAAAAATTTAATTGTTTCGGGCGATATGCTTACTGCCATTATTGTATGTTTTTATTGCAAAGTAATAATTTAAATTAGCGGCAAATACCGAGGTTGAAAAAACGCACCAAAATAGCCCTTATCATACTATCAGCTTTGATAGTACTGTACATGCTACCCTTTGTTGCGTATTTGCTAGTGAATAACAACAACAAGCAGTTTATGTATGAGCAAATAGTGTATAAAGAATTGTGTGACAGCATTACCAAAGATACTAAAACCGACTCTGCAAAAATTATGCAGGTATATGAATATGTAAGTAACAATTGCAGGCAGCCACAGGGCAATGAAAACCCTAAGTATAATACCACCTATGATGTTTTAACGAACAAAGTAGCCAGCTGCGACCAGCAGGTATGGTTAATGAATACCATGCTTGGAACGATAGATATAAGTGCCGAAATGGTTTTTCTATATGGTTATGATAGCATATCTCACCACACTGTTTCAATAGTAGGCATGCTACGCTATGACACACAAGGCTACAAAGCTATGCTAGACCCGTTTTATCACCTGTATTTATTAAATAATGATGGTAAAATTGCAATAATGAGTGAAATTACTGAGGGTAATATCCGCATACCCGATAATCCTTTACCTCCCAACTACCTTGATTTATACAAACCGGATTACCCATACAAACGACATTCACATAATAATGCTATGTCCACGGAACGCAGATATGTAATGAATATGTTACGGTTGTATACTCTTTGGTTAGGAAAAGTATTTACAGAACCTTTTAAGGCGATGCATAACTAACACCGTAGGTGTTGAATATCTATAGAAATTTATGCCTTATAATAGTACAACCCATTTCGGGGTTGCAGCTAGAAAAACATTTTATTATTCTATAGAGATGTTATCCCTACGGGATATTATACAGTAACACTTATAGCCAACTCTTTTAGCTGCTTATCATCAATGGCGCTTGGGGCGTCAATCATCACATCACGGCCTGCGTTGTTTTTAGGGAAGGCTATATAATCGCGGATATGGTCTGCACCACCAAACAGTGAGCAAAGACGATCGAAGCCGAAGGCCAAGCCACCATGCGGAGGGGCGCCATATTCAAAGGCATTCATAAGGAAACCAAACTGTGCCTGTGCTTCTTCGGGTGTAAAACCAAGTATGCCAAACATTTTGGCCTGTAGTTCCCTGTCGTGTATACGGATAGAGCCGCCACCAATCTCCACCCCGTTTATAACAAGGTCGTAGGCATTGGCGCGTATTTTACCCAGATTCATATAATTATATTCTGCTTGGGTTATTATTTTTTCTGAACCAGTGCTGGGTTCAGTTTCTACTACTGCTAGTTCATCTGCAATTGCTTTAGCTACAGGGCTTTCAATTTCATCTTCTAATAAATATAAATCCTCAGGTTTGGGTGATGTAAAAGGATGGTGCATAGCATAAAAACGTCCATCATTTTCGTTATATTCTAGTAACGGAAAATCGACTACCCATAGGGCAGAGAATTTGTCTTTAGGGCGCAAGCCTAAGCGGTTGCCCATTTCTAAGCGAAGCTCGTTTAGTGCTTTGCGGGTTTTATCTGTTCCACCGGCAAGCACTAAAATTAAGTCGCCGGGCTCAGCGCCAAAGGCATCGGCCCAACGTTTTAGTTGCTCTTCGTTGTAAAACTTATCTACAGATGATTTGATAGTACCATCAGCATTAACACGGGCATATACCAAACCGGTAGCGCCTATTTGCGGGCGTTTTACATAGTCGGTAAGCTCATCCAGCTGCTTGCGGGTATATTCGGCAGCACCTTTGGCACAAATGCCCACCACAAGCTCCGCATTATCAAACACAGGGAAACCCTGCCCTTTTACAATATCATTCAGCTCTACAAATTTCATATCAAAGCGGGTATCGGGCTTATCGCTGCCGTACCACTTCATCGCATCGGCATAGTCCATGTGCGGAACTGATGGCATATCAATACCCAACACCTCTTTAAACAGGATGCGTACAAGGCCTTCAAAGGCATTCAAAATATCTTCCTGCTCAATAAAGCTCATCTCGCAGTCTATCTGGGTAAACTCAGGCTGGCGGTCGGCACGAAGGTCTTCGTCCCTAAAGCATTTTACTATTTGGTAGTACCTATCAAACCCGGCAACCATAAGCAATTGCTTAAAGGTTTGGGGGCTTTGGGGCAGGGCGTAAAACTGACCGGGGTTCATACGGCTGGGCACCACAAAGTCGCGGGCACCTTCGGGTGTCGATTTAATCAACACCGGTGTTTCTACCTCAATAAAGTCAAGGCTATCTAAATACGCACGGCTAACCTTTGCCATTTTATGGCGTAGCATAAGGCTTTCGCGTACCACGTTACGACGCAAATCGAGGTAGCGGTAGCGCATGCGTAAATCATCGCCGCCATCGGTATCATCTTCTATGGTAAATGGTGGTGTTTTCGACTCATTAAGCACGGTAAGGCTGCTAACAATAATCTCCACATCGCCCGTAGCCATTTGGGCATTTTTGTTGTAACGCTCGGCCACGGTGCCTTCAATTTTCAATACAAACTCGCGGCCCAGCTTGCGTGCTTTTTCGCAAAGGGCAGCATCGGTTTCCATATTAAATACCAGCTGCGTAATGCCGTAACGGTCGCGCAGGTCGATAAAGGTCATGCCGCCAAGGTCGCGACTGGTTTGCAACCAGCCTGAAAGGGTTACTGTTTTGTTTATATCGGTAGCGCGGAGTTCTCCGCAGGAATGGGTACGGTGCATAGTGTTATTTAGAAAGGCGCAAAGGTACATAATTAGCGTATAGCGTGTAGCTTATAGGGGATAGATTTAGGCATTGAATTAATAACAAAATTAATATACATTGCCATTAGTGTTTCTTTGATAACTTATAACTCATAACCGGTAACTATCTTTGCCCTATGCTAGATGCCCCCAACCACGAACATTTTATGCGCATGGCTTTGAAAGAGGCCCAGCAGGCATACGATGCCGATGAAGTGCCTGTAGGTGCCGTTATTGTTGCCGACGGGCGTATTATTGCCCGCGGGTATAACCTTACTGAGCGCCTTAACGACCCTACAGCCCATGCCGAAATGCAGGCGATAACATCAGGCACTGAGTTTTTGGGCGG
>CAMBQF010000074.1 GCA_945869825.1 Chitinophaga pinensis | reverse complement strand
CTTAAGCTAGATGTAGTTATTATTAATTCAAAAGGAAAGTCATTCAAATCTAGCAATATATCGGAGAAGGAGTTTAATAAATAAAACTACATTAATTACTTTTACTTTTATATGAGAAAATATATTTTTTACCTATTTGTGTTCTTTATAATAGGTTGCTCAGATAATAAAAATACAGATAAGTCAAACGAGGCTGACCATACTAAAGAGGATAGTTTGAAAATTAATTTTGATCTTATCCACTTTATGGATAATTACAAGTATCACAACCAGGACTGGCATAATAATGAGATTACTAAAAATAAAGGTGATAAAAAATTTAAAGAGCATTTAAAAGAGAATTTTACAGATATCTTAAAGTATAATCGATTTAAATTAGAGCATGTTTTTCCTACAAATTCTCACACTAAAAACACCAATGTTTTGCTTTCGGCAGTTAGTGATGATAAATTAGTATTTATGTCAATAGTTGGGCCTCTAAATAAATCAATTAATGTTAATTCTCTTAAAGAGGGCAAATTATACAGAGTATCAGGTGAATTTGTGAAATTTATAAATCAAAATGAAGCAAATGATTTAACTGGTTATAATTTCAGAGTACAATCTGAAGATTTTGGTATAGATAAAAATAATTGGTATTCATTTGGAACATCGTATATAAATATTTTAGAATTGACAGAGTTATAAATCTTTAACAATAAACCAAATATTTTTTTGCCATGGCAGGTTTTCTGACCTGTCATTAACATAATCCATTTATTTCCTTTCACTCCCAACTACTTAACAACTTCTAATTGACAAGCCCCTATCCGGGGTTGTATCTTTGTGGAGCCTCACCCCAAAGCCCTCTCCGGGGGAGAGGGGCTTAAAAGAGATTTTAATTAAACCGATTTACTAAACCAAATCTACCTGTTGTGAGGTGGGGGTAACACACCCCACCAACGCTTTGCGTTGGCACCCCTCTCAAGAGGGGATATTTTTAAAATTTACTATGCCTATAAACATCAGATTTGAACGGAAAGACCAGAACGGAAACATTTATTACGAAGACAAGGACGGAAACCGTATACCTGACGCTACCCCTGAGGAGATTGCGGAGAAGGAGGCGGAGCGTGAGCGCCTGATTGCAGAAAGCAACCGGATATTTTTTGAAAACCAACGCAAGCAGCAGCCTTTTTGGCTGCGCCCGTTGGGCAATTTACAAAAGCCTAAGGAGGGGAAAGTGTTGTGGAGTGCTACAGCCCCACCCCTTAGTCCCCTCCCCGAAGGAGAGGGGAAACCGTCGACGTTAAAATACACCAGGCCTATATTTTGGGCTGAGGGTGAGTTGTGTGTGCTGGCGGGCGATGGTGGGGTAGGGAAGAGCCTGGTGGCGCTGCAGGTTGCCAGGGAGTTGGTAAAAAATCCCCTCTTGAGAGGGGTGCCGAACGAAGTGAAGGCGGGGTGTGTACTTGCTGATACAACACACCTCCCCTCGGCTACGCCGAGGTACTCTACTGACGCTAAGGTTAGCACTGTAAGCTCTCAAGAGGAGATTTTAACACACCCCGTCACGCCGTTGGCGTGCCACCCCTCTCAAGAGGGGATTTCTTCTTTGAATAAGGTGTTATACATCGACTTTGAACTAACCGAAGAAGATTTTGTGAGGCGATGGGGTGGCACGGAGGTGCCAGAAAACTTTTTTTGGGCGGGGTTTAATGCTGACTTTACGTTGCCCGAGCATGTGGTGGAACGTACGCAGTGGCTTATTGATAATTTTGCTACAACAGTGCGCGAAACAGGTGCCAACATTGTGATAATTGACCAGCCCGACAGGCTGCATTTAAGCCCCCAGAAATGGAATGATTTTTTGGTGAAGCTGAAGGGGCTGATGCAGAAGTATTCGCTATCGGTAATGATTGTTTTGAGCAACAAAACGCGTCACCTAAGCAGGCCGTGCGGGTTGAATAACATCCCCAAAGGTAATATCCTGATACCGTGCGCGGATAGTGTGGTGATGATGGCGCAGAACCAGCGCCGCACCTGCGAGCGCTACTTTAAGGTGCTGAAAAACCGCAACAGGGCTCTGGCAGATAACCTGGAATTTGTCGACATAATAGAACTGGAAAACTTAGACGGTTATTTGCACATTCACCCCTGGGGCTACCAGCGCGAACGAGATATGCTACCGCCAAACGCGGCGGAGCGCAAGAACCAGCGCATAATGGAGGCGGAGAAGCTTTGGAACAGCGGGCTGAGTTGCCTTGAGGTTGGTGAGCAGATGATGGTGGCGGAGAGTACGGTTAAGGGTTGGCTGCGGCCTTTGATAAGTGGATATCTGACATCTAACAGTGAAAAGAATAGTTCTCAGCCTTTCCCTCTATCGAGGGGAGAGGGGATTAAAATAAATCCTCCCCATTTGTTAGAAAAAAATCCCCTCTTGAGAGGGGTGCCCCAATGATAATTGGGGTGGGGTGTGTCTGTTTGACAGGAAGATGATGTGTTAGAAAAAAATCCCCTCTTGAGAGGGGTGCCCCAATGATAATTGGGGTGGGGTGTGTAAATTTGAAGCAATGAAAGAAAGACGTAAAATATTGCCTTATAACCCGGTGTTAAAAGAGTATGCCCGAAAGCTTAGAAACAACAGTACCAATAGCGAAATACTATTGTGGATGCAGATGAGGAATAAGCAACTATCGGGCTATGATTTTGACAGGCAAAGGCCAATAGATAATTATATTATTGACTTTTTTTGTCACGATTTAATGCTGGCTATTGAAATAGATGGTGTAACCCATGAATGGGAAGAAGTTAAGATTAAAGACGCTGCAAAAGACGCTAAAATGAAGGAAATGGGTGTTACTATTCTTCGGTTTGATGATAACCAGGTAAAGGCTGATATTGAGTATGTGGTTAGGGAGATTGGTAAATGGATAGAAGAGAACAAATGACACACCCCGCCTGCGCTTCGCTTGGCACCCCTCTCAAGAGGGGATTTTAAACCAGCCGCTGCTTTGCGTCACCAATCTCTCAAGAGGGTATTTTGCGCAGAAATAAATATATTTGAATAATTAAACCACAGCACTATGAAAGACCACCACCACACCATGTTTGCATACGATTACTGGGCCTGCAACCGCATGATTGATTGTATACTGGATAATGATATTATAGACGACCGTATCCTATCGCTAATTAGCCACATTATATGGGCGCAGGGCGTGTGGATGAAACGTATTAAAAAGGAAGAGGTAGGGGCGTATACGCCGTTTAACATTATTCCCCCGCAAGAACTTAAAGAACAGGCTGCGCAAACGCACGAAGACTATAAAACATTTATAGAACTGGCAGAAGATTTTAGTGCTGTGCTGGAGTATAAAAACTCGCGCGGCGAAGCATGGCAAAATACCTACAACGACGTGCTTACGCATGTGGCAAACCATGGAACTTACCACCGCGGGCAAATAGCATCTCGCCTTAAAGAAATTGGCATGGTGCCGCCGGTTACGGATTATATAGCATTCCGTAGGTGATAGGTTCTAGGGGCTAGGTGCTAGTGGTTGAGGCATATATTTTGCTAACCCCTATAACCTAACACCAAGCACCTAAGAGGTAACTAAAAACTTTGTACCTTCGTACTATTGTTATGAAACTGCGCAAGCCCTTTATTATATTCATGCTGAGCATTACGGTGCTGGCTTTTGCTGAAAGCTGCAAGAGCAAGGGCATGGTTCGCCACCACGGCGGGCGCGGCGGCAGGGGTGGTTGCGACTGCCCATCGATAGGGAGGCACTAGGCTTTATTAACCATAGTTTAGTTGAAAAGTTGCCTACACTTAACATGCCTTTAGCAGTATATTTGTAACATGGAGCAATACCACAAACTTTTACAACATATACTGGATACGGGCGCTGTAAAAACCGACCGTACGGGCACGGGAACCAGCAGTGTTTTTGGCTACCAGATGCGTTTTAACCTGGCCGATGGCTTTCCGGTGATTACTACCAAAAAGCTGCACTTAAAGTCGATAATACACGAGCTGCTTTGGTTTTTACAGGGCGATACGAATATTAAATATTTGAAAGACAATGGCGTTTCTATTTGGGACGACTGGGCCGACGAAAACGGCAACCTGGGGCCTGTATATGGCTACCAGTGGCGTAACTGGCCTACACCCGATGGTGGCCATGTAGACCAGATTAAAAATCTGGTAGACCAGATAAAGGCAAAGCCTGATAGCAGGCGCCTTATAGTAAGTGCCTGGAATGTGGCCGATGTGGATAAGATGGCGTTGCCACCCTGCCATTGCCTGTTTCAGTTTTATGTGGCCGATGGTAAACTGTCGTGCCAACTTTACCAACGCAGCGCCGATGTGTTTTTGGGCGTTCCGTTTAATATTGCCTCGTACGCCCTGCTAACCATGATGGTGGCCCAGGTATGTGGGCTAGAGGCGGGTGAGTTTATCCACACCTTTGGCGATGCCCACCTGTATAGTAACCATATAGAGCAGGCGCAGCTGCAGCTTAGCCGCGATATTCGCCCGCTGCCTACAATGAAGATAAACCCGGAGGTGAAGGATATATTCGGCTTTACCTACGAAGATTTTACGCTGGAGAATTACGATCCGCACCCGCATATTAAAGCCGCTGTTGCTGTTTAAGCCGATGGTTGCCCGCGTTGTTAAACTTACGTTAGAAGGGGTGCTGATGCTGTTTTTAGCATCGTGCCTGTGCTGTGCTAAGTACACCTCCTATCTAAGTCAGGCCGCTGCGGGGCAAATGAGGATATTGGCCAAAAGTGAGCCTATTGATGATTACCTGAAAGACACCGCCATACCCGACAGTATGCGCCAAAAGCTTCAATTGGTAAAGGAGATTAGGGCCTATGCTTTTGATAAGTTGGGCTTGCTGCCTACTGATAACTATACCAAGTTCTTTGACCAACAGGGCAAGCCACTTTTATGGGTGGTATCGGCCAGTAAGGAGTTTAGCCTGGAGCCTAAAATGTGGTGGTTCCCTATAGTAGGCAACGTGTCGTACAAAGGCTTTTTTAGTCTGGATGGTGCCCGCGATTTAGCCGACGACCTGCAAGCTGACGGCTACGATACCCGAATCAGAGAGGTGAACGCCTGGAGCACCTTGGGTTGGTTTTCTGACCCTGTAATGAGCACCATGCTGGAATACCCCGAAGCTGACCTTGCAGAGTTACTCTTTCACGAGCTAAGCCACTCTACCATCTACATAAAGGGCAATGTGGACTTTAGCGAGAGCCTGGCCAACTTTATTGGTATGCGTGGGGCTATTATGTATATGCAGGATAAGTATGGCAAAGACAGCAAAGAGTGTACCCACTACGTTAACGATATTGCCGATATTGACCGCTTTGAACAGTATATGCTGAACGGTGCTATTAAGCTGGACAGCCTGTATGCTACCATGAAGGGTGCAGATAACCCAACAGGCAAACGCAAGCTAAAGCAGGCGTATATTGCCAAGATTGTTGCTAACCTTGATACGGTAAATTTTATTGATAAAGGGTACTACCACCATGTGTTTGATAACCGGCCTTTGCCTAACAATGCCTACTTTATTGTTAAGCGCCAGTACAATAGCAAAATGAATTTTTTTGCTGAAGAAATGGACAAAATAGCCGGCGGCGATTTGGTGAAGTATATTGCTTATTTGAGAGATAAGTATAAAAAGTAACTTGCTGTAACATTAGTATTTACTAATAACCAAGAATTATCAGCCACCAACTTATTAGTAAAATCAGTAATTTGGGGCTTTAAATATTTTTAAATTATATTATGAATAAGCTTTTCACTAAATCGCTAGCCGTGTTAGTCATATCATTAGCCGTTTGCACGGGAATGAATGCACAGGCCCCGCAAAAATTTAATTATCAAGCTATTGCACGCAACGCGCAAGGTAATGACCTTCAAAACCAACCTGTAGGTATCCGTATTTCTATTCTTGACGGTGGCCCTAACGGTACCCTGGTTTATCAGGAAACCCAAGCCAAAACAACCAACCAGTTTGGCTTATTTACCCTTGAAATAGGTGGTGGCACTGTTGTTAGTGGCGATTTTTCTACCATTAACTGGGGCAATGGTAGTAAGTATATAAAAACTGAAATTGACCCAACAGGTGGTACTAATTACACTGTTGCAGGAAATTCACAACTTATTAGCGTTCCCTATGCATTGTATGCAGGTCAGGCGCCGGGTACACAAGGTCCTGCCGGTCCTCAAGGCCCTGCGGGTGCTCAAGGACCTGCAGGCCCAACGGGTGTGGGTACACAAGGTCCAGCAGGTCCACAAGGTCCAACAGGCCCTGGTGGTGGCGCTACAGGCCCACAAGGTCCAGCTGGCCCAACTGGCCCAACAGGAACAGGCTTAACAGGTCCAGCGGGTCCACAAGGTCCAACGGGTTCAGGTATACAAGGCCCTGCAGGCCCTGCCGGCCCAACGGGTCCGACAGGTGTAGGAGCACAAGGCCCTTCTGGTCCTGCTGGTCCACAAGGTGCGCAGGGTTTACAAGGTATACAAGGCCCAACCGGTCCAACGGGTACAGGTGGTGGTACTGCCGGACAAAATATTTTTTCAGCATACAGCACCAGCACATTATCTTTAGCTACTGCTGGCGTTTGGACACAAGTTCCCGGTCTTACCCAAACTATTAACGTTCCTACAGGTTGCCAGGTTTACCTATCAACCGATGGTGGTTTTCAAACAACAAGTGCTTTAGCTAACGGCTACTCAACACTTGACGTTGGCATTTTTATTGACGGTGTACTTAGCCCCAACGGCGGCCTAAGAAGGGTGTCTGCCGTAAACGGCGGCACAGGCAGCTTAGGTAACGTTATATCTAATTGGGCTATGAATATTGCTCCGGTATTAACAGCAGGCAGCCACACTATTACTGTACAGGTTAGGGGTGTAAACGGCTCACCAATGAATGTGGCCGGAGATAACACTACTGTTGTACACTCTACATTAAACGCGGTTATTATTAAAAACTAAATAGCATGAAAAGCACATTTATAACTGCTTTAGTTTTATGTTCAGCTGCAGCTTTTGGCCAAACGGTTAACGAGGCTAATTCGCTATCTAAAACATTTGGCGTGTCATTGATTCAAGGCAGTGTTAGTGGTTTTTTAATTAAAGAAACCACTGTCGATAACCCTGTTTTGCAAAGCACACAAAGGGATAATGCACTTACCCAAGGTACATTATCCGTGGGCGATGCTACAGATAAAACTACAGCACCACAAAGCTTAAAAAAGGAAGAGCCTAAGAAGTAATTTCCGGTATTATAGAATTAAAAAAGCCCCGCTAACCAGCAGGGCTTTTTTGTTATTTATTTTGATTGAAAACCCTGTAATACATACCCGGCTCATCGCCACAAAGCGTTTCTTTCCAATATGCCATTCCGCATTTTTCAAGTATTCGGATAGAACCAATATTATTTTTGTCAACGCGGCCAATGATAACATCTAGGTTGTGGTCTTTAAAGCCATGTTCAACACTAACCAAACCTGCTTCAGTACCGTAACCCTTGTTCCAAAATCGCTTGTGGAAACGGTAGCCAAGGTCAACTAAGCCAATATCGGGCTGCATGCGTAATCCACTCCAGCCGATTATCTCGTTTGTTTCTTTAATCACACATACCCAACGGCCAAACCCTTCCGTATCGTAAGGGTTGTACTTCTCTATAAACTTATACGAATCTTCTACCGATTCAAAAGCCTTGTCGCCTGTGTAACGTAGTACATCAGGGTCGGCATTTAGCAGGTACATATCTTCGGCATCTTCCACCATAAACTTACGCATCCAAAGGCGTTCTGTTTCCAGTATAGCATTATTCATATACACTCCTTTTAATAGTATAACAAAGCACTTTTACGGTGCCGCTAAAATATTCTTTTGTTAAGGCCATAGCCAGGCTTTCCATTATTTTTTTTGATGCGATATTTTCAGCCGAACATTTACCTGAAATCTCATCAACCTTAAGAACAGTAAAGCCATAATCAATGCAGGCTTTGGTAGCCTCTTTAGCATAGCCTTGGTTCCAGTAGGCCGGCAAAAACAATCCCCCAATATTTACCACATCATCCTCTTTAAAATACCGTAAGCCAAACACACCCATAAAAGCACCTGTTTCTTTCAAAATACAAGCCCAGCGCCCGTAACCAAAGTTTTTATAATCTTCGTAAGTTGAAAGAAAGGCTACAGCCTCATCAATGCTCGCCATTGGGTAACTTCCCGTATAGCGCATTACCAATGGATCGCTATTTAAGGCGAAAACATAAGGGGCGTCGGCTACCTCCAGTTCCCTGAATAAAAGGCGCTCTGTTTCAAGTATAGCTTTCATATAGTGCTAAATATTCTCCTGCCCTCGGCGGGCCGAGGTACTCTCTCCATAGGGAGATACATGGGCTTAAAAATGCAGGCCTGTAAGCCGGGTTCTGTTCCACGCAAGCGCGGATTCTATCATTTATCTGCGATTACAGTCGCCTGTAACCTGTATCTGCCTACCCATTGCAAATGAAGAGCGGGCCGCCCCCCTGGTTACACGTAACCAATTGCAACCTATTTGGCTTTTCAACCCGTAAGGTTTACCCGATGCAACATTGCTGGTACATCCGTGGGCTCTTACCCCGCGTTTTCACCCTTACCTCGCACCCATACATGGGCGCATGGCGGTATAGTTCTCTGCGGCACTATCTGTCAGGTGGAAGTTACCCGCCACCTGCCCACCCGTTAGGTGGTACGGCACCCTGTGTTGTCCGGACTTTCCTCCCCACCTTGCGATGAAGCGATAGAACGGCCTGCATAGGGCAAAGGTAATTCTTTTTTAGGTGCTAGGTTTTAGGTGTCAGGTTCTAGCTTATTTACACCTAACTATTACTAAAACCTAGTTCCTAGAACCTAGCCCTTGCCTACCAATCCCACAAGTCCTGCTCAAAGTTTATAATGTCGGTTTTTATGCGTTCGCTTTCCAGCATGGCATCCATACCCATGGCATAGTCGGTTATACGGCGGTCAAAGGGGTTGCTTTCTTTGTAAACATAGCTGCCAAACATCCGCTTAAAGAACACATCGTCGTAGGTGAGGATGTCGGCGTTGTTGTTGCGGTTAAAGGCCCTGTATATAGCCAATACACTGCGTAGCTGGGGGAAGTATAACCAGAACATCTCTTGCTTACCCTTAACCTCGCCAGTGGCAGGGTCTACCACAATACGTACGGGGGCAATGCCAACTATCCTAACGTCCATTACTGACCGTTGCTTGTCAAAGAACCAAATCTCCTTCAGGTGGTACTCCATCACATCCTTAGGGTTAAGGGTAGAGGTTACCACGGTGTCACGCAGAATATCAGGGTTGTACAGGTCGGGTATCTGCAAGGTATCGGTTCGGGTGCCAATGCCAAGGGCTTCCTCGCGGGTCATGGGTACCATAAACTCATCGTCTATGCTGCTGTAGGGTGTAACCACCCCGTTGGCTATGCCGCAGCGTATGGCGGTAAGCAGGTTAGCGCGGTTGTTGGTAGGCTCAAACGGGTAGTAAAGGCCGTGGTTTATTTTCTCGCGCATGTCAATGGTGCGCCACACCCATTTTTCCCACATAATATCGGCCTCGCGTACCAGCGGGTAGGGCGTTGGCGTGCGGTTAATAATATGGCTTTTAATAGCCACATTGTTGTTTACGTTGCCGGTTTTTGGGCAGGGCGCATCAAGCACTCCCTGGGCTTTACTATTGCACATACTGCTTACTATAAGCATACATGCCAAAGCAATTGTTATACGCATAATACCAAACATTAGAGTTTTGGTAGCCGTCAAATCATAGATTTACACAATAGCGTATAATGCCCCCATAGTTTTTTATTTTTATTACGTTACCTAATGGTAAGTAGTTACAACAGGATATACTAAAGCCATGCCAAATTAGTTGGCATGGCTTTTAATTTTAAACAAATAATAAGTAAGTGTGTGGGTTGTAAACTATTCTTCTACAACAAGGGCGCGGCTGTAAATCTTAGCACCATCAGAATATTTAACTAAGTATACTCCGGTATGCATGCCCAGTTCATCAATAGAGAATGTAAGTTTATGGTCGCCCTTTTTAAGTTCTTTATCTGTACATAAATCTTTAACTAACTTGCCTTGCATATCAAACAATTGTAACTGGCAAGTGGTGTTTTTAGTAAGGTTTAGCTGTATGTTAAATACTTTACGCGTAGGGTTCGGATAAACAATTAAGCCAGCAACTGATGATGGGGTAAGAGAAACAGATGTTGGTTCATTTTGCTTTTTAATAATTCCAAAGTGGTCTGTAAATTCTCCATTACCTTTTAAATAGTCACCTTTAAGTGTATCACCATGAATTGTTAGGAATAAAGAACCTACGCAATTTTCGCAGCCGTAGTTAAAGAACATAGCAGGGTGTTGCAAACCTGGGTCAGACTCTTCGCTACCACCAGAACCTACAACGGCATACACGGTTCCTACTCCGGCATTAGGGCCTTCTTTGTACTTTACGTATGAGTTACCGGTGGTGTAATCGCCGGTATTGCTGTCGATAACATGCTGTGCAGGGTCAAATTGATTAGGAACCCCAAAGTAGTTGTGAAGGAAATAAGAGCGCTCATATACATGGCTATGGCCTGTAAGGATTAAATCAACACCGTAGTCTTCCAGCATTGGGCAAATATTCTCGCGCATTGCTTTCATATAAATCTCCCATGGGGCAGAAGAGTGGTGAGAACCATCGGTGTGTGGCGACTGGTGCCAATAGGCAACTACCCATGGTTGGGTGTTGGCTTCTAAATCGGCCTGCAACCATTGTGTAAATGGCGAGCCGTTGAATGAATTTAATGGGCTTGCACCAATCCAGTCGTGCGAAGCATTTGCTATAGAACCTAACTCTGAATTTAGTGAAAGGAAATGTACATTGCCATAATCAAATGAATAATATTTTTCAGTACCTGATGGAACCCCACCGCTTTCGCCATTGGTAAATACATCAATTAAATCAAAATATGGACCATCCTGGTCGTTAGGGTGCACAGATGCCTGTGGGGTTGAAATAACATTATAATCATGATTGCCAGGAGCTGGCATAAAAGGAAGGTATTTCATCAAACGGTGATAGCCGTATATACTATCAAATACTTTGGTAGAGTATTCTAAGTCTGTACCATCCTGATAAACATTATCGCCCAGCCAAAGCCACATATCAGCATTAAAATTGGGGTTATATGCCTCAAACGAATTGCGAACTTGCTGTTGGTTACTGTTTCCTTTACCAAAATCGCCCATTACCCATGCTTTAACAGGCTGTATTGTGCCAATTGTAGGAGCTGTTTTAAAACGGTGCAGATTATCTGGCCCGCTAAGTGTTTGGGTAGTTGTGCCTATAGAATAGTAATACTGGGTGTTTGGTTGCAAGCCGGTTACAGGCACAGTATGGTTAATAACTTGTGCAGTATCTATAACTTCCATAGTAAGACTTTGCGGGTCTGTACCATACATTAGCTTACTATTAGTAGCACTGGCAGTTCGCCACATAACTTTAATAGAGGCAGACGTTGGGCTTTGCAAGTAAGGACCACGCACAACCTGCGCATTTGCTATTGATGAAAGCAACAAACAGAATACAATTAACTTTTTCATTAAGATGTGTTTTTTTTCAGCTACTAAAATACTAGAGTTATTTAAACAGGGTGTTAATTTTTAAATAATTTGAAAATAAATTTTTTTATAGGTCTTTAATCTTATTATCAACTTTTATTTGTGGATAGTATGCACTAAAAATACCAACTACCAACCAAAACACCCCTAACTTTATCCCTAATGAATGCTACATTGGTACTAATAATAATATTGAGCTACTTCGGGCTGCTGTTGGGTATATCGTACTTTACGGGGCGCAAGGCAGGCAACAGCGGCTACTTTTTGGGCAACAAGCAATCGCCGTGGTGGGTGCTGGCCTTTGGCCTAATCGGCGACTCGCTGTCGGGCGTTACTTTTGTGTCGGTGCCGGGCGCGGTGGGCACGGGGCAGTTTGGTTATATGCAAATTGTGTTTGGCTACGTGTTTGGCTACCTGGTAATATCGGAGCTGTTGCTTCCTATTTATTATAAGTACAACCTTACATCGATATACAGCTACCTGGCGCAACGGCTGGGCAAAAATTCGCAGAAGACGGGCTCGTTTTTCTTTCTCTTGTCTCGCACTATTGGCGCGGCATTCAGGCTATACATCACGCTTATTGTACTAAACAAATTTCTGTTTGAGCCCTTTGGTATTGGGTTTGAAATGGCGGCGGCCATTATTATTATGCTGATACTACTCTACACCGTGCAAGGGGGCATAAAAACCCTGGTGTGGACAGATATGCTGCAATCGGGCTTTTTGCTGGCGGGGCTTATCCTCTCGGTACTGTTTATTGCCCTGCACATGGATTTGATTAGCAGCCGCAACATATTCAGCGCCTTTGGCAACATCACATCGGCCGTGGCTAATAGTGGCTACTCCAGGATTTTCTTTTTTGACGACTGGAATGCCAAGAACCATTTTGTGAAGCAGTTCTTTGGCGGGGCCTTTATTGCCATTGCCATGACTGGCCTTGACCAAAACATGATGCAGAAGAACCTTAGTGCACGGTCGCTAGGTGAGGCTAAGAAGAATATACGCGTGTTTAGTGTAGTGGTGGTGCTGGTAAACTTTGTGTTTGTATCGCTGGGGGCGCTACTGTATATGTATGCCGCCAAAAACGGTATTGAAATACCCAAAAGCACCGACGAGTTGTTCCCCCTGATAGCTATTAAATACCTGGGCACGGCAGCATCGGTAGCGTTTATATTGGGCATAGCCGCGGCCACCTTCTCCAGCGCCGACAGTGTACTTACCACCCTTACCACGGCTTTTTGTATAGACTTTTTGGGTATGGACGACCATTCCGATAAAGACCAGGCAAGGCTTAACCGCACGCGTACGTTTGTGCATGTGGGCTTTGCGGTGGTGCTACTCGGTACCATTATCCTATTTCGCAACTGGAATGATGAAGCGGTAATATTGAAGGTATTTAAGGCGGCCAACCTAACCTACGGCCCACTGATAGGCTTGTTTGCCTTTGCCATGTTTACCAAATTCAGGGTGTATGATAGGCTGGTGCCGATGATGTGTATCATTCCCCCGGTGGTATGCTTTTATTTAGATAAGTATGCTTCGGTATGGTTTAGCGGCTACCAGTTTGGCAACGAGCTGCTCATACTTAACGGGGTGCTAACCTTTACTGGCTTGGTACTGCTGATAAACCGCAAGGCGGGGCAAAACCTACGGGAGGCGAACTAGCTTGCCGGTGTAGCCCAGGCGGTCCAGCTCTTTCTTAAGCTTTTCAAGCGGGGCTGTTTCGTACAAGTCTAGCCCGTAGTAAAAGGTATAGCGCTTGCAGCCGTCGTCTTCGGTCATTTTAAAAAACACCGACGATACCTGCGCATTAAGGCAGGTGGTGGCAATAGCCAGGGCCGAGTCGAAACGCTCTACGGTTTTAACCTCCAGCGTGTAGGCGCGTTTAACTTGCAACTCATCGCCCGATACGTTGTAGTAGCGGCCGGGTTTTAGGTCGTCTTCGGTAAATTCCTCGGGAATCTCGAATCGCTTCATAAGGCCGTAGTTTACGCTGTCTTTGGTTCCAACAATTTCAATTTTGACTTTGGCAACACCATATTTTATAAGGTCGAGGTCTTTGGCTGCCGCCTTGGTAACGTCTAAAATACGCGACTTAGTAACAGGTCCACGGTCGTTTACTCGGACAAAAGTTACCTTGTTTTTTTGCAGGTTGGTTACCTTTAGCAGGGTGCCAAAGGGCAACGTACGGTGGGCACAGGTGTACTTCTTATTGTCGAAAATATCGCCGCTGCTGGTGTGCCTGCCGTTGAAGTTGTCGGCGTAGTAGGAGCAGCCGCCGACGTCGGTATAGCCTATATCATACTGTGCATGGGCTGTAAAGCCAGTAAACAGCATCAGGGACAGAAGTATCTGCTTAAGCATTTGCCTAATTGGCTGGGTAGCCGTAATATTACGCTCTTGTTTATGCATGGCACGCCAAATATAAGGGAACAGTTATTCTTTCGGGCATCATTTTTTGTGTTTGCCCTTATTTTTGCGTCTATTACGTTCGTAAACCATTATTGTTTCCGCACGTATGCGTTCGATTTGGGCATAAATAACAATGCTATTTACGACTATGCACACTTCCGCTGGAACGACTGTATGGTTATGCAGCCGCAGTTTACCAACGTACTCAGCGACCATTTTAGCCTAATACCGGTTATCGTATCGCCGCTCTATTGGGTGTTTGGCAGCTACACCATGCTGGTGGTGCAATGGGGTGGGGTGTTGTTTGGGGGCTATGGTATCTACCTTTATTTTAAACGCAAGACCACTAAGCCGTACCTGCCTATTTGGGCCATGATATACTTCTTCAGCATGTGGGGTATATACTCTGCATTGGCCTTTGATTATCATGATAACCTGATGGCGGCCATGTTTATGCCCTGGTTTATCAACTACTTCGATAAGCAAAACTGGCGTTGGGCTTCGTTCTTTTTTATATTAATATTGATAGCTAAAGAGAATATGGCCTTGTGGATGGTATTCTTGGTCCCCGCGTTGGGGTTGCTGTATTGGCGCGATAAAAAGCTGGTGGGCATTGGTTTTGTATACGGCTTTATTGCTCTGCTATATTTTGCTACGGTAGTGGGCTATATTATCCCATCGCTGGCTAATGAAAACCGGGCCTATCTTCACTTTAAGTACGATGCCCTGGGTAAAAACTATGGCGAGGCCATAACTACTAT
>CAMBQF010000073.1 GCA_945869825.1 Chitinophaga pinensis | reverse complement strand
AATACTATTGAGCTATGGCTGAACACAATGATTTAGGTAAGGAAGGTGAGGAACTGGCGATTGCGCACCTTAGGAAATTGGGCTATGAAATACGCTCTACCAACCACCGGATGGGCAAGGCGGAGCTGGATATTATTGCTATTGACGGGAACTTTGTGGTGTTTGTAGAGGTGAAAACACGTGCTACGGATGTGCATGAAAACCCTATTGAGGCTGTTAATAACAAGAAGCGTAAAATGATGATTAACGCCGCTGACGAATATATTATTGAACGTAACTTGCCTTATGAGAGCCGGTTTGATATAATATCGGTAATAAAAAGCGGGAACAATAGCAGCCTGGAACACGTTATAGATGCTTTTAACGGATTGACGGGCTAGGCAATAAAAAAACAGTAATTAAGATGTTAAACAGTATTCAACATATCTATTCTTTATTTACAAAGAACCCGGTAGTGTGCACCGACACACGAAATATAATTCCGGGTTCAATTTTCTTTGCCCTGAAGGGGGAAAGCTTTAATGGTAATGAGTTTGCCCAAAAGGCTATAGATGGTGGGTGTGCTTACGCTATTATTGATGAGGAAAAATATAATACGGGCGATAAGTTTATTGTGGTTGACGATGTGCTTAAAACCTTACAACTGCTGGCGCGCGAGCACCGCAGGGCGCATAATATATCGGTGATAGGTATTACAGGATCTAACGGAAAAACAACTACTAAAGAGTTGTTTAACGCGGTATTATCTAAGAAATATAAGGTGCTGGCCACCAAAGGCAACCTAAACAATGAGATTGGGGTGCCGCTTACGCTGCTGGGCCTTACCAAAGAGCATGATATTGCCATTATAGAAATGGGTGCCCGCATACAGGGCGACATTAAGGAACTAGTAGAAATAGCCGAGCCTACACACGGTATTATTACCAATGTTGGTAAGGCGCACCTGGAAACTATGGGCGGCCTGGAAGGTGTGGTGAAAACCAAAACAGAGTTGTATGACTACCTGGAACGTGAGGGTGGTGTTACGCTTATACGCTTTGAGGATGAAATTTTGATGAGCAAAGCACCCGAGCTAAAAAGGGTAACTTATGGTTGTAAAGATGGCGCCGACATTGCAGGTAAGCTGATTGAAGATATGCCGAGCATAGTGTTTACATGGAAGCTTAAAATTGAGAACAGGCTTGGCCCACAGGTAACATCGCCTATGATGGGGAGTTACAATTTTACCAATATTATGGCTGCTGTTGCTATAGGGGTTCACTTTAAGGTGCCGCATGTGCTTATAAACGATGCTATTGAGGAGTATACGCCTACGAATAACCGGTCGCAAGTGTTGAAAACAGAGCGTAACACGCTGTTTTTAGATGCTTACAATGCTAACCCTACCAGTATGGAGGCTGCATTGCGCAGCTTTGCCCGTGTGGTAGCCGACAAGAAAGCCCTGATACTAGGAGAAATGCTGGAAGTTGGTGAGCTTAGCGCAGCGGAACATGAGTATGCTATACAGGTAGCAACATCGCTGGGTATGTCTGAGCTTTACCTTGTTGGGGCTGAGTTTAAGAAAGTAACTAAGAGCTTCCCCACGTTTAATACTATTGAGGAGCTTAAGGCAGACCTTGAGAGCCGCCACCTGAGCGGCAGGACTATACTGATAAAAGGATCGCGTAAGAATAAACTGGAAGAATTGGTAGGGGTGCTTTAGTAATCAGTAGTTTGTAGATATTAAACTCCCCTACTTTTTAAGGAGGGGAGTTATAAGTTCCTTGAAATAAAAAAGCCCCCTCCCGATGGTTCGGGACAAGGCTTTATAAATATCTATGGTTAGATTAATTCAATTTATACGGTACAATCATCCTGAATTCGGGGATATTGACAAGGAAGCGTTTACCGTCGTTACCCTCCATGCTGTAGTAGCCGTGCATTTTGCCCATTTCGGTGCGAAAGTTGCAGGCGCTGTCGTACTCGTAGAATTCTCCGGGGCCTATAACAGGCTGTACGCCCACTACCCCTTCGCCTTCTACTACGCGGCTTTCGCCGCTAGAGTCGGTAATGTACCATTTGCGGGTAACCAATTGTACAGTTTGGGCACTATGGTTTTCAATCCTAACACGGTACGAGAACAGGTAGTATTCTTGTGCCGGGTTTGAATGTAACGGCTGATACTCAGTATCTACCGAAATTTTAATACCATCTGTAACTCTGGTTTGCATCTGTTAAATGGGTTCCTTAATAGCAATGTTATAAATTAGTTTTTTATAAAACAAGCACTTAGGGAATAAAGTTTACTATTTGCCAGTAACTGAGTTTAACCTTTCAACAGCCACCAGGCGGTCGGCCCTATCACCAAAGGCGCGGATGTAAACCAGTATGTGGTAAGTATTTTCGGTTTCGAAGTGGTTACCCTCTATATACGTATCATCTATGTTACCGCCCTTGCTTACTACATACTGATAGTCGTACAGCCCCTGCTTAACCATTGCAGAGCCTGTATATTTATGTTTATCAGCATCATAAACCATTTTAAACTCGGGCTTTAACTGCCATGAAGTTAGCATACCAAAAACATATACGTCGCCATCAACCGGGTACGCAGCATCCAGTTCAAAATTTACCCATACATAATCAGCTTCGGAGTAGTAATCAAGTCCATTTTGGTTTCGGATATAGTAACGTCCATTTAAGTCATCCATTACGTAATATCGGTTTACCAAGCGGTTTTTATCGGGATAAAGGTAAAAGCGCCATTGCTTATCATCGCCAAAGGCAATCTTTTGCACGGACATGTTTACCAGGCGTGAGTTACGAACATCGAAAGGCCTGAACTCGTTACCACCGTTAAACAGGTTGCCATTGTAATAGTCGTAGGTAAGCTTGCCGTTGTTTACATACAAGGGCTTAAGGCCATAAATGGCATTGTCCCAACGCTCGTTCTGCATTATTACCGGCTTTACATAATCAAACGGGTTGGTTACGTTTTGAGCGCCTAGGTCTATATTAAAGTTAAGCTCCTGCTTGGTATTGCGGTCATCAGGGTTGCGTGCGCGCTGAATAAGCGGGGTAACGCCTATTACCTTCTCAACCACCATAAAGCGCTTGGTTAGTATAATTTTTTCGGGTTCATCGGCCAAAAACACCATTATAATAAAGTTACCACTTACCTTGGGTTTCATATTCTCTGTAGGAAAATTAAGCCTGTAGTTGGTATACGATTTAAAGGTGTTAAGCGAAAAACGCCAGTCAGTAATCTGGTCAGTCATAAGGCCATCGCTGTGCTGGGTAAACATGAGTTGCGATGGGGTCCAATCGGCATTGCAGTGGATAAAGGTGTAGCCGTAAAACTTGTTGTCATTGTCGAGGTCGTCAAAGCTAAGCATAAGCTTATCAGTACCATCCAGCTCTATGGCAGGTAAGGCAGGTTCAAAACCCACAGGGTGAAGCAATACGGTTTTGATGTTATCTACGTAAACCTTTTCGGTAATGACGGTATCATTTATTGCCGCAAAGCTTGGTATGGATAGCAAGCTGGCTAAAATTAAAATGGCTTTCTTCATCTATTGCTGTATCAATCTACCCGTGCCAGTAATTGTATCTGTTATTGCCAAAGGTGTACCAGTATAATAAACATCGCCAATAAGGGTAATTTTAACCCCCAAATAGTTGGTTGCTGTTGTGTAGATATTACCAGTGCCGCGGTGCAATACATACGACTCGCTACTCTGCAAACCACGGCAATCTAAAAAGCCATTGCCACCTGTGTAAATGGTATTGTAAGGTGCAATACCACTCACCTTAATATCGGCATTGCCGGTATGCTGTACAAGCTCATTCCAGCCATTGCGCACCACTAAATCTATATTGCCCGAGGCGTTATAGGTTTCAATTTTAAAATTAGAACTACGTAGGGTATCTGTATTGGTAATCTCACCGCTGCCAGTAAAATACAGGCTGTATATAGACTTCAAATGAACCTCGGCTCTTATAGGGGTTTCAAAATTACGCACCCAATTGCACTTGTTTTTATTGGTAATATAAAGCTCTGTACCGTTTACTTCTGTTTTAATAAGGTTGATAAGGTTATCACCACAGCTAACTATTACAAACTCCTGGGTATCGGGTACCAATACCACATCCACATCTTTATCAATGTGTATATGGTCGAAAGGGGCAAGTAAACGTAACTCTTCCGTTTGTGTACCAACGCTTTTAAAGCAATCACCGGCATTCTCCTTTTTACAGGAGCATGCAAACATTATTATTAAAACCAAAAGAGAATATAAAACCCTATTCATACTTATATTTAAGCCTAGTAAAAGTACGCAATTTGTGCCAATTTATTGTGGTAAGGACAAATAAAAAGGGGCGTTAACCGCCCCTTTAGTTATATATTGTAGTTAAAGAATTAGAATGCCCTGCTAACGCCCAATACCCAACGGAATTTAAAGTTACTGTTTTCAAACTGAGGTTTTTCGCTCAGCCAGAAAGGCATATCAAAACGTACGGTTAGTGGTTTAGCCTGAAACAGGTTGCCCCAACGTTTTACTGTTAGTGCCACACCTAAACCCGCATCTGCTAATATTCTGTTTTTTAGATTAGGAAAGCTTGAGTTAAAACTCTCATAAATCCCTAAATGGTTTACCACATAGCCTGCATCAGCAAACAAATAGGTGTTTAGCTTAATGTAGTCTGAGATTTTCTTAGGCTTCCATTTTACCAAACGGTCAAACTCAACCTCTACGTTGGCGGCTATGCCAGAGCGTGTATAGAAGTTGTTGTAAGTAGTATTGTTAAGGTCGCTAGTCATTTGGTTTGGCAACAGGTAGCCTGCATAGCCGCGTAGATTCATACCTCCACCCATATGGAAGTTGTTAGTACCCAAACCATACGCTGACCATTCAGCAGGGAAGAAACCACGAGAGCGGGTATACTTATTATCCATCATTTGCTCGGGGTTTGCACCAGCTATATACAATGCACTCTCAAGCGGTACATTTTGACCTATACCTAACTGGGCAAAAAAGCGGGTTTTAACCTCAAACTTGCCAAGGGTATTGCTGTTGATGCCTGTTACTGATAGCTGCGAATAGTTAAACTCCGACAATGCTGATGAACGAAGGTTAACATTAATATCGCCTTTGCCTTTCAGGTAATTATATTTATGGTCTAACCCCACGTTTACCGAGTTGTTTGGACCATAACCCGACCATAGTTGGGGGTTGAATAGGTAATTATCATCATACCTTGTTAAGGCTTTAAAGTAACCATAGTAGCGGGTATTCATTTTACGGTTCCACTGGTCTACACCCAATTGGGCAATAAATACACCATCAAGCAGGCGTACGCCAATATTGTAGCCCATTCCTTTGTTTACCTTATCAAGAGCATCCCTAAAATTAAAACGGAAGTTAAAGCGGTCTAGATTAGAGCGCGTGTTATAGTTGTAACCATTGTTCTCTGTCAACAGCTTGTTGCCGTTGGTCCAGGTGCTAACCCAAAAGGTAAAGTCGAACACCTTGCGGTAGTTTAGGTAGCTGCCATTTACATTAAAGCCCACTTTCAAAAAGTCATAGGCATTGCCCCAAACATCAGGCCTCCAATACACCTCGCGCTTGCGCCAGTTAGGCATATTAGGAATTTGGGCATCAAAATAATGGGCTGTTTTTTTAATGCCTTTAGTATTATCCAACACATAATTATCAGCCAAACGGTAGCTTGGGTCTATCTGTACCGACTCTACCCCGCCTGGTATTGTTACTTTGAAAGTATAGGTAGGGTTAATTTTATCCCAACCATACCACTTAGGCAATTTTGTTGCTTTGGTTTCTTTTTCAAACCACGTATTAGGTATATAATAATCGTAGGTTTTACCGTCTTTACCGGTTACTCTAAGGTCTATTGGCATTTGCATTTTACCGTTGCGCTTAAGGGTAATTTCAAACACGTCAGCCTCGCCCTTTACCTTGTGGACACAATCAACTTTATAGTCTATAACCTTTGCGGTTTCAATCCATTGGTCAAAAAACCAGGTGAGGTCTGTTTGGGTATATTCAGTAATAGCGTCGCGGAAATCTTCCATATATGGATGCGCAATTTTCCACTTGTTAAAATAGTGGCTCATAGCACTCAGAAATAATGAATCGCCCAACACATATTGCAGGTTATACAACATTGTAGCCGTTTTAAAATATACGTTGCGGTATCCACCTCCATGCCCAAGGGCACCATTAAAGTCGTCAGAGTGGGTATTTAATGTACTCTCATCAAACTTAGCAGCATCAACTATATAAGGATAATATACGCGGCTATCAATAGCCAAATCATCGCGGGTATATTTGTTAACGTATTTCTTTTGTGGGCGGGTTTCCTTTAGCGTATCGCCATCTATTTTTATAAGCGACCATGCAGTTAAAAATTGGGTAAAGCCCTCATCAAGCGCTGCGCGGTAGGTTTCGTTACTACCCACCATACCAAAAAACCAGTTGTGACCAACCTCGTGGGCAAGCAACCCATGGTAATCAGGCGTAAAGCCTCCATCTAGCGTAAGCATTGGGTATTCCATACCATCGCGGGCATCAGCTACCACCATTTTAGGGTATGCATACATACCAAAATCTTCGCTATAGGTTTTAATTACTTTAGAGGTAAAGTTGGCCGCATCCCACCAGCCAGCAGCGTGTGGTTCTTGCACCAATGCCACTACCTGTATACCATTCCAACTAGCCTCGCCAATGCGGTAGGTAGGGTCTGCGGTAAAAGCAAAGTCGTGTACGTTTACACCATAGTATTTCCAGGTTTTACGATTGTCTTTGTTATATGGAGTTATTTCTGATGGCTTAGACTCCCATTGCTTGCGCAAAAAATTACTAATATCAAGCTTTTTACGCAACTCAGTAGGCAACACCTCGCTCTTATTTTGCAACAAACCGGTTGCCTCTACTACATAATTATCAGAAAATGTAAGCTCTACATCGTACGATCCATAATCACCATAAAACTCTTTACCTAAATGCTGTTGCACATCCCAACCCATTTTACGGTCGTACACACACATACGCGGGTACCAATGCACCCCATCATAGTGGGTAGTGCCGTAAGCATCAAACTTCTTCATTCGTCGGCGCTGGCTGCCACTATCAAAATATGTTTTAAACTTAATATCAAATTTAACTGACTGGCCGCTTTTAAGTGGCTTATTTAAAACCACTTTCATTACTGTTTGATCAATGACAATATCTACAGGTTTCTTGCCATCAACAGTAAGGTTTTCAATTACCGTGCCTAAACCCTGTTCTTCGTACTTACCTGGTTTAACAGCTGTTTTATTACTCAGCGTCAATGTTTCTAAATAGCCACCTTTAAGTGTCATGTTCTGGTAAAGGTGAAAGTATACCACTGGCAAATCTTGCGGAGAGTTGTTGTAATATGTCAGTGTTTCTGTAGCATCGATAATGTCAGTTGTTTCATCAATATTAGCCTTGATGATGTACTCTACATCCTGCTGCCAGTAGCCATCAAAAGGCTTACGGTTTTTCCAATAATAAGGGTTATCGGCACTACGGTATGGTACAGCAGTTAAAACCGGCTTATTTGCCTGGCTAAAACCTAGCAAATACAAGCACAACAAAGTGGCTACGCTTAAAAATCTCTTCATATATAGTTATTACAAAGAGCTAAATTATTCAAGTTTCGGCAATTAACCGCAATTATGTTGTTAACAGCTTAGCTATTAAAAGGTTAGTAAATAAAAAAATCCCCTTGCTGTATAGCAAAGGGATTAGTATTAAATATAATTTACTTATTACTTTATAGGGTAAATAACCTCTGTAAGCCATTTAGTAGTATCTTTTTCAGCCCCTGGGTCGGTAACGTATACTTCCCAAGGAGCCCCAGCGGCTGTTTTCCCATTAGCTTTCATCCATTTATCAATAGCATCGTGCGCAGCACCACTACCTTCATATGGGCCATAATAATCAGCTTTAACAGCATTACCTCCTTTAAGCTCAATTACCTTTAAATCTCCGCTGGCTTTAGCTTTAGTAGCAATGGGTATGCCAGCATCTAACTCGCTAAGGCCATCAGGTACATAATCGTAAATAATAGCAAAAGGAGCACCGGCAGCCTTCAGGTTATTCTTTTTGATAAACCCATCTGCTGCCGGAAAAGCCTTTCCAAAGAAAGGGCTAAACTCATTTTCTTTTATTTTAGCAGACATAACAACGGCGAAGCCTGGCTGCATCTGAATTTCCTGTATTTTAAAACTTTGGCCTGCAACCTTAACAGGGGCATGCTCTGCAGTATTTTTTATGCTTTGCAAACCGTCTTCAAATTGTTTGCCTAAAGCATCTTTTATAAACCATGCGCCAAAAATTCTCATCAGTGGGTTCCAGCCATGGTCCATTTCCATTTTCCAGCTAACCTTTACACCATTGCCTTCTTTGGTAAAGTCCATAGTTGATTTTCCCTCGCCACGGTCTTTAAACACCATGTTCTCGGTTATGTGCTCATACTCTTTTACGTCAGATAGTGTAAGTGTACCCGATCCCACATCGCTGTTTTTACTTTCCCAAGAGTATGAAGCGCCATTGCCCGATGCTGGTCCTGTGTATGTAAGATTAGCTGTGGTATCCATTTTATACCAGGGCGACCATTTAGTCCAGTTTTTAAGGGTATTTACCTGGTCAAAAACAGTTTCAACAGGAGCATTTATAACTACACTCTTTTCAATTACTGTTGATGATGGCAGAAACAAGCCTATAATTACAACAAGAAGAATTACACCCAGTATTACCAGGCCTATGCGTTTGAGTATTTTCATAAGATAATTTTTAGGTTTTAAGCCAAATGTAATAAAAGAGATTTTATGTTACATGTAAAAACTGGAACACATTGGTAATACCCAACTTACTTTCGCAGGTGAATGCTTCGCCAAAACGCACCCCTATTTGCCTGCCAAAGTCAGAAGCTCGCTCTTCAACATTTTTCAAAAAATGTTTAGATGATATAACTGTTTCAGGTTCATCAGAACCTAGTTTATAAAACTGAGAACTGTAAGCCATTATCGACTCCATTTTTTTATCCATGTAGCCAGAAATATCAACAATAAAATCGGCATCAGCAGGCCTAAACTGTACGTAATGATATACAGCTCCGGGCCTGTAAGCTACTTGTTTTTCCCCATCAAGTTCTGTTTCAATTTTAAGCAACCCAGCTAAAAAACAGGCATCGGCAACAAGGCGTGCACCCTTGGCATGATCGGGGTGTCTGTCTGTAAGCGCATTAGCAAAAACAACCTGTGGACGGTATTTGCGTAGTATTTTAACAATCTCTAACTGATGAGCTTTATCATTAGTAAAGAAGCCATCGGCCATATGCAGGTTCTCGCGCACTGCTACACCTAAAATTTCAGCTGCGGCAGTAGCTTCATTTAGCCTCAGTTCAGCATTTCCCCTTGTACCCAGTTCTCCGTTGGTAAGGTCTACAATACCTACGGTTTTACCCATAGCTATATGAGACATTAATGTACCTGAACAGGATAGTTCAACATCATCAGGATGGGCACCAAAAGCCAAGATATCTAGTTGCATAATATGTAAAAGTACTATTTCTTTAACCAATCAAGCACTTTGTCACAAACGGGGCTTTCTGTAGGTGTAACAAAATCAACCACATGGCCGTTTTCATCTACTAAATATTTCTGAAAGTTCCAGGTAACAGGGGCATCCACTAAACCATTCTCTTCAAAAGATGTTAAAAATTTATACAACGGGTGCATATCTGCCCCTTTAACAGATATTTTTGAGAACATAGGGAAGGTAACGCCGTAGTTTTTAGTACAAAAGGTTTTTATCTCAGTATCTGTTCCCGGTTCTTGGGCTCCAAAGTTATTTGCAGGAAAACCCAATATCACAAACTCATCTCCTCCATATTCAACATATAACTCTTCCAATAACTTGTATTGTGGGGTTAAACCACACTCTGATGCGGTATTAACAACCATTACTTTTTTACCTTTAAATGCAGACAGGCTAAGATCTTTACCATCAATGGTTTTCATTGTAAAATCGTGTAGGCTTTTCATGTTTTTTTGTGCGTATACGGTGGTTAGAATAAGTAATGCTAATGTGCTTAATACTAATTTTTTCATTATTATGTTATTAAATTTATTTAACAATAAATCCTGTTTTAGATCGTAGCCGCTTAAACTTATCCTCTTGCTGCTCAATAGTTAGTTCTTCTATTACTTCTTCATTAACAGGGCTATCTTTTTTAATATAGTACAAGGCAAAAAGCATACCCAGGTAAAATGGCTCGCAGGGGATTTTATATCTAACTAACGAGCCAAAATTGGATGTTGTAAGGCCTACAGAAAAAGCAAAAAATAAAGAAAAAATAAGCGAAAAAATTAGTAAAGGGCTATTACCTAATTTTTTAAAGAACCCAAATAAGCCTAAAGCAAAAAACAAACGAATAGTAAAACCCATAAAAAACAAATTTTCAAGCCCTGAAAGGAGCATAACAGCATTGCGTGATTCCCAAATAAATGGCCGAAATAGTCCAGCAGTAACAGCAGCCGGAATTTTAGATGTAATACCAGCAAGTGTTGGATCAAAATTACCAATATCAAAACTGGCCCCCTGATATTCTGCCCGTTTTAAATCTTGCTGCGTAACAACCGCTGTTTGCAGTGCTTTGTCTATAGAGGAATATTTATCGCCTAAACTGCTACCTAATAGGTTAAATAACACCAAACCACCAACTCCAAGAACTACAACTAAAAAAGGAAGTGCTAATGCTCTTAAAAAAGCACTTTTGATACTACGTAAACGGGTAAAATTTAACCAAATAAGAGATCCGGGTAAAAGTGCTATAAATATGTATGGCTTTATACCTATAATGACATATGACGCTAATAAAATTGCAACAATGTTATTACGGATATTTTCCCGTTTAATAAAAGCCATATAAAACCCATAAGTATACCATCCTATTGCCGAAAATGTAAATGTATCTTTTAGTATACCCGCACCCCAAAATGCGGCAGAAGGAATAAAAAGTAAAGGCAACGCCAGCTTTTTATAAATATCAGGAAACTCTTTTACAAAAACCACAAACAACCTGAAATTGCCCAGATATGACAAAAAGGCTACTATTAAAGAAGTTGGTATATAATAACCCAAGCCCATAATTGAAAAGGGTACAGTATAACGTATTACACGCCATTCTTCAGTTTTATTATGAAAGTATTGTGGAAACCCAAGTTCATTATTAAAAACAGAATACTTTTCTTTATTAATCCCATTAAACAAAATATCAAAAAACGAACCCAAATCTTTACTTGCCAGCCGCATAAGCACCCGGGCATCGCTCATATAATTAATGGTATCTCCACCTTGGTAATAAAATAAATAAATGAAGCATAAGGCCAGTGAACCAATGATTTTCAGATATAAGCCTTTAATAAAATACTCATAAGCAGGTTCATTTGGATGATCTTGAACTATTTTACGCGCAATGGCCAACATTATAACAATGTAAACAGGCATTAAAATAATATCAAGTGCTGAAAAACTATACATATACCATTTTATGACAAAGCGTCTTATCTTTGCATGAAAAGCAAATTTAACAAAATGCGTGTATCTATGAGTTTTAAATTTTTACCAATAATATTGGCATCCTTTATTTTTATAAATGCCTGTGCACAAAAGCCCGCAACAAATTCTACATGGAACAGCATTTTGTTTTATAACGTAGAAAACCTGTTTGATACAATTGATGACCCTTTGAAAGATGACGCAGAGTTTTTACCTGGTAGCAAAAGCGATTGGAATACGCCAAAATATAAAACCAAAATTGCCCACATAGGCCAGGTTATAGAAAAAGCCAACTTCCCGGTTATTATTGGTTTTAGCGAGGTAGAAAATGATGCCGTACTAACAGATCTGATAAATAGCCCAACTCTAGCTGATAAAAAATATGCATTTGTTCATTTCGAATCGCCGGATGAAAGAGGTATAGACGTAGCCCTTTTGTACCGTAAAGACCTTTTTAGTGTAAAAACAAAAAATGCCCTGCCTGTTATTTTCCCAACAGAACCTACCGACAAAACCCGCGATATACTTTATGTATCAGGTACTTTAGGAGGTGAAACAGTCCATGTATTTGTAAACCATTGGCCATCGCGCAGCGAAGGCGAGGAAAAAACACGGCACCGGCGCGCCGCTGCTGGCAGTGTTGTAAGGCATGCTGTAGACAGCCTGTTTAAGGCAAATAAAGATGCCCAAATTATTATCATGGGCGATTTAAATGACCATCCTACCGACGAGAGTGTTACAAAATCATTAGGTGCCCTAAATAGCGACGTAGCTGTTACCCCAAATAATATTTATAACCTGGCCGACCGTTTTGCAAAAGAAGGCAAAGGCACACATAAATACAAAGGAGAATGGGGAACTTTAGACCAACTAATTGTATCATCTGGCTTTTTGGCAGCTAAAGGTATTTATACTAAAGTTGATGCGGCACATATTGCCGAGTTTGACTTTTTATTAGAACCTGATACCCGCAATAGCGGAATGTGGACCAAACGCACCTATGCGGGTACAAAATACCTGGATGGATATAGCGACCACTTACCTGTTTACCTTGATCTTTATAAAAAATAGCTAAAACACTTTTAGTCTTTATTCGTTATAAAAGTTATGCAAATAGAAATAGATCCACAATCGGGTTTTTGCTTTGGAGTGGTGTACGCCATCCAAATGGCAGAGGAGCAGCTTGCCCAACATGGCGAATTATATTGCCTTGGAGATATTGTACATAACAATATGGAGGTGGAGCGTTTGCAGGCTAAGGGGCTAAAAATAATAGACCATAACGACCTAAAGGAACTTAAAAATACCCGTGTTTTAATACGTGCGCACGGCGAGCCACCTGAAACTTATAAAACGGCCATTGAAAATAATATAGACCTGATAGATGCATCGTGCCCGGTAGTGCTTAAACTACAACACCGCGTGCGCGAAGGCTTCTTAGATAGTGAAGATGATGGTGGCCAATTGGTTATATATGGCAAAGAAAACCATGCCGAAGTTAAAGGCCTTATAGGCCAGGCAGAGGGTAAAGCTATTTTAGTAACAGGTTTGGAAGACCTTGATAAAATAGATTATACAAAACCCATCCATTTTTTTTCTCAAACTACCCAAAGTACCAAAGGCTTTGAAGAGATTACCAACGAGATACGCCGCAGATTACAAGGCAATACCGAAAACTTCTCCGTACAGCTAGAGACAAATGATACGCTTTGCCGTCAGGTATCTAACCGAGAGCCGCAGCTAATGCGTTTTGCCGAAAAGCATGATGTGATTGTATTTGTTGCCGGCAGAAAAAGCGCTAATGGTAAGGTTCTGCATGATGTATGTAAAGAGGTTAACCCAAAAACCTATTTTGCCCAAGGCCCGGAAGAATTGCAACCTGAATGGTTTGATGGAGCAAACTCTGTTGGCATATGCGGTGCTACATCAACCCCCATGTGGTTAATGGAGAGTATATCTAAAGCCATTGCCAAACTGACGGGTGAAACCGTTAATTAAGATTTGATAATATTAGATAGAAAAGGTAAGGTATGCTCTGCCGGGTTAGTAGTCTATGCCCTAAAAAACGGGATATACGAAGACTAGGCAATAGTCAATTAGTAATACAAGCATGTTCTATAACGGACAGTGCGAACAGCTTATTATTGGTAAAATTCCATATTCTGTAAGCAAACAAAGATTTATTATATTTGGCAATTCTTAAAATTCGAACAACATTAAAACTATGCGTAAATATGTAATTACGGCCGCTATGTTTTTAGCATCGGCCAGCTTTGTGCTTAACGCACAAAACTCAGTTAAAGCCCCTGTAGCCACGGTGGTTGAAGACAAAGCCCCAAATAACTGGTTTAACTTAGACCCCGAGCAGGATAAGGTTCCGGGAATGAGTGTTGAACGCGCTTACAAAGAACTTTTAGCCGACAAAACATCGGTAAAAGTGGTTGTAGCAGTTATTGACTCTGGTGTAGACTCTGAACACCCAGACCTGAAAGATGTTATGTGGACCAACCCAGGCGAGATTGCCGGTAACGGTATTGACGACGATAAAAACGGCTACATTGACGATGTACACGGCTGGAACTTTATTGGCGGCAAAGACGGAAAAAACGTAGACCAGGATACTTATGAGTTTGTACGTTTGATTAACAAATTTGATGGCAAATTTAAAGGCAAAGCAGCGGCTGATATTGCCCCTGCTGATAAAGCTGATTTTGAAATTTATACCCGCGCCGTAAAGGAGTATGATGATAAGAAAAGTACCATGGGCGGCCAGTACAACTTTATTAAACCTATTGCCGAAAGCATTGATGCCGATATTGCTTTAGTAAAGCAGGAATTTAATTTAGACGTTATTACTGCTGATAAACTACCTACCCTTAAAACTGACAAAAAAGACATCAAAGCTGCTTTAGCCAACCTACGTTTTATGTCGGTATTTGGTGCTAAAGACGACGCCGCTTTTGCTGCCGACATTAAAGAATACTACAAATACTTCCAAGACCTTGTAGAATACTCTTTAAACAAAGACTTTAACCCACGTACTATTGTTGGCGATAACTACGAAGACAGCAGCGACCGTAACTACGGAAACAACGATGTTAAAGGTGCTGATGCCAGCCACGGTACGCACGTTGCCGGCATTATTGGTGCTAACCGTAAAAACGATATTGGTATTAAAGGCGTGGCTGACAATGTTAGCATTATGGCTGTGCGTGTTGTGCCTAATGGCGACGAGCGCGATAAAGACGTTGCCAACGGTATACGTTACGCTGCCGATAATGGTGCTCAAATT
>CAMBQF010000072.1 GCA_945869825.1 Chitinophaga pinensis | reverse complement strand
TATTAATTTAAGAGTAAAATATAAAATATAATGCAAAAAATAATTTTACATTTACCGCCGTATTAACCTATTAAAAAACAGCTACTATGAACAAAAAAATGATTGGTTTAGCATTCGCGGTCTTAATGATTGTAGGTGCCTTTTTACCTTGGATAAAGATTGAATTTATGGGCATGTCAGAATCTATGACAGGCTTTATGGGCAGCGGCAAAGGATCGCCTGGTTTACTAACCACAATATTTGGTGTGTTATGTGCCATATTTATCCTCGTAAATAAAAAATGGTCTAACATTGCAGCCATTGTATTTGCATTATTAAGCCTTGGCTGGATTATAGAGCGTATTGGCACAATCAAAGAAAAAGTTGGCGGCCTAGGCACAACCGGTATTGGCGTGTATGTAATAGTTGCCGCATGTATTGGTGTGGTAATAGGTGCTGTAATATCTATGCGTGGCGATGCTCCAAAAGCATAACCTTACATTACCCTTTTAAAGGAGTTTTAAAAACCCCTTCTGCAATGCGCAGAGGGGGTTTTTGTTTTAACATATTTTATCTCCCTTTGGAGGGAGTACCCCTGACCGTAGCGTCAGGGGGGAGGGATGATGTCCTCTCCAAAAAGAAAGACATATTTCTTATCTGCCTGCTAAAGTGGAGTGGGTTTATTTTCTTTCTACTTTTAAGCCATTGAAAAAACAGGACAATTATAGCGCTACAGAATTTGCAACCGGAATTGCCGCGGGCAACCGCATGCTGCTGGGCAAAGCCATAACCCTATGCGAAAGCACCCTGCCCACCCACCGCAAACTGGCAGCCGATGTGTTAAAACTATGCCTGCCGTTGGCTGGCAAATCAATACGTGTAGGTATTACCGGCGTACCTGGAGTGGGCAAAAGCACGTTTATAGAAAGCCTGGGCACCTACCTTACAGGCCTGGGCCATAAAGTAGCCGTGCTGGCGGTAGACCCCAGCAGCACCCGCACCGGCGGCAGCATTTTGGGCGACAAAACACGTATGGAATCCCTGTCGGCAAATGCCAATGCCTTTATACGCCCATCACCATCTAGCGGAAACCTGGGGGGTGTTACCGCCCGCACCCGCGAGTGTATTATACTATGCGAAGCCGCAGGCTATGATATTATACTTATTGAAACCGTTGGCGTAGGCCAAAGCGAGACAGAAGTAAAAAGTATGGCCGACTTTTTTTTACTGCTGATGCTGGCCGGCGCCGGCGATGAGCTGCAGGGCATTAAGCGCGGCATTATGGAAATGGCCGATGGGGTTGCCATAAACAAAGCCGATGGCGACAACCTTGGAAAAGCCAGAATTGCACGTGCCGATTTTGCCCGCGCCCTGCACCTCTTTCCGCCCGACGATACCGGGTGGATACCACCGGTAGAGGTGTGTTCTGCTATTGAACATAAGGGCATTGATGCCGTTTGGAACATGGTAACAAACCATAAAAAAATGCTTGTTTCCAAAGGCCTTTTTGAACGCCGCCGAAACCAACAGCTTATTAATTGGTTTGAAAAACTACTTGCTGACAGTTTGCTAACTGCTTTTGAGTCTGATACTTTCATCAACAAAAAACTACCAAAAATTAAAGAGGCCATATTAAACGGCAGTTTACTACCTGCAGAGGCAGCCAATGCCCTGATTAAAAACTTTATAAATAAGTAAATATTTGTTTTGTATTTAAAAAAAATCTTACATTTAGCTTTTGGTATTGGATATTCCTAACACATCTATGAAACGTATTTTTACCGTTCTTGCGCTCCTTGCTGGAGTTGCCGGGCTTTCGGCCCAATGTACAACTACTAATGCCACAGGCTGTGTTTGCGCCACACAGGGGCAAACAAACTGTGACTTACTTCCCGACCTTCAGGCATCGTGGAAAGGCTTACTTGATAGTGATGAGTACCCGCAAACGGGTGCCGGCACAAACTACAACGGCCAGGGGCCCGATGATGGACGCTTACGCATCTCCGTATCATCGCCTAACGTTGGCTATGGCTCTTTTACAGTGCGTGGTAGCAATTGGTATGTTTGCGGTACCGATACATTCCAGTCTTCATCTGCACCAGGCAACTGCCCAGATGGTACACCACCGCGTAACCTTATTACCCAGCGTATTTATCACAAAAATGGTAATACTATGACGTATACCGACCGTTGGTCGGGCAGTATGACCTACCACCCTACCCACGGCCACAACCACGTGGACGACTGGTCGTACTACACCCTACGTATTAAAGACCCACAAGAACCAGACCCACGCAAATGGCCTTTAGTAGGCAGGGGCTCTAAAATGGGCTTTTGTTTAATGGATTATTACGCTTGCAGCAACAACAGCGCAAACGGCCATTGCCGTACAGATAATACTGTTTACAACCAAGGAACAGCCCTTAACAGCAACAGCAACTTTCCAAACTATGGTTTAGGTGGCGGCCAGTACAACTGTTCTCCGGTTGAACAAGGTATTTCTTCGGGCTGGACTGATGTTTATTACAAAAACCTGGACATGATGTGGATTAACATCCCCCCCAATGTTTGTAATGGCGATTACTGGATTGTTGTTGAGGTTGACCCCCGCAATTATTTTTTAGAAACTAACGAAGATAATAACTGGACAGCCATACCTATTACATTAACCCAACAAAGTGCACCGGGCACAGGTGCTTTTGCCTCTATTACATCAGATAAACCTGCAAATATTTGTACCGGCGATAGCATTTTACTTTCATGCAACGCAGGTTCTGAAATGATATGGAGCACAGGCGATACTACCCAAAGCATTTATGTAAAAGATGCCGGCGACTATACCGTTACCGTTACTAACTACTGTGGCACTGCTACATCGCAGGTTTTTAGTGTTACTGTTGGCCAGGCTGGTTCTGCACCTGTAGTTGAAGGTCAAACCCTTTGCGCTCCGGGCAGCGCTACACTACCCGGCGACCCTACTTTTGAGTGGTATGATGATGAGAATGCTACCAACCTTGTGGGTACAGGCACACTTACCACCCCATTTTTAAATGGCACTACTACTTACTATGTGCGCGATGTAACACCGCTGCCTAACAGCACCTACTTTACCGAGCCACATAACGAAGACTTTGGCGGTAACGGCTTAAGCACTTCTGACCAATACCTTATTTTTGACGCCGTTAGCCCTTTTACTCTGAAAAGTGTATTGGTAAATGCTGGCAGTGCAGGCCAACGCAAAGTATACCTGCGCGATTATGCCGGTGTAGCCTTAGACTCTGCCATTGTTACCCTGCCTGCAGGCCCAAGCCGCATTACACTTAACTTTGATGTACCATCGGGCAACGACTACCGTTTGGCCCTTGGCTCTACACGCAATCTTTACCGCAACAGCGCTGGTGTTAACTACCCTTACCAAATTCCGGGTATACTTAGCATCAAAAACTCATCGGCAGGCAACCAATACTACTACTGGTACTACGATTGGGAAGTTGAGGCACAAGGTAACACCTGTATTACTCCTTTAGCCCCTGTTACCGTTACCGTTGGCTCAGGTACCATACCTACCATTAGCGGCTTAGGCACTACGTACGAGAATATTGATGCCCCTGTTACCCTTGTTGGTACCCCTGCGGGTGGCACCTTCAGCGGCCCGGGCGTTAGCGGTAACACCTTCGACCCTGCCCTTGCCGGCGTTGGTGGCCCTTACACCATTACCTATACCTACACTGTTGATGGCTGTACTACTACCGCCACTTCAACAGTTAGCGTTACCCTGGCTACCAGCGTAAACGATATTACCGACCTTAAAGCGCCTATACAGGTTTACCCTAACCCTAGCAACGGTACGTTTACCCTAACCTTCGAAACTAAGAAACAACACAGCATGCGCCTTAACGTAACCGACCTTACCGGCCGTGTTATCTGGAGCGAAGATGTGCTAAGCTTTACCGGCAAATACAGCCGCAACTTTAGCAACGGTGGCCTCGCCCCAGGCGTTTACATGCTTAACGTAATCATCGAAGGTAAAACATCTACCCGCAAGCTGGTTATTAACTAGTTGGTAGTTAACTGTTCGTAGATTTTAACACTACATATTTATAACCCCCACCAGTCCCGATGCTTCGGGAGGTGGGGGTTTTGTTTTTTTACCTCTCCCCCTAAAGTAGGGGGAGTACGGCGGAGCCGGGAGGGGGTATTGGCTATAGTACTAGACACGTCATATTAGAAGTAGAAGGTTTTATTTTCAAATAATTATTTATTTTGGCACATGGCTTATACCTACAATAAACCATCGTCAAAAAAAACCAGGAGGCAACTACGTAATGACCTTACCCCGGCTGAAGCATTACTATGGAAAAACATCCAACGGCAGCAATTAGATGGTAGAAGGTTTAGAAGACAATATAGTATAGGAAGTTATATTGTTGATTTTTATTGTGTTGAAGAGCGTTTGGTAATTGAGCTTGATGGAAGTGTACATGATAATATTGGTAGTCAACTTTATGATGATGAAAGGACATCTTTTTTGGAATCTTTAGATATTAAAGTAATCCGGTTCGAAAATTCAGAAATATTTAAAAGCCTTGATTTTGTTATAGAAGCCATAAAGCAAGAATTTAAACAAGCTTAACATTATACCCCCTCCCCCTGCGGGTACTCCCCCTACTTTAGGGGGAGAATTAAAACCCACAGCCAACAATTTTATGAGTATTACTCTTCCACCAAATCAAATTAATAGCCGGCTAAGTATATATAACTTAACAGGCCAACTGGTTGCGCAAAAGCCTATAACATCAACCCAAATACCTATTGCAGAGTTAGGCAACGGTATGTACATTTTTGTTATTACTGCTGGTGATAAGGTACTAAGCAGGCAGCGGGTAGTGGTAAGCAGGTAGCTTCGAACTACACACCCCGTCAAAGCATAGCTTTGACACCCCTCTCAAGAGGGGATAATTCCCACTTAAACAAAAATCCCCTCAGCCAAAGACCGAAGGGATTTTAAATATTATACTATCAACTGCGAACAGTCAACTATTAACTATTCAGCAATCATCAATTTGCCGGTTTTAATAACGGCACCTTGCTCGTTAGCTACGCGGTAAATATACATACCGGCTGTTAAGCCGCTAATGCTAATGGTGTTTTGGTTAGCAGTAAGCATGTTAGCGCTTACGTTGCGACCTGTAGCATCAAAAATAGTAAGGTTAGCTTCGCCTTTAAGGTCTTTTACAAATACGTTTACTAAACCGCTGGCAGGGTTAGGGAATAATTGTACGTTTTGGTTGCTGTACACATCTTCTTTAGTACCTAAGGTTGCAGGGTCGGCCTGGTAACGCATAGATACAGGGTTGTTATTAGCATCAGTGCTAATATCGGCTACATAGTATTTAGCGTTGGTGCCAAAAAAGCGGTAGTTGCGGGTTGTAGAAACGGTAACAGCACCATCTAAACCAACAAAACCAGCTACAATAGCAGGCAATAACTGCCAGCCTTGTTGTATACCAAAAGCAATGTTAGCGTTGGCCGCGTATACCCAAACGCTATCTACAGTAGTTTCGTCAACTTTGTCGCGTACCACCTGGTAAGTACCTAATGGAATAGTTAAAGAACCATCAGCATCAAAGTTATGGGTGGTGTAGAACGTGCGTTTAACACGGGCAGAATCTACAAAGCCCTGGCCAAAAGCAGCAATATCTATCGACTCGTCAATTTGCGAAGTATCGCTATAGGTAAGGCCTATTTGTGCAGGGAAACGGACAATGTCTTGTGTAGGGTTAAAATCGGCTACAATAGGGAAAGGGGCACCTTGCAGGTTGCCGGCAATACCTAAAATAGTAACAGCGTTAGCTGTTTTGTTAACGTAAGCATCGGCACCCAATTGTGGGAACGATATGTTTGCCGATGGGAAAGCAGCAGCATCGGGCAAAGTAGCAGGGTCAATAAAGTTAAGGGTTTCAACCTCATCAACGGTAAGGTCGCTAAAAACCCATGTTTGGCCTGCTGCGGCAGCGCCAAGGTTAAGGGTAGGCAATACGGTATCGCGACCAATATTAACCACATCGCCAACTACGGCAAAATCGGCCTGCGTAATTACAACTTGAGCATTGGTAGCAAAAGCGGCAAGTAAGGCACCAACTGAAAGTAAAAACTTTTTCATTTTTGTTTGTTAGATAATGAGTGTATACAGGCAAATATAATAAAAAAGGCGGTCTTGTTTGTACCAAGGCCGCCTTTTAAGCTTTTAATAGTATTGTTACAGCTAAATTATTTAGCTACGGTAAATTTACCAGTGCGCATTACAGTGTTGCCGTTTTTAACTGAGTATATGTACATGCCTGATGCCAAGCCTGAAACATCAGCCTTAGAAATCATTTGGGTTACGTTAAAAGACTGTACGCGGCGGCCTGTCATATCATAAAACTCAACACTTACAGGGTTGTTAACAAACTGGTGACCGTTGCAAATAATAGAAAGCTCGTTGCTTACCGGGTTTGGGAACATCTTAAAGTCAAACTTACCCGCTTCGTTTTCATCAACAGCAGTAGTTAAAACGCTGATATCGTCAAGAAATAAGGTACTGCCCGGAATTGGCGGGTGCGTAGGTATTTGGTTACCTAACAATGAAAGGGCATTAAAACTTGAAAAAGCGATAATAGTCACAGTATCTGGGTTGCCATTATCAAGATAGTTAATTGTTAAGTCGCCTAAGGTGTAGGTGCCAACGGTAGCGTTAATAGATGCTAATCCCTGGCCAACAGTTACCTGGGTATTTGTACCAGAATCCCAGCGGGTCAGGTTGAAAAGGAAACCAGCAGAGTCACCATCAACTGAAGTGTACTTGTACCAAAAATTAACTGCAGAAGGGCGCTGGGTAAAAGGAAAACCGAAATTACTTGTGCCTAAGTTGCCTGATAAAAGCATACCTGGCACTGTGTCGTAAGGAAAACCGAATGAGCTTAAGTCTTCAGTGCTTGGCTGGGTAGTAAGTTTAAGAGCATACGTTCCGCCATGTACATCGGTTGTTTTTTCAGCCGTTATCGGGAAACCCATAACAAACGCCGACGCAAAATTTAACGTACCCCAGTTATCTGGGTCTTCAAAAGTACCAGAGCTGGTCCAGTTTTCAAACCCTGCGTTAGCAGGGTTTTGCGCCATGGCAAAGCCAACCGCGGTAACAGAGGCAATAAGGGTAATGATTACTTTTTTCATTTTTTCGTTATATATTAATATGGTATTTCTGAGGCAAATGTAGAAAAATCAATGAAAAGCCTGCAAATCGCACAAGCGTTTATATAAACCGCCTTTGTTAATTAACTCATTATGGGTTCCGCGTTCCGCTATTTCACCATCATTAAGCACCACTATCTCATCGGCATTTTGTATGGTTGATAAACGGTGCGCTATAACAATAGAGGTGCGGGTTTTCATCAATACCATTAAGGCGTCCTGCACCAGCTTTTCGCTTTCCGTATCCAGTGCCGATGTAGCCTCATCCAATATCAGTATTGGCGGATTTTTAAGAACAGCCCGCGCTATGCTTAGGCGCTGCCTTTGCCCACCCGATAGCTTGGTGCCCCTGTCGCCAATATTGTAATTATAGCCCCCATCAAGTTTAGCTATAAACTCGTGGGCATTGGCTATGCGCCCTGCTTCTTCAATTTCGGCCACAGTAGCGCCCTGTTTGCCCAGTAATATGTTGTTGGCTACACTATCATTAAACAGTACTGTATCTTGCGACACAACGCCTATTAGCCCCCTTAGCGACTGTATGCCAAGGTCTTTTACATTCTTGCCATCAATCAGCAGTGCGCCTTCGGTACAATCGTAAAAGCGGGGCAGCAAATCGGCCAGGGTGGTTTTACCTGCGCCTGATGGGCCAACCAACGCTATGGTCTTGCCTTTTTCTATGGTTAGGTTGATGTTGTGCAACACGTTTTTAGTGTTGTACTTAAAGCTTAGGTTTTTATACTCTATGGCATGCTCAAATGCAGGTATAGCAGCAGCATTAGCTTTTTCAGCCACCGTATCTTCCGCATCCAGTATATGGTCTATCCTGTCTAACGATGCAAAGCCCTTTTGCAGGTTGTACCATGCCGATGTTAGGGCTTTGGCGGGGTTTAGTATTTGAGAGAATAGCGCTATAAAGAATATAAACTCTTCGGGGTTAAGTTTTTTGTTACCCGATAAAATAAGGCTCCCCCCTACCCATATCAGTATCACCATAACGGTAGTGCCCAAAAACTCGCTAAGGGGCGATGCTAAATCGCGGCGGCGGTAAATGGTATTTTGCAGGCGGGTAAAGCTGTTGTTCTCGGCCTTAAACTTATCCTTCATTTGCCCCTCAGCCGTAAAGCCTTTTATAATACGCAGGCCACCCAGTGTTTCGTCAATCAGGCTTAGTATCTCGCCCAGCTTATGCTGCCCAAGGCTTGATGATTTTTTTAGCGATTTACCCAGCCTGCCTATAAGCAAACCGGCTATTGGCAACAGCACCAGCGATGTTATGGTCAACTCAGGGCTTACAAAGTACAGCATACCCAGGGTGATGATAATGCTCAGCGGCTCGCGGTATACCATCTCGAGCCCACTCATTATCGACCATTCTACCTCGGCTACATCGCTCGTTGTGCGCGACATGATATCACCCTTACGCTCATCAGAAAAATAGCCCAGCGGCAGGCCTAAAATCTTGTTGTATACTTTCTGCCTAAGGTCAGACACTACGCCATTGCGCACCGGGGCCAAAAAATACATGGCCAGGTAGCGGAATAGGTTTTTTAAGAAGAAGAGTATTACTATGCCAACGCAGAGCATTAGCAGGGCGTATTGTTGCCCATACAAGTTTATAAAACCGCCCAACTGCCCATAAAAATACTCTTTGGCACTTTGCATGCCCGTAGCTGCCGGGGCAGTAACTACGGTAGCATCTTCCAGCTTAAAAATAAGGCGCAAAAAGGGTATTACCATTGCAATGGTAAACAGCCCAAATATTACCGAAAAGATGTTGAACACTATATTCAACGCCACATACTTGCTGTATGGGCGGGTATAGGCAAACAACCTTTTAAACTTATTCATTAACTACAAAGGTATTAGAAAACAAAAGTCCCCGCCTATATAAGACGGGGACTTTGCCAATATTATTGTATTAAGCTTATCGTTGAACGATTACCCTTTCGGTACGAGAGCCTTTTTCAGTAGCTATCTGGAATAAGTACACACCCGATGGTAGTAAGCTTAAGTCGTACGATTTTTGGAACGCACCGCTAAAGTTATTTACGGCATCGCCAAACAATTGCTGGCCTACCATATTCATAACCCTGATGTTGATAGACTGGCTTGCGGTTGAGTTAAAACGTACCTGTAGCACACCATCGGTTGGGTTAGGGTACACAGTAAATTTCTCAATATCAAGTTCAGGTAAACCAACGGTTTTAACCGGTACTACAAGGGTATAAGTATCTTCGCCGCAGCTGTTTGTTACAGTAAGTGTAACAGTATAATCGCCAGGGTTAGGGAAACTATGTGTTGGGTTTGGCACAGTGCTTCCGCTGCTATTATCGCCAAAGTTCCAGCTGTAAGTTGCTCCGTTCATAGAGAAATCGTAGAAGTTCATATCTAACGAGTTGCTCAACTGTCCGTAGTTAAAGTCGGCCACCGGTGGAAAATCAACTGCTACCTCAACAGTATCTGTTGCCTGGCAACCAAACTCATCTTCAACAAGAACCGCGTAAGTACCAGCCTGGGTTACTTGAATATCCTGAGTGGTTGATCCGCTGCTCCATAAGTAAGAATATGCCGGGTTAACGGTAAGGTTAACGCTATCGCCTAAGCAGAATAATAGTGGGCCATTAGCAATGATATCGGCGCTAACGGTAGAGAAACCAACATCAACAGAATCAACAAACACACAACCTAAAGCATTCTGCACGGTAATTACATAAGTACCCGGTGCGGTAACGTTAAGTGTTTGTGTTGGTACGCTGCCAGGGTTCCAGGTATAGCTGGTGTAACCTTCGCCTGCATCAAGGGTAGTGTTTATGCTTGTACCTAAACAGAAGGTAGCAACATCGCCAATAATAGGGGCGGCAACAAATGTATCAGGTACTAAAGAAACGGTAACAGGGTTAGAACCTACACCAACGCAGCCGTCTGTGCTAACTACAGTAACAGTATATAAGCCACTGGTGCTTACAGTAATGGTTTGGGTGTTTTCATTACTTGGTGCCCAGTTGTAGCTAACATAGCCACTGCCTGCATCAAGAGTAACATCGCCACCATTACATAGTACGGTGCTACCGTTTGTAGTAACAAGCGGGGCTGGTACATCATATACTATAAACTGTTGCGATTGGGTGTTGCTGCAACCATTGCCATCAGTATAAATATAGCTTACGTTTGATGTGCCTAACGGAGCGTTTGCAGGGTCGAACAAGCTGCCAAACACACCGCCGCCGCTAAAGTTGCCTCCCGCTGGGAAACCAAAAATAGGTACAGGGTTATCGTTGGCACAAAGAGTAAAATCGCTGGTAGCAATAGCAACCAGTGGCAAAGAGTTTACAACCAAGGTAACAGCGCTGCGCAAGCTGCTGGTGCAGTTACCTGTACCCACAGCCTCTACATAGTAAGTATAAGTACCGGGGGCACTAATGGTTGGAACATAATTAGAGCTGTTGCCTTGTAATAATGAACCACCCACAGCGGCGTTGTACCAGTTAAACTGTACGTTGGTACCCGATGCTGAAAGTGTTGGCGGGTTGTCGCCAATACATATTGATGCTGGTTGTGCAACCGCAGGTGCCGCAGGTACAGCGTTAACAACAACACTAACAGGTGTGCGGGTGCTGGCGCATGTTGCAGGGCCAACCTCTTCGGCATAGTAAGTATAAGTACCCGGTGTAGTAATGGTTGGGGTAAAAATAGAGCTGTTAGATTGTAGCAAGCTACCACCAATAGCGGCATCGTACCAGTTGATGGTGCCGCCAGTGCCAGCTGCACTAAGCTGTGGTATAGGCTGTCCCTCGCAAATATCGGCAGGCGATACGGCAACAGGAGCGGTTGGGTTATCAACTATAGAAACACCAAATGTTTGCGATGCTGAACAGGTACCCGGTGTGGTATACGTAATAGTATAAGGTATACCTGTGGTGCTCGAGTTTAAGGTGATAGTGCCGTTTAAATTATTTAATGTTAAACCTGCGGGGGTAGAGCTGAATGTGCCACCCGACGTACCGGTAACAATTGGTTGCGGGTTGGTACCATCCTGGCAATATACCGCGCTGGTGTAGCTAAATGTAGCATTCTCTGACGGTGCAATGGTTAACTGTTGGGTTGATGTTGCAGGGCAAGAGCCAGTTGTGGTATAGGTAATGGTATAAGTATCAGGGTTAGATGTATTTAAGTTAACCACACCATTGCTTGGGGTAATAGATAAGCCTGCAGGGCTAGAGCTAAATGTACCACCGTTAAGCACAATAAACGGAGTAACAGTACCTGCGCCCTGGCATAAGCTTGGGCCTGAATAGCTAAATGTAGCATTGTCAGCATTTACAATAGTAACTGTTTGGTTTTGTGTGCCAGGGCATGCGCCTGTTGTGGTATAGGTTACTGTGTAAGTACCCGCAGTGCTGCCAGCAAGGTTTATCTGGCCTGTTGCAGGGTTTATTGATAAGCCTGCAGGCGATGAAGTAAATGCACCACCCGGTGTGCCCGAAATGGCTGGCAATGGGTCAGTGCCGTTTTTACAATAGCTTGCCGCGCTGTAAGAATATGCAGCGCTTTGTACAGGGTTTACGGTAAAGGTGTAAGCACCACGTCCAAGGCTTGAACAGGCATTGTCTACCTGTGCATAAACAGTGTAAGTACCAGGAGTATTTACTGTATAGCTAGATGAGTTAGCCAATAATAATGAGCCGCCTGTAGGTGCATTGTACCAACTGTATGAGCCGCCATAAGTTGCACCGGCAGCTGTTACCGTTACTGAACCACAACCTGAAGTGGGGCCTGAAACAGTTGGCACAGCAGGGGTGTAGTAGCTACTAAAACGAACACCATAGTTACTGCAGTTGCCACCGCCCTGGCCTACAATTTCTGATTGGTTCCAAACGCAGGGTGGGCCCTGGTTGCGGAAATCAATATTACCGCCTACTTGTTGGGGGCCGCAATGGTTGTCATCATTATCAAAACAAATACCTAAAACGGTTCCACAGTCATAAGCGCAATCGTTTCCAGAGTCTTCTTCCCAACCCTCTAACTGAACTTGAAAAAACTGCGGTACGTTCACACCATAAGTGAAGTTTAGAGACGGACCAAAGTTTGTAGGGCCCGACCATAATGGAAAACCACCACCACTCGATGGGCCTATCCACTGGAAGCAGGTACCGCCTACCCAGTCGGCGCCGTCAAGGTTGGCAGCATCCCTAAACCATACTTTGTTTCGCTCTTCGGTGTTGTCAAGTACGTCGTCATAATTGCCTTTCCAAAAGGCGTCGGCCCTGATTTGTAGGTTTACGGGACCGTTGCTTACCTGCTGCGCGTTTGCAGCAAAACCAATAGCCAATAAAACCAATAACGTAAGTGGTTTAATTAGTCTGTATAAATTTTTCATAGGCGTTATTAAAAATAAACTGTATAAAAATATAGTATTCGTCAATTATATCCAAACATTATCCTGTTATATTCATCAGGAACGCGTGGCGGGTTTAATTTATATTCATCCAATGTTACATTGCCTGGGTAAAATTTGGGCAACGCTCCGTATATTTTTTTGTATTCTTCGGTATTATACAATAAGTACCAATGTTGTATGCGCCTTTGGAAGGTAAGCGAGTCGCCCTGGGGGTTGCCGCTGTCTAAAAACAATGGCTTACGGTCGGTTACGGGGTAGGCAAAAAATTTATCAAGGGTAAAAGTGTTAAAAGTATCGGCTGTTGCCACGGTGGTTACGGCTGGTTTGGGCGTTTTGCAGGAGGGCATCAGGCTGCCAAACCCCAAAAGGGCGGTAATAAAAGCAAGAATGTATACCCCGAAAAAACGCATTTGGCAAACATAGCAAATGGCAAGGCAACAAGCAAAGGTTTTTTATTAATTTGAAATTAGATTTAGTGATATTGTACTTTACCCTATTTTTGCGCAACTAATAAACTCACAAATAAGAAGAATGAAAAACCTGTCGTTAATATTAAATGGTGTTTTGGTAGTTGCTGTTGGCGTGTTGTTTTACCTGCATTTTTCAGCCCCGAAAACAGGTGCTGAAACTGTAGATATGGCTGCTGATACCACTGTGGTAAACGCTAAAGGCAAAGCTATTGTGTATGTGGATACCGACTCTCTTATGGCTGATTATGAATATAGCAAGAAGGTGCAAGCCGACCTGTTGGCTAAAAAGACCGCTATGGAGAACACCATTAAAGGCAAACAAACTGCCCTTGAAAATAAATACAGGGAATACCAAAATAAAGCCGCTTACCTAACCCCTAGCGAAGCGCAAAAAGCTGAAAACGATATTAAAAACATGCAGATTGATGGCGAAAACCTTGCCTACAAACTACAATCGCAGTTTGGGGTTGATGCGCAAGGCTTGCAAGAGGGTTTGTTTACCAAGGTAGAAAGCTTTATAAAAGACTACGCTAAGGCAAACGGGCATACGTATGTTATTCAAACATCTAGGGCTACAGGTGGCCCTATACTATATGGCGACAGTAAACTAAATGTTACCAAAGATGTTATAAATAAGCTTAACGAGCTTTACAAAAAAGAAGGCGGCACCCCTGCCCCTGCTACCAAATAAACATGACAATAGCCCAGCTACAGCAACACCAACCCATATTGTTTTACGATGGTGTTTGCAACCTTTGCAACTACTGGGTAAAGTTTGTGCTTAAAAAAGAAAAGCGCCCTGTGCTAACCTTTGCCGCTTTACAATCTGAAGCTGGCGACGCTGTTAAATCCACCTTTGGCAACAACCCCATACCCGACTCGCTAATGGTATACGCCAACGGCAAGGTATACACCAAAGCATCGGCGGCATTGTACCTTACGCGCTACCTACGCGGTGCATGGCCATTGTTGGGCGTGCTGTATATATTCCCCGCATTTTTGCGCAACTGGGGGTACGATATTATTGCCCGCAACCGCTACCGCTGGTTTGGCCAAAAAGATGAGTGTATGATACCCTCGCCCGACGTTAGGAAACGGTTTTTGATGTAATATGATAGTTGCTTGTGGCAGGTGACGCTGCGCTAAACACCTGCCACGGCGGAATCATCACATACTTTAAATACATCTTCCGAAAATAACGCATACATAATTCATAATTACCCCTAAAACGTCTTTACAAACTCAGTAAGCAGTATATACACCTCCTTAAACTTAGTCATAGGAAGGGTTTCGCGCTTATCGTAAATATCGTGGTAGGCTTTTATGCCGCCTAGGGTGTAGATAAAAAAGGCAGGCACCCCTTTTTCTACAAACGGGTAATGGTCGCTGTTGGCGGCGTTGTTGCGTATCTTCACTTCTTTCAGCAGGTTCAGTTTTTTGTTAATGGCCACCATCGAGTCGAACCGCGGTTTATAGCCTGTGCCGTTTACCACCGTAATGCCATCATCGCCCGTGCCCATAATGTCTACGTTTACCATAAACTTAATCTTCCCCAGCGGAAAAACGGGGTGCTCTACATAGTTAAAAGAACCCAGCAGGCCTAGCTCCTCGCCGCCCCAGCCAATAAATGCCATACTGTATTTGGCAGGGTGCGCGGCATAGTGCTTTGCTAACGACAGCATCATAGAACAGCCGCTGGCATTATCATTAGCCCCGGTAAATATAGCTTCGGTGCCCATAATACCCAGATGGTCGTAGTGAGCTGAAAAGACAATAAAACTATCGGGCACTTCCGTTCCCTTTACAAAACCAAGCACGTTACGGCCTGTGTAATCATCATAAAACTGCGTTTCAAT
>CAMBQF010000071.1 GCA_945869825.1 Chitinophaga pinensis | reverse complement strand
AGAATGGATTAAAAGAAATTTAAGATAAACAGTTTAGTAAGAGGACAAGCTTAAAACAATGGGCCATTCATTGGTCAGTAGCTAAACGGTTATGATAAGTTTGATATTTTTAGGCGATTTGCTACGGCAGGTTGCCTAAAGGTATTTTCAATTGTCAATGTAGAATGGTCAATGCACAATTTTAAACCAGGTTCATTTTATGAAATTTTGCTACAACAGTAGGCTGTTCATACAAAAGGACACACCCCGCCTGCGCTACGCTTGGCACCCCTCTCAAGAGGGGATTTAGTTAGGCAAAAACGTTAAAATTTGTTACAACGGTGGGGGTTATGGTGAATTAGGAGATCCCATATCAAGTACGGGATGACAAATGCGCAGAATTGAGTGCATTTACTACCGCCAGAAGGAGTACAGGAGTTTGAAAACAATCCTAAAGCGTCGGCTGCGGGTCGGGGGTGTTAGTGTTAAGTTCACCTTCCCAACGGGCTACCACGGCAGATGCTAAGCAGTTGCCAAATACGTTTATGGCTGTACGGGCCATGTCCATAAAAGCATCAATACCCAGTATAAGGTAAGCACGGTCTTCTTTAAGGCCTAAATAGGAGAATGATGAAACGGTGGCTAACAGTATTACAAACGATGCCCTTGGCACGCCCGCAACGCCTTTGCTGGTAAGCATCAACGTAAATACTATAAGCACCTGCTGGCTTATGTCTAAATGCACGCCCGATGCCTGGGCCACAAACATAGCCGCCAGCGACAGGTACAGCGTGGTACCATCCAGGTTAAAGCTATAGCCCGTAGGCATTACAAAGGCTACAATCTTTTTAGGCACACCAAACTCTACCATACGCTCCATGGCTATGGGCAGGGCGCTCTCTGAACTGGCAGTGGCAAAAGCCAGGGTAGCAGGCTCGCGCACGGCTTTGAAGAACTTGATAACCGGGATGCGGGTTATAAGCATAATAGGTATTAACACCACTATGATAAAGGCTATAAGTGCTACATAGAGGGTTACCAGCAGTTTGATGAGGTTGCCAAACACATCGATACCATACATAGCCAGGGTGTACGATAAAGCACCAAACACGGCGAATGGCGCAAAGTACATTACTATGTTGGTAAACTTAAACATGGCTTCGGTAAGGCTTTCGGCAAAGTCAATCATTGGCTTGCGCTTTTCTCTGCTAAGCATGGCCAGGCCAATGCCAAACAGTACGCTGAAGATTACCACCTGCAGCACCTCGCCGGTGGCAACAGCATCGGCAATGTTTTTGGGGAATATGTGGAGGATGGTCTCCTGCCAGGTAAGGGGCTTGGCCACTTTTATAGCCTCGGTATTTACAGCAAGGTTTTCTAAGCCTACACCCGCCTGGCTAATGTTGATTGCTATAAGGCCTATAACAAGTGCAAAGGTGGTAACAATTTCGAAATATAATAGCGATTTCCACCCCATACGGCCCACCTGCTTAATATCAGAGTGGCCTGCAATACCCACTACCAGTGTGCCAAACAATAGCGGTGCAATGATAGTTTTGATGAGCTTTAAAAAGACATCGCTCATTATTTTAAACTCAACAGCTATGCCTTTGGGTATGTACAAACCTGCCAGTATACCAGCTATCATTGCCGCGAAAATAAAGGTACTTAGCGACTTGATGCTATACGCGTAGTACAACACCGACAGGGCAAAAAGCACCCGGGTGGCCAGCATAAGGTCGGGCAGGAGGTTTACCCCGGCCCACATTTTTAGGGCCTGCAATATGGCGGTAACGGTAAATAAGGCTATGGCAGCTAAAAGCGCGTTGTTCTGTGGCTTCATATACCCGCAAAGCTAATTAAATATGGCCATTGTAAAAAGGGGAAGGTTACCTATTCGGTTTTTATACTGTCAGGTTCGGCATTGTAGATAAGCTTGCCCAGGCGGAAACGGTTACCATACTCGCCATAAATAACGGTAACATCGTTATTGGTTTTGTACGATAAGCTGGGGCGGATGATGATTTTATTGTCTTTAGAACTGAAGAAGGGCTTTTTAACAACATTCCCTTTAGAGTCTATTGTAACCATAGCCACCTGGGCCTTGTGGGGGGCGGTCATGTTATAGGGCTCTGCATCGAAGGTGCCAAAAGGCATTGATTGCTGGGTAAAGTTGCGTATATCATCGTTAAACAGCAGGTAAATGGTTTGGTCGCGCTTATACATAAGGTACGATGAAAACAGGCCATCATCATTAATGGTTTCCTGCTGCTTAGGTACCTTGCGCACCCATGCCACCGTGCCATCGGGGTTTATGTTGATGATGATAATGTCGTTGTAGTAGAAATGCGTATTGCAGGTTTGTAGGCCGGTGCGCATATCGTAAAAGCAGATAACATCTTCGTAGGTTTGTTCGGCAATAAGTATGGCGCCCTGGTCGTCGCGCAGTATAAAGTCGTTTAGCTTGTATTTGTATAGCTCGCGGCCTTTGTCTACCTTATTCTGGCTCATAAACAGGCTAAGAAAGTCTTTGTCAAAGTCTTTAACACCTTTGCTGCTTATATCGCCAGTTTTACCATCAATACGGATGTAGAAACTACCCGCCACATCGTCTTCCGACTTTGCCAGGTTAGAGTAAAAGCCCGCTACCAGAATGTTGCCATCGCCAGATCGTTTCAGCAGTATTTCTGATATGCTTTTAGTACCTAATGAAAGGTCGTACTCACGCACCTTGCCATCGGCAGCAATAGAAAGCAGTAGGTACGATGAGCTGTACTTCTCTTTAAAAAACAGGCCTTTTTCAAGAGCATTAATTTTTAGTAGTACAAAAAAGTTGCCCTCCACATCGCTAATACCATTGATAATGTTTACCTGCTCTTTTTTGTAGGGTATATCTATCGATTTAAAAAAGAGTTCTTTAAAATCGGCACCATCAACCAAACGGCACACCAGGCGCTCGTTATCGGTTTTGGTATCATACTCGGTATGGTAAAAAAACAGGGCAGAGCTGTCTGCCGAAAGGGCTACATGTTCCCTGCGGTTGTCGCGGCGTGTTTCTGATGGGATAAAGTCAACCTCGCGGCTGTTTTTGGTATATACCTTACCGGCGGTGTCTACACTGTAGGCAAATACAGATTTTTTGCTGGCATCGCGGTTAAAAAAGCTGGTTAGCAAAATAAAGTTGCCCTTTATCTGCAACATATCTTCTATAGAAACCTCCTCGCCCGCACGGGTGGGTATATCCATAGGGTGAGAGAACTCTTGCTGTAGCGAGAAACCCGAATATTTATCAAGCCATATATGCGGTATGTATGAAAACACATAGCCGCCGCTGTAGCGGAAAGCGTAGTAACTGTCGTTGTCCTGACCAACAATTTTGGTTATGTAGCTGTTCTTTTTATTCTTATAACTATCGCCCCACTTAACACCCAGTTGCTGTGCATTGGCAACAATGCTGATAAACATTAGGGTGGTAATATATATGTTGCGGACGTTCATTCTCATGCATTTATGGCAAATATAGACTTTTAGCTAAAATATGCCTTTTAATCTAAATGTGTTTAACTTAACTTTGTTGTTGATAATCATACTTATATGCTGTTACGATACACTATCGCCATTTTTTTCATATTGCTGCTAAGTTTTAATAGTATGCAGGCACAACAGCCCAATGTACCGCAAAACCCTGCAGATATTATCTCTCCATGGTATTTCCATGTAGAGTTTGAACCCATTATTGGCGAAACCGTGCCCGGTTACCACTCTTTTGCCTATGCAACTTATGGTAGCAAATGGCTGCTGATTGGCGGGCGTACCAACGGTTTGCACGGGCTAAACAGCAACAGTAACTTCGAAACTGAATATTCAAACAACAACATAATTGTAATTGATACTACCGACTGGCAATGGTCCAGCGCATCGCTAAACCAACTGTCAACCGCCCATGCCGACCCATTGCGCTCTACCAACATGCAGTTTTTGCAAAAGGGCGACAGGCTTTATATTGTAGGTGGTTATGGTTGGGATAGCACCAATGCTATGTTTGCCACCTTTCCGTACCTTATATCGGTGGATGTTCCGGGTATTATAACAGCGGTAGAAACAGGCGACAGTATTAGTCAGCATTTAGGGTTTTATATTGATAGCACTATGGCTGTTGCCGGCGGGGAATTAGAAGAGATTAACGACACTTTTTACCTTGTTGGCGGGCATAAGTTTGAAGGCCGCTACTCTGACCAAAACAACGGGCAATTTACCCAAACCTACACCAATGCCATACGCTCATTTACTATTGTAGATATAGAGCCCAGCGGCCCTTTTGCACCAATTAACCAAAGCGAGGTGGTTGATACTAATAACTTCCACCGCCGCGATTTAAATGTGGTTAAACTGGAGTTTGACGAAGGGGATAAACTTGCCATATTAAGTGGTGTTTTCAAAAAGAACCAAAACCTACCCTATACCGAACCTATTTACTATGATGGGCAAAACACACAAGTATTTTCAAACTTTAATCAACGATACAACCAATACACATCGGCCAATTTTACGGTATATGATGATTGGTTAAATTCTGGTATAAGCAGCGTTGTGCTGTTAGGCGGAATGGGCACACATAATAACCTTAACCAGTATGATTCTTTAGTACCGTTTGTAAATACCATAAGCCACTTGTATTTTAATGCTAATGGCCCTACTCAGCCTTTTGGTACATCTGGTTGGGAAGAATATCAATACAATAATCCCATGCCAGGTTTACTGGGTACTAACGCTGTATTTATTATGGGCAATAATGTAGATACTACCCATGGTGCTTTTAGCAGGGTAGGTTTACCCTTTAGCCAATCAGAGCCCCGCAAATTTATAGGCTATTTCTTTGGCGGCATACGTGGCACCGCACCAAATAATGCCATCTCATCAGCCAACGATACCATTTACAGGGTTTATATAAAAGGCGACTATGTTGGTGGTGTAGAAGAGATACCCACCTCGCTTGCCCTTAAAAATATATTCCCAAATCCGGCAAACGATGTGGTTACCCTGCAGCTGGATTTGAAAAAAGCACAGCCCGTTAACATTACAATTCTTTCTGTTGATGGTAAAAAACAACAGGCTGGCTATGCGGGTAAACTATTGCAAGGCAACCAAACCATCAACCTAAATACAACCCAACTTGCGGCAGGGCTTTACTTTGTTTCTATTGAAACCCCCGAAGGCCTTTTGGTTAAAAAACTAAACGTTGTAAAGTAACTATTTAAATCAGGGTAAGCATTTATTAGATTAAAGTCTTATTTTTGGTACAAAATTGGCCGCACATAGGCAAAATGCTACAAATCAATACTTTAAAAAGTTTGGCACGGTGGTTGCAAATGCCATTTTGAAAAAAAACTGTTTATGAAAACCAAATTTATTCTCGCAAGTATATTAGCTGTATTTGTACTTAGTACTTCAGCTATTGCACAAACCGGCAAAACGGCTAAACCTGCCACCACCAAAAAAGGGGGCACTAAAAAAAGTGCTACCTCGGCTAAAGGTGGCAAAGGAACTACCGCAAGTACCTCTGCAACATCCGACACTTCAAAAGTAGCTATCCCAACCAGCAGCAAGCCGGGCAATGCCGGCAAAGGCAACGATGGCAAACCTGCTACCAGTGTTGTACCTGGAGCCAGCGCTGCTGTTTCTGCCGACAATCCGTTTAAAGAACTTATTGCTAATGCTAAACCTGTAGTACAGGAAACAGCCAATGGCAGCATCAACTTTACCGACGAGTACGTGGAAGCTAAAGGCTCATCAGTAATAGATAACGACCGTTTTAAAAACCCTGCACAAGCTAAATTAATGGCTGAGCGCGGCGCTATTGTAGTAGCCCAGCGTAACCTGTTAGAAATTGTTAAAGGAGTTAGCGTAATTGGCGAAACTACTGTTGAAGATATGATTACCACCGGCGACTATGTTTATACCCGCGTTGAAGGGGTGGTAAAAGGCGCTAAACAATTTGGCTCATCGCGCGAAGAAAATGGTGTCATTACCGTTACCCTACGTATGCCTTTATACGATAAAACAAATGGTGTAGCCGCAGGCTTTACCCCTACCAGCTTAGCCAACGCACGCAAATCATCGGGCCTTGTAGAAGATGCCGCTGACGTGGTAAACGCTGTTGCAGGAGAGCAGGTTATTGATGGTTCTAAACCCATTGCCTTTAACATTGGCGGCAAAACATTTGATGCCTCTATGTTTCCTGTAATAGTTGACGAAAACGGCAAGGTGCAGTTAGACTTCTCAAAAATCTACGAAAAATCAGGCAACATACCTAAAATACTAAACCTTGGCAAAGACCTTATGGATGCCAGTGGGTTTAAAAAAGGTGCTGATATTATAGAACTTATCCAGGATAAAGCCACAGGCAAACTTACCCTTGCCGATACCACTAAAAAAGGTAAAATCAACTGGGGCAAAATTGCCGATGTTGCCGGTAAAGTAGGTAAAGTATTGTTGAACATATTGCTATAATCACACCCATGCGCTTGTTGCCCAAACTTATAATTATTTGCTCGCTGCTTATTTCTGCCGTTAGTGTAAACGCTCAAAACGTTAGCACGGTAGATGCTACAGGCTCTGGCCTTACAAAAGCCGATGCTTTGCAGGATGCCCTACGAAACGCAATCAGCCAGGCTGCCGGTGTTTCTCTAAAATCGCAGAGTACCGTAGAAAACTTCATTCTGGTATCAGATGCTATCTCTACCAATACCGAAGGATACATCTCTAAATACAGTGTTACCAAAGAGGTACCCCTGCGCGACCGTTTTGAGGTTACCGTTAATGCTACCGTGTCGTTAGACCCTGTTAAAGCCGATTTTCAACTATTGGCAAAAACCATAGGCGGCGTGCGCTTTATGGCTGTACCAAATGAGGCTAAAGCCAAGGCGGACAAAGCCAACTACGACTTTGCCGTTGATGCTATAAACTCTGCCCTGGCAGCTAAAAAATACCGCTACATTGATAAAACCCGTTACGAGAAACTGAAAAAAGAGGCCATGAATATTATGGAAGAAGGTGATACCGGAATCCAGTACGTTCAAACTCTTGGTATTAAAGCAGATGCCCAGTTTATTATTGAGCTGGTAGACATTAACACCAGCACCCGCGAAGGCGCCTTTGGTACCCGTACCGAAACTAAAACCAATATTGTAGCCAAAGCCTACGATAACTGCACTGGCGAAGGACTGGGTACCGTTATTATGGAAAGCGGCTGGAGCACTGCCGGCGATGCCGCTACTATAAACCGTGCCTCTATTAAAGAAGCTATAGACAATGGTGTAGAAAGCCTTTTGCTAACCTTTACATCTTACATTGGCGATTGGGTTAACAACGGCACCCCGTTTGAATTGCGTTTTTACGAAATGGGCACTTTCCGCGATTTGCGCGAACTACGCAACAAGCTTAAAGCCGACCCTACCTTTGGTGGCCAGCTAGAGCTTACTTCGGTAAACAACTACAGCAAACTTATTTGCACCTACAAAAACAAAGGCGATGATATGGCTGATAAGGTGTTAGACATCTGCGACGGCATATCTACACTGGTAGATAAAAAGATTGATGTAAAGCTAATCTATGGCCGCCAGATATCGTTTGCTCCGCAAAGCTATGTTGTACCCAATTTGGTTAAGCCTGCTTCAGGTTCTGGAACAGGTAACACACCTGGCGCTGTAACACCACCTGCCGATAAAAGTGGTAGCACAGCACCTACAACAACCCCTGTAAAAAGCACTACCAAACCTGCCGGCACAACAAAATCATCTACCAAACCCACAAGCACTAAAACAGGCACTACCACCAAAGCGGCCACTACCAAGCCAGGTGTAAAAACCACAACCCCAAAATCGAATTAACTACATATAAACCTTTACCCCATGAAAACAATATTTTCATTCATACTGTGCGCGTTTGCCGCCCTTACTGTTAGCGCGCAAAGCCCGTCTGCCAGCGTTACCTTCTTCTCTCAGGATGGCCAAAAATTCTGGGTTATAATGGATGGCATTAAACAAAACGATAAGCCCGATGCTAACGTTAAAGTTACCGGCCTTACCAACCCTAACTACCGTGCTAAAATTATTTTTGTAGATAACACTATCCCTTCTATCGACAAAAACATTCAAACAGTGGATGTTGAAGACAAGTACTTTGATGCTACTTACAACATTCAAAAAGACAAAAAAGGCAAAATGGTGGTTCGCATAAGCAGCTTTTCTGAAAGCAAAGGCGGCCCAACAAGTGCACAAACTGTACCTTTCCATGCTGATGACAAATACGGCTCAGACTTTAGCACAACCGTTATGCCAACGCAAACCACTACCAACCAAACCACAACTACCACAACCCGTGGAAACACCGGTACTGTTAACCAAAATGTAACTGGTGGTTCAGGTAGCGATAAAGCTACCATAAACCAAAACGTAGTGGGTAACGACAGGGGCGTAAACTCCAGCCAAACCATTACCGACCCTGATGGCAACACCGTTAAAATGGACATGAACATGGGCGCTACCGGCGGCGGCATTAAAGTTGACGACGGTATGGGTGGCAGCGTGAACTTGAACCTTGGCATTAACATGACAGGTATGGATGGTGCAGGTATGGATGGTACAGGTACCACAACTACTACCACTACTAAAACTACTACCACTACTACATACTCATCATCTAGCACTGGTGGTGGCGCAATAGATAACCGCCCGCCTCCCCCAAACAATGTTGGCCCAAACACTCCTCCTCCTCCTCCATCAAACAGCAATGGTTGTGTGTTTCCTGCATCGTCTGCCGATATGGGCAACCTGAAAGGCAGCATTCAAAAGCAATCATTTTCTGATAACAAAATGAACGTGGCTAAAACCTTCTTAAAGAACAAATGCCTGTCTGTATCGCAGATTAAAGACATTATGGGCTTGTTCTCTTTCGAGGCTGATAAACTATCGTTTGCAAAACTGGCTTACGACCGTTGCGTAGATAAAGAAAATTACTACATGGTTAGCGATGCTTTTAGCTTCTCATCATCAAACGATGAGTTGACTGACTATATCAATAGCAAGTAATCTTTGAGATAAAAAACAAAAAGCCCTTTCAGAAATGAAGGGGCTTTTTGTTTTTTATGATAGAACCTGCCTAATGGCTTCCAGCTTTAACAAGCACTCTTCATACTCCTGCTCCGCATCGGCTTTGGCGGTAATGGCGCTACCCGCCCAGTACCATAACCGTTTGGTATCTTCATTATAAAATATGCTGCGGATAACGACATTAAAGTCAAAATCACCCTCAGGGGTTATGTAGCCTACAGAGCCTGAGAATAATCCCCGTGCGCCTGCCTCGTGCTTATCAATCAATTGCATAGCGCGTATTTTGGGTGCGCCCGTCATACTACCCATAGGGAAGGCTTTTTTAATCACCTCGGCAAAGCCCCTACCCTCTTCCACCTCAGCACTCACCGTAGATATCATATGGTGTACTTTGGGGAAATGGTATACCCCAAAAAGCTCATCCACCTTTACACTACCAACCTTGGCTGTACGGCCTAAATCGTTGCGCACAAGGTCAACTATCATCACATTCTCTGCGCGCTCTTTTTCGCTGCTTACAAGCACCTCTGCATTGGCTTTGTCGGTTGCCTCATCCACTCCCCGCGGACTTGTCCCTTTTATGGGTTGAGAATAAACTTTGCTCCCCTCCTTCTTGGCAAACCTTTCAGGACTGGCACATAGTAAATACCTGCCTGCCGTTTTTACAAATGTTGCAAATGGCATTGGCGATGCTGAAACCAAGCGCTTATAAGTAGTATAGGGGTTGATAATGGCATCGGCTGCACTAAACTCCATACAGTAGTTAGCCTCGTAAATATCGCCAAGTTGTATATGGTTTTTCAGGCTGTTTACCTGCGCTAGGTATTCTTCCCTGCTTATATGAGGAATAACCTCAACTGCCCCATTAGGCGCTTGCTGTTGGGGCTTTATAGCATCTATCTGGCTAATTAAATCCTGTGGCGATGGTACTATCTTCTCATCATACAGCATCACCAGTTCATCGCCCTTGCAGCAAATAATGCAGCCCGGCTCGGCAAACTCCATGCTACCAAAGCCTTGGGCGCTAGGCTTGCTGTCAAAAACCTGCTCCGTATCAGCTTTTAGTGAGTAAGCCAAATACCCAACCAACCATTTCTTTTGGTGGAACTTCTCCAATAACTCAAACGCGCCCGTAGGGCTATCCAACGCCAGTATACGTTTGGGGTAAAAAGCAGCTAGCCAGTCGTAGCTATGTAAATGAAGCCCTTTATTGTAGGCCGATTGCGGGCCTCGGGCGTGGATATTACTATCCAGCAAAATAAAAAACCCGAGCCCTTTCGAAAACTCAATGAGTTGTTCTAAAAAGGCACGGGTAGTATGGGTATTAAACCTGTATTCTTTCAATTGCCTTAGGCGTGCGCTTCGGCTTTAGGTGCGGCTTCCAACACTTCGGCAGAGCAACCGTCAGCATATTGTGCAAAGTTCTTTACAAACTCCTCGGCTAAGTGTGCCGCTTTTTTATCGTAGTCTTCTTTGCTGGCCCAGGTATCGCGTGGGTTTAATAACTCAGCAGGAACATCGGGGCAGCTGGTTGGGAATGCCAGGTTGAAGATTGGCAGTGTCTGGAATTCAACACTATCCAGTTTACCTTCTAAAGCAGCGGTAATCATAGCTCGGGTATATTTCAACTTCATACGCTCGCCAATACCGTAAGGGCCACCTGTCCAGCCGGTGTTAATCAACCAAACGTTAACGCTGTTCTCATTCATTTTCTTACCAAGCAAATCGGCGTACTTGCCCGGGTGTAATGGAAGGAAAGCCTTACCAAAACAAGCCGAGAAGGTAGTTTGCGGCTCGGTAACACCAACCTCGGTACCCGCTACTTTAGCGGTGTAGCCCGATATAAAGTGGTACATGGCCTGGCCGGTAGTTAGCTTGCTAATTGGCGGCAATACACCAAAAGCATCGGCAGTAAGGAAGAAAATATTTTTAGGTAACGGGCCTACCGATGGGGTAACAATGTTATCGATAAAATCAATCGGGTAAGCGGCGCGGGTATTCTCTGTTTTAGTAGTATCGGTATAATCTACCGTACGGGTTCCTTCGTAAAAGTTTACGTTTTCTAATAGCGTACCGTAACGGATGGCATCAAAAATTTGCGGTTCTTTCTCTTTGGTCAGGTCAACACATTTAGCGTAGCAACCACCTTCAAAGTTAAAAACAGTATCAGCTGTCCAGCCGTGCTCATCATCGCCAATAAGGCGGCGGTTAGGGTCGGCGCTAAGTGTAGTTTTACCTGTACCTGATAAGCCAAAGAAAACAGCGGTATCATTATCTTTACCTACGTTGGCAGAGCAGTGCATAGATAGCACGCCTTTTTCTTGCGGAAGGATGTAGTTAAGAATGGTGAATATACCTTTCTTCATCTCTCCCGTGTAGGCCGAACCACCAATAAGGATAACCTTACGTGTAAAATTGATAATGCTGAAGTTATGCTGGCGGGTACCGTCAATGGCAGGGTCGGCCATATAGCCGGGCACGCACAAAATAGTCCACTCAGGCTCAAAATTCAATATCTCTTCTTGCGTAGGGCGTAAAAACAGATTATTGGCAAACAGGTTGCTCCAGGGCAACTCGGTAACCACACGTACATTTAAACGGTAGCGGCTGTCTGCACAGGCATACGCATCGCGCACATAAATTTCTTTGCCACCAAGGTATGCGCACACACGGTTATAAAGCGCATCAAATTTTGCAGGCTCAAAAGGGTGGTTAATGTCGCCCCACCAAACGGTGTCGGCGGTTTTCTCATCCTTCACTACAAACTTGTCTTTAGGCGATCGGCCTTTAAATTCTAACGTATCAACTACCAAAGCGCCGTTATCGGCCAAAAACGCTTCTTCTGTGGTTAGCAGCGTTTCTTCAACAAGTTCTGATGGGGTAAGGTTCCAGTAAGCGGCCGCTACATTCTTTAGCCCTAAGCTGGCTACTGTAGCTTTTTCGGCCTTATTGCCTAATTCGTTCATATCTGTTTTAATCTCTAAAAAACGGACTACAAAGGTACAACAAAAAGTTAAATCACAGTAAAAGTTAGCCCAATACATTGTTTTTCACCTAAAAAGCCTGTGGCTGTGCCAAAGGGATGCCTTCGGCACAAGATAAAGCACAGGTTTTGAGCCCACCCTATTTATCCCCTCTCGAGAGGGGTGGCAACGCAACGCTTTGACGGGGTGTGTTTTCATTTTTCATTTTTAGTTTATCATTTTTCATTTGCCAAACCCCTTCTGGCGGTAGTAGAATAATGCGTTTCTGCGCATCCCAAAACGCCACAATTACACACGTTGACTTAAAGCAATACTTTAATATGATTTTAAAAGGCATAGGTTTATAAATATTTCTCTTTTAGTCTCGGTTACTTGTCAAAATTAGTTTAGTTCCCCTCTCCGTCGGAGAGGGGTTAGGGGTGAGGCTCTACAAAGATACAACCCCACCTACCCCTTTGTCAAGAATAACATTCTATTTATATTTACCCTGCCTACAACCCTAAAAAAGGCAACAATGAATAAAAAAGAGGCCATAAAATTATTTGAAGATAAACAGGTGCGCACGGTATGGAGCGACGAAGAAGAAAAATGGTATGTATCTGTTATAGATGTAATAGCTATTTTAACCAATAGCCCTAACCCAAGAAAATATTGGAGTGTGCTAAAAACTAGGTTAAAAGCAGAAGGTAGTCAGTTGGCTACAAATTGTAGTCAACTAAAAATGCAATCTCCTACGGGCAATTTATTGCCAAAACGGGCCTTTCTAGAAGAATTCTGACTGAAACAATACAGAGCCTTATTGATAGAAAGGCAATAATTGTTACGACGTTTGAAGGAATAGCACTTAACAAGCCAGAAGAACGGATAGGGAAGAAATACCTCTATTACTCTAGCAACTTACTGCTTGGAGGATATTAAAACAAACACTTGCAAGATTATAATTTACCTAGCCACCACAACCCTTTGCCTGCCTATAACTTTATCTCCATTTCGAATAACAAATATATACATACCATTACCTAACTCTGAAATTGGTATTTGTGTGGTAGGCTGTATTAATTGCTTTTGAGAAATTAATTGCCCGGTTAAGTTGTAAATGCTTAATTGTGGGTTTTGGTAATTTCCAGGTATGTCAATACTAACAAAATCTTGTGCGGGGTTAGGATAGATCCTAACAGGATTCTCAGGCAATTCATCAATTCCAACTAGGCTGTCACATTCATATAGTTGAACATTATCTATATAAAAATAAGACTTAAATGCCCCTATATTATTTGGGGTAATCAAACTTACTGTATTAGCACTGTCTTTAAAATTTCCAATGTAAAGGTATTTTTCACCCCCGCTTGCTTTAAAATAACCTTCTATAAGTGTCCAACCTGATGAATCTGCAATAAAATTGGTCGCATTGTTTTCAATTTGAGGAGTATATGGAAGTGGATTATAATAGTCATAGTAAAGACTATCCGGAGAAAAATACACCCCTGCTGAACTAATCACAAAATTGCCATTTTCAGCTAAAGAACAGTACATTTTAAAACAATAGTAATGGTTTAATTTTAATGGAGTAGTTAGCGTACCCGCTATGTTTTCTCTTTCATCAGTCTGGGCATTAGGGTATTTGTCGTAAAATATCCCGCCGGCATAACCGTTTCCATCTTGGGCATACTGAAATCCATATCCCCCATTTGGCACATTGGCATTATTGCTACCACATTCATTATATAAGTCAGAACTGCCTTTGCTTGGTCTAAACCAACCATATGCATTGGTAATATAACCAAAGCCTGAAGGGCAATTACTAATTTGCTCAAAACTACCATTTTGTATAAGGTTAACCTGTGCGGTTAACCTTGTACAAAGCAGTATAAAACAAAATATTTTAATGGTTTTAAATAACATATAAAGTAGTATTACCTAGCCACCACAACTCTTTGCCTGCCAATAACCTTATCTCCATTTTGAATAACAAAGATGTACATTCCATTACCTAACTCTGTAATAGGTATTTTTTGATTAGATTGGGTTATTTGCTTTTGAGAAATTAACTGGCCGGTTAGATTATAAATACTTAGTTGGGCATTATTGTAATTTTGAGGTGTCTCTATAGTTACAAAATCTTGGGCTGGATTGGGGTAGATACTAACGGGATCCTTAGGCAATTCGTCTATTCCAACTAGGCTGTCGCACTCGTATAGCTGGACATTATCTATATAGATGTAAGATTTATATTCTAGCAACCCGGGAGAATACAGGCATATTGTATTCTGATTATCTTTAAAATTACCAATATATAAAAACCTCTCACCCCCAATGGCTTTAAAATATCCGCTAACTCTTTGCCAACCGACAGAATCTGCTATAAAATTACTCTCTGTATTTTCTATTTGGGGAAAATACGGTAGCTCATAGTTATTGTCTATATATAAGCTATCTAATGAAAAATATGCCCCTATTGTCGAAACGGGAAAATAAAATATATCTGACATGGAAACATAGAAAGATAAACAATAATAGTGATTTGGCTTTAATGGTGATATTAAATTACCTCCAATATACTCTCTGTAGGTATCCATAGAATTTCTATATATAAATATTCCTACATAACCTGCTCCATTCAAAGAATCTTGGAAACCAAACCAATTTTCAGGTACCCCTCCTTGATTGCCAGATGGTGCACATCCATTGAATAAATCCGAAGTGCCTGTTGATGGTTTAAACCAACCCATTGCTGTATTAATTGGTTCAAATTGTCCTGGACAATCACTTATATCTTCGAAGCTACCATTCTGTACAAGGTTAACCTGTGCGGTTAACCTTGTACAAAGCAGTAGTAAGCAAAATATTTTTATTAGTTTCAACACATTTAAATATACGTTTTTATTTTATAATAACCAATTTGCCTTGTAAGTTTTC
>CAMBQF010000070.1 GCA_945869825.1 Chitinophaga pinensis | reverse complement strand
AAAACCATAATCATTCATAGCCAGCGAGAAGGTTATCTTCATATTTTTTGATATGCGGTAGGCCAGCAGCATGGCCATGCCCTCGTGCACCAAGCGCCCCTCAAACGGAAAGAAAAACAGATGGCTGCCTTCTTTCGATTTATGAAACTCAATCAGTAACTCGTTAGTATGCGGAATAGCAGAGCGGCTCTTTTGTATCTCGAACAAGGGCGTTAAGTACAACATCTCATCTTCCCAACTTTTGCCGCTCACATACTCGTCCAGCTTAAGCCTTAAAAACTCTGATACCTCTGATGATAAAGGCATCCTCCCACCCATCCACGATGGTACAATGGATTTGCCCTTGCCATTTTTTACCCAGGCCTTCATGTCGCGTATCATAACCAGTTCCAGCGTGCGGCCCGAGAAGGTAAACGTATCGCCGGGTTTTAGTTTGGAAATGAAATATTCTTCCATAGCACCAATGCGTTTGCCGGTCATGTACTGCACGGTTATCATACTGTCTGACGCTATGGTACCAATAGACAAGCGGTGGCGCATAGCTACCATGCGGCTTTTAACTATCCACAGGCCGTCTTCTGCCTCAACCTTGTTAAACTCGTTGTAGTTGCGGAGTGTTTCCCCACCAAAGCGGATAAAGTCGAGTAGCTGGCCCCATTCGTCCTCGTCAATACTGTTATAGGCAAAGGTGTTCTTTACCTCGTAGTATACATCGCCAGGGTAAAACCCGTCAGATACCGCCAGGGTTACCAGGTATTGTATCAGCACATCAAAGGCACGCACCACAGGCATGCGGCTTTCAAACCGCTTTTGCCTGAATGCCTCTTTAAAAGCTGCGGCTTCTATCAGTTCGAGCGCGTTCGTGGGCAACATATAAATGCGGCTTACCTGCCCCGGCGCATGCCCGCTACGCCCGGCACGTTGGGCAAACCTTGCAACACCTTTAGGACTGCCCACTTGTATCACGGTTTCTACGGGCCGAAAGTCGACACCTAAATCGAGGCTGCTGGTACACACCACCACCTTAAGCATACCTGCATCTAACGCCTCCTCTACCCAGTTGCGGGTTTCGGCACTTAGCGACCCATGGTGCAGGGCAATAATCCCTGCCCATTCGGGCTGTTCTTCCAACAGCCGTTGGTACCAAATCTCAGCCTGCGAGCGGGTGTTGGTAAACACCAGCGTAGACCGCGATTTATTGATAATATCAACGGCCCGTTTTATCAGTTTTATACCTAAATGCCCCGCCCATGGAAAGGTTTCTATCTCATCGGGAATGATGGTTTCAATCTCCAGTTTCTTATCAATCTCCGCCTTAATTATTTTGCTTTTTGGGTGATCCATTCCCAGCAACACTTCCATGGCTTCGTCTAAGTTGCCAATGGTTGCAGATATGCCCCAGGTGCGCATTTCGGGCAGCATGCCGCGTAGGCGCGAAAGGCCCAGTTCAACCTGTACCCCACGCTTATTGCCAATCAGCTCATGCCACTCATCAACCACCACACAGCGCAGGTTTTCAAACAGCTCGTTGTAGTGCTTTTGGGCCAGCATAAGGTGTAGGCTTTCGGGCGTGGTTATAAGGCATTGGGGTGGTATTTTCTTTTGGCTGGCGCGCCTAGCACTGCTGGTATCGCCCGTGCGCATATCTACATTCCAGTCAAGGCCTAAATCAGTACAGGCGGTTTGTATTGCGTCTTTAATCTCCGCCGCAAGTGCCCGCACTGGGCTAATCCACAACAGTTGTAAGCCTTTTTGCTTATGGCCTTTTTGTTGTTCTACTAGCGATGCGATAAGCACCGGCAACGCCATAGCATAGGTTTTACCGCTTCCCGTAGGCGCATTCAGCAATCCCGAGTAACCATCCATATAGGCACGCAAACACTCCTGCTGAAAGGGGAATGCCTTCCAGCCGCGGTGCTTAAACCAGTTGGTATGGATTTGTAATGGTGTCATTTTTACCCCCTCGCCCCCGCTTTAAGCGGGAGCACTCCCCCTACATTAGGGGGAGAGTTGCTATGTAACAAGAATAGGGGTAAATAGTTATAAAAACAAAAGTCCCGCTTGCAGCGGGACTTTGATTATCTTATTATCTGATTGACTAATTATCTAATTAGTATCTGCCTTCTCTTTTGCCTTGGCTTGTCTTTTTAGCGTCGCGTTTAGGCTTGTCGGTTTCTATTTCTACACGTATACGGCGCCCTTTGTAATCAAAGCCATGTAACATGTTTTTAATTGTATCGGCAAACTCTGTTTCTGCTTCAAAGAAAGAGTAGGCACCTTTAACCGTAATACGGCCAACGGCACGCTTAGGTACGTTGCAACGTTGCAGGATAAAGCCTAACAACTTGCCGTTGTCAAGGCCTTCCATTTTACCAATGCTCATAAACATACGCTCGTAGTCGCCATCGTCGGCACGGCTACCGCCGGTGCCCCTGCCTTCGCCACGCTCACGGCCGCTATCGCGGTCTTTGCCACCATCACGGTCGCGGTCGCGGGGTTCAGCTTTCTTGTTAAGGTCGGCCGATCCACTGTAGTAATCAAAGTAGCGGTTAAACTCTAACGATGCAAAACGGGTAATGATTTCGTCCTTGGTAAGGTCTTCCAGTTCTGCGAAAACAGCCGGTAAGAAGTTGGCAATATCTTTCTCGTTAATCTTCACATCATGCAAACGGTGAACAAGTTCCAGCACGCGTTTTTCGCACACCTCAACACCTGTAGGCACAAGGGTTTGTACAAACGTAACACCTGCTTTTTTCTCAATTTGACGGATTTTATGCATATCCCTGCGGGTGATGATAGCGATAGAGAAACCGGTATTACCTGCACGCGCGGTACGTCCGCTACGGTGGGTATAGTACTCTACCTCATCGGGCAGGTTCATGTGGAATACGTGGGTAAGGTTGCTAACGTCTATACCGCGGGCTGCAACGTCTGTAGCAATAAGCAACTGCAGTGTTTTGGCTTTAAAAGCCTTCATTACCTTGTCGCGTTGCGCTTGCGATAAGTCACCGTGCAGGGCATCGGCATTGTAGCCGTCCTTCATCAGTTTCTCAGCAATGTCTTGTGTTTCTGCTTTTGTACGGCAGAAGATAACACCAAACACATCAGGGTTAATGTCAACAACACGCTTCAATGCTTCGTAGCGGTTACGGTCGTCAACCATCATGTACAAGTGGGTAATGTTTGCGTTACCCTGATTTTTACCACCTACTGATATTTCGTAAGGGTCTGTCATGTACTTTTTAGAGATACGTTGAATCTCTTGCGGCATGGTAGCCGAGAACAACCAAACGTTTTTCTCTTTTGGTGTATGGCCCAGGATAAAATCGATATCGTCTTTAAAGCCCATATTCAACATCTCGTCCGCTTCGTCTAAAACAACAAAGTTAACCTCCCCAATGTCTATGGCTTTACGGTCCATAAGGTCCATTAAACGGCCGGGGGTGGCTACAATTATCTGAGCCCCTTTACGGATTTGTTTAATCTGGTCCTGAATACTGGCGCCGCCATATACGGGCACAATGTTTAACGGTTTTACGCCCTTGCAATAGTTTGTAAGGTCGCTTTTAATTTGCATGCATAGCTCGCGCGTTGGCGCAAGGATTAATGCCTGCGTAATTCGGTTCTGATCGTCGACAAGCTCAATAAGAGGCAGGCCGAACGCGGCAGTCTTGCCGGTTCCCGTTTGCGATAGGCACACCAAATCGGTGTTACCTGACAGCAGTACGGGTATTGCTTCTTTTTGAACAGGAGTTGGCTTTTCAAAGCCAAGTGACGTGACTGTTGCGACTATTTTGTCGGACAATCCTAGTGATTGAAAGTTATTCATTTATGGTGCAAAGGTACAAAAAAAATGTGAATAATGTAACTATATGGCTAATAAGCCTTTAAGTGTTTTATTAGGATGTTGGGGATCAAGTAATTAACAGTGGCTGGTTGTTGGTAGTTAGCAGTTATCAGGCATAATAGTTTTAAATATATTTATTAACAATATTTATTTATACTTGACAAATAACTTTCGGTTATCGTATCTTTGTACCCGTTATTGCAATAACATATTACCCACTATTAAAACCAAACGCCGCGGCGCAATTAACAAACTAAACCTATAAACGATTTTTGTATTACGGTTTAAATTAAAAAATTAAGATTGACTGATTACCTAAGAGGACACGCTTAAACAATGGCATAAACCAACCCATAGAAACGGATAAACCATTGGTCAGTTAGTATGCAGTTATTATATGTTTTACACCCACAGGCGGTTTGCAATGCAGGCTGCCTTTAGGTGTTATGTTTAACCTAAGTTACACCCTTAACGCACCACGGAACCCACGCGCCGCGTAGTACGACTCGGCCCCGTTGTGGTAGGTAAAAACGGTATCGTACCTACGGTCGCAAAAAAGGGCACCGCCCAGTTTTCTTATATCGGCAGGGGTTTCTACCCAGCTCGATGTTTTTAAATCAAAAGCGCCCAACTGTTGTAACTGCCTGTATTGCTTTTCTGATAAAATGGTAATACCCATTTCGTCAGCCATGTTTAGCGCGCTGTTGGCAGGCTTGTTTTCCTTGCGGGCTTCCAGGGCTTTATGGTCGTAGCAAATACTGCGGCGGCCTTTGGGGCTTTCGGGCGCACAATCGTAAAAAACATACTCGCCAGTAGTTTTATCGTAGCCCACTACATCGGGCTCACCTCCGGTTTCTTCCATCCTATCAAGTACCCAAAGCTTAGCAGGGTTAGCCTCCAGCCTGGCCACTACATCAGTCCATTTAAGGCCTTTGTGGCGCTGCATATTTTTCTCAAAACGAGCCTTTAACACACCCAATAAAGTTGCCGCTTGTTCTGCTGATAGTTGCTTTTTCATAGCTATATGCTTTGTCAGAAGGTTAAGATTTTCGAAGTAAAATTAATATTCTAACCCTATACCATCCAATATAACCTGCATATATTTTTCAATACGTAGATGGCTTATTAATGCAAAAACCCTAAACTTTAGCCCGGGGTTTTATTGGCCGGAGATACATTGCTTTCAAACATAAGAGGCTGGAAACAAAAAAAACAATAAGTTTGGCAAAATAAAACCGAGTTAGCCTTTTTAAAAGATTAATAAAAATAAAAAATGTATAAAAAAATAAGCTTAATAATAAGAGCAGCTATGGTGACCACAATGCTGTTACAAATATCGTGTGGAGAGCCTTCCTATAAAAAATCAACTTCAAATGAAGTAACCATCGGCAAGCAAGTATGGATGACAGAAAATCTTAATGTGGACGCGTTTCGTAATGGCGACGCTATTCCTGAAGCAAAAACTTATGAAGAATGGAGAAAAGCAGGTCAAAACAAACAGCCCATTTGGTGTTATTACGATAACGACACTAATAATGGAACTAAATATGGAAAATTATACAATTGGTATGCGGTAAATGACCCACGTGGTCTGGCACCAAAAGGGTGGCATATACCTTCAGATGCAGAGTGGAATAAACTTACCTTTTTTTTAGGAGGAGAACATGTGGCTGGCGAAAAAATGAAGAGCACGAGCGGGTGGCAAGATAGTGGAAACGGCTCCAATGACAGCGGTTTTTCCGGTCTTCCAGGCGGCAACCGTAACTATGGAGGACCATTCTCATTCTACCTAATTGGTTTCACTGGCTATTGGTGGAGTTCTACTGAGAACAATACAAGCAATGCATGGTTACGCCTACTGAATAACAAAGATGGTGATGTAGGCAGGAATGAGGGCAATAAGGGTTACGGTTTTTCTGTTCGTTGCCTAAGAGATTAATTTTTTATTTTTTGCATACGATTATAACCAAAAAATGAAAAGAAAAAGCTAAAATCTATTTTATATTTCTCTATATTAAATACTAAGGCTGGTTTATGATTTGATTTATCAATTGAAATCAAAATTCACAAATAAGAAAATAAATAAAATGGTTGTAGTATTATAAAAGGTAAAAATTCGCTATACATAACATCATGTGCTGATTGCCTAACCGTTGGCTGAATTGGGTTATACAATATCCTTATTATATGCGGGGTACTGTTCATTACCTTTTATACTAATTTATCTATACCTACTATTTATATAATACAAACATAAGTCAATCGTTAATTGTAATAAATTAACATTCATTGTTCTTTTTAAAAATTTAACTAAACTACGATGATTACTATTGGTGAGATTCCCGCATCCCGACGATGAATGTCGGGACAGGTGCGCGGGAATGACGCTCACCTGTTGTGTTTCTATTACCAAAACAAAACCCCTGCCTCATTGCTGAAACAGGGGTTTATTTCTATACGCTGTGCGCTATACGCTACACGCTACTTCACTTCCTCAAAATCTACGTCTTTTACTTCTCCGTTGGCATCGCCTTGGGGTTGACCGCCGCCTTGTGAGCCATCGGCTCCGGGGGCTGCGTTAGGGTCGCCGCCGGCTGCTGCATACATTTTAGATGATGCGGCTTGCCATACACTGTTCAGGTGTTCGGTAGCAGGCTCTATGCGGGCCAGGTCTTTTGCTTCAAAAGCAGATTTCAAATCGGCTAATGCAGTCTCGATAGATGTTTTCTCTTCGGCCGGAAGTTTATCGCCAAACTCCTTCAGGTTTTTCTCTGTCTGGAATATCATGGCATCGGCAGCGTTCAATTTATCTACCTCTTCTTTGGCTTTGCGGTCGGCATCAGCGTTGGCTTCGGCTTCGCGTTTCATGCGTGCAATCTCCTCGTCGTTAAGGCCTGATGAAGCTTCGATACGGATAGACTGGCTCTTGCCGCTTGCTTTGTCTTTAGACGATACGTTTAATATACCGTTGGCATCAATATCAAAGGTTACTTCAATCTGAGGTACGCCGCGTGGTGCAGGTGGTATACCATCTAAATGGAATTTACCAAGCGTACGGTTGTCGCGGGCCATTGGGCGCTCGCCTTGCAGTACGTGTATCTCGACAGATGGTTGGTTGTCTGACGCTGTAGAGAAAGTCTCGCTTTTGCGTGTTGGTATAGTGGTGTTGGCCTCAATTAGTTTGGTCATTACACCGCCCATAGTTTCAATACCTAGCGATAGTGGGGTTACGTCTAATAGAAGAACGTCTTTCACCTCGCCGGTTAGCACACCGCCTTGTATAGCAGCGCCAATGGCCACTACCTCATCAGGGTTAACACCTTTTGATGCAGGTTTGCCAAAGAACTTTTCAACAGCAGCCTGTATAGCCGGTATACGGGTTGAGCCACCTACCAAAATGATATCATCAATATCGCCGGTTGATAAGCCTGCTGCTTTCAACGCTTTTTCGCATGGAGCGATAGTGCGCTTAATAAGGCTATCGGCCAACTGCTCAAACTTAGCGCGGGTAAGTTGTTTTACCAAGTGTTTTGGTATACCATCTACCGGCATAATGTAGGGCAGGTTAATTTCTGTAGTTGATGAGCTAGAAAGTTCAATCTTGGCTTTCTCAGCTGCTTCTTTTAAACGTTGCAAAGCCATAGGGTCTTTACGCAGGTCAAGGCTGTTGCCTTCGTCGTTCATAAACTCTTGCGCTAACCAGTCTATAATTACCTGGTCAAAGTCGTCGCCACCAAGGTGGGTATCACCATCGGTAGATTTTACTTCAAATACTCCGTCGCCCAGTTCAAGCACTGATACGTCGTGTGTACCGCCACCACAGTCAAACACAACAATTTTGCTGTCTTTGTGCTGTTTATCTAAACCGTAAGCAAGGGCAGCGGCTGTAGGCTCGTTAATAATACGTTTTACGGTTAAACCGGCAATCTCGCCTGCCTCTTTAGTGGCCTGGCGTTGTGCATCGTTAAAGTATGCAGGTACGGTAATAACGGCTTCTGTAACCTCCTGGCCAAGGTAATCTTCAGCTGTTTTCTTCATTTTTTGAAGAATCATGGCCGAAATTTCCTGTGGGGTATACATGCGGTCGTCTATCTTAACGCGGGGTGTATTGTTATCGCCTTTTACAAGTTCGTAAGGCACACGCTCGTCAGACACCTCGTTAAACATATGGCCCATAAAACGTTTTATAGAGGCTATAGTTTTTTTAGGGTTTGTAATGGCCTGGCGTTTGGCAGGGTCGCCCACTTTACGCTCGCCTTTATCAATAAATGCTACAATTGATGGGGTAGTACGTTTACCCTCGCTATTAGGTATAACCACAGGCTCGTTACCCTCCATTACCGCCACACACGAGTTGGTAGTACCTAAGTCAATTCCAATAATTTTTCCCATTGTAATTAGTATGTTTTGTTAGTCTTTTACTTTTTATAACATTGGTAAATAGACAATTGTTGTGCCACCGGGAAAATGGCAGATTTTTACTGTTTTATTGGCAAATAGCGGCAAAAACATGTGACAGGATGACAGATACAGGCAGTTTTACTCCCAGCCAATATGCTTCTCTATGTAACAGTCGTTAACGGGCTCACCCTGGCTGTTGTAAAAGTACTTTTTCTCGGGCGTAGTTAGTATTATCGTGTTGCGGTAGTAGTTAATCTGGTCGTAGCTATAATCAGCAGGAATAATAACTTTGCCCTTGTTGTTGGCTACGCCATACTTAGAGTTGCTGTAGCTAACCCGACCAATATTTGTACTTTTGCTTATTAAATAAAGGTCGTCTCTCCAGCTTTCTATCTCATCATACTCCACAGGTAAAATCATATTGCCGTTAATATCGGCAAGGCCTGATTTGCCGCCATCTATCACCCTAAGATTATCATTTTCATAATTACTATACACATAATCGTGGGTTAAGGGTATTACTACCTTATTAGCCGTATTTACCACCCCGTATTTTTTATCTGCTTTAACAATAAAACCGGCAGAAGCATAGTAAATAGCATCATACATTACAGGTATTGCCAGTGTGCCAAGGGTATCAACCAGCCCTACCTTCTTTTTATTTTCGGCAAAATAGTAGCCGTATATGTAATTATCGTTACGGTAGTTGGTTAAACTATTGTATACAAAGCCTGTAAGGTCTTTACCATTTTTATTAAACAGGGCGTACTTTTTACCGCTTTTAACTATCACCTCGTTGTTATACAACCTCACATCATCATACATTACAGGTATAACAGGCTGGCTTGTATGGTCAAGCACCCCATACTTTTTATTGTTGCCAACCACAAAGCGTATTTTAGCCCTACTGGTATCTTTTTCCCAGTAATTGGTCTGGTATTCAACATAGGCCATATCGTATTCGGGCTTAAGCAGCAGGTTACCGTTAATATCGCAAAAACCGGTTTTTTTATTTTGTTGCACGGTATACATACGGTATGCGTTGGGGTCTGAATATCTGTTTGATTTTAACCTATCGTAAGTAGCGGGCAGCAGCACCTTATACTTATCATCCATAATGCCGTATTTTTTATTTTGGGCAAAAATTATGCGGTCGCTGTCATACAAAAGTTCATCGTACACTGGCGGCAATAGTACATTAAAGGCAGAGTCTAAAATACCCTGTTTTTTGTTGTGAGATATGATGTAGATAGTATGTTCGGCAAAAAGGCCAAAAAGTATGCTTTCAAAGTTAAAAGTGCTGTCTGCAGCCGGCGTTGGCCTATACTCTTTTGTTTCTCTGATAATGTTATCGGCATTCAGGCGTGTAACAATTTTATAATCCTTATCCATTACCAGAATAGTGTCTTTTTTATAGGCCATGGTATAGGTTGCATTCTCATAAAAGTTAACATCAGTAAAGGATACAATTCTATTATATTCAGGCTTTATCAGCGTATTGCCATCAAAATCAACAAGCCCTAACAGCCCTTTTTTGTTTTTTATGGTTATAGCTTTATTACCAACTACTGCGCCGTATTTGTTTTTACTATCAAGGGTAACACCTTTAATTGTTTTTACAGCCCCCTCAATATTTATAAGGTTGAGCTCATTTTTGGTAAGGGTAAAGGCATGTTGCCCATCCAGTGCGGTTATCCTGTTTTTATTGTCGTAATACAGGCGCTTGCCATTACTGGCATACACCGCATTGTCTATCAACAAATCTTTATACTTAATATGCCTGCCGTTACGGCTTAATCGTATTATTTTACGGCGGCTATAGTGGGAGTAATTACGTGATTTCTTTTTATCTTTTTTCTCATTTTCGCCCAGCAGCATAAAGGGGCTACCATCCATCACCAACTCGTAACTATTGTTATATATTGGCGATACATAATCGTATTGCACAGGCACTATTATTTTGCCAAACATATCGCAAGCCCCCATTTTTAAAAGGGTATCTTTTTTCTCATTAATAAAGTTGTTTGTTACCAATGATATGTTGTAACTGCTAAAAGCCGACATGCTAATATAGGTAGGCGGAATAACCATAGACCCTGTTGTATCTATAGCCCCGGCAAGCCCTGTAATGGTATCAATAATTATAGCCCTGTTAAGGTTAAACGGCTCTATTGATTTATATACGGTTGGCACAACCTCTATCCCCTGCTTATTAATAACCCCATAGCGGTTTTTATATACCACTATCGATCGCCCTTCGTTAAAGGGATAAACATATTCATAATCTTTATCCAGCAATTGCGCTACGCCATTTTTATCTAATATGCCCGTTTTGCAGTTGTAAAATACAATAGAGCGCCCCTCAGAAAACGCCGATGCATTATCGTAAATGCAGGGTATGGCCATTGCGCCCAGCGTATCTATAAAGCCAAACTTGCCGTTTAGTTTAACCACGGCCAAATCTTCAACAAAATTGTTGGCGTCTTCAAACACTGCTTCGGTAATGCGGTGTTCTTTCCCTAACGAATCGCTGTAGTAATAAAAGAACAGGTTGTTGGTATCCTGCTTATACTCTATGTAACGCTTATTGGTGGTAAACATAGTCTTTAGCATTACCATAATGCTATCAACATTTTGGGCATTAGCTGCAGTGCCCATTGTTAAGGCTGCAAGCAAAACAAAAATTTTCTTCATAACGTTGGTTAGGTGTAGTTTGTAACGGAGATTTTTTAGTTTAGTTATAGCGTTATTGATTTTATTTTCAGCCCCTTAAAAACTGTAAACAAGCAACCGCCAACTGCCTAGTTTTACCTATATTTGCACCCCTAATTACGTAAGACAATGTTTGAAAATTTAAGCGATAAGCTAGACAGGGCGTTTAAAGTACTTAAAGGCCAGGGACAGATTACCGAGATAAACGTAGCCGAGACTTTGAAGGAAGTCCGCAAGGCGCTGCTTGATGCCGACGTTAACTTTAAAGTGGCCAAAACCTTTACCGATATGGTTAAGGAAAAGGCCCTTGGTGCTAACGTACTTACTTCGTTACAGCCCAGCCAGTTGATGGTTAAAATTGTACACGATGAACTTGCCCAGCTTATGGGTGGCAGCAGTGTAGAGGTTAACATTAAAGGCTCGCCGGCTATTATCCTAATGTCGGGTTTGCAAGGTTCAGGTAAAACAACCTTTACCGGCAAGCTTGGCAATATGTTTAAAAAGAAGGGCCGCCAGGTGCTTTTGGTTGCCTGCGACGTTTACCGCCCCGCGGCCGTAAACCAGCTTAAGGTGCTAGGCGAGCAAATTGGTGTTGAAGTATACTCTGAAGAGGGTGTTACCGATGCTGTTGCTATTGCCAAACGTGGCGTTGCTCACGCCCGAGAAACAGGTAAAAATATAGTGGTAGTGGATACCGCAGGCCGTTTGGCTATTGATGAGCTGATGATGGCCGAGATTCGTGCAATTAAAGCCGCCATTAACCCTACCGAAACCTTGTTTGTAGTTGACTCTATGACAGGCCAGGACGCGGTGAACACCGCCCTTGCCTTTAACGAGGTTATTGATTATGATGGCGTGGTGCTTACCAAGCTTGATGGCGATACCCGCGGTGGTGCAGCGTTAACCATTCGCTCTGTTGTAAACAAGCCGATTAAATTTATAGGTACGGGCGAAAAGGTAGAAGGTATAGACATTTTCTACCCCGAGCGTATGGCCGACCGTATTTTGGGCATGGGCGACATTGTGTCGCTGGTAGAACGTGCGCAAGAGCAGTTTGATGCCGAAGAGGCCCGCCGCCTGCAAAAGAAAATTGCCAAAAACCAGTTCAACTTTGAGGACTTTTTAAACCAGCTTCAGCAAATTAAGAAGATGGGTAACATGAAAGACCTTGTAGGTATGATTCCGGGTGTGGGCAAGGCATTGAAAGATGTGGACATTAACGATGATGCCTTTAAAGGCATAGAAGCCATTATCCGCTCTATGACCCCACAAGAGCGCCAAAACCCTGATATTATAGATGGCAAGCGCAAGCAGCGTATATCTAAAGGCAGCGGCAGCACCATACAAGAGGTTAACCAACTGCTAAAACAGTTTGAAGACACCCGCAAGATGATGCGTATGATGACTGACAAGAACGCTATGGCCCGTATGATGCGCGCTATGCCGGGAATGCGGAAGTAGTTATCGGTTAGCAGTTATAAGTTATTAGAAAAGCCTCGGATTATCGGGGCTTTTTTTTGTTTATACCCTTTGTCTAACTAACCAGAAAACCGGCATTAATTTCGAACTCAAAAAGTGCGGTGGGTTGTCCACGCCTGTGTGAACTCAAAATTTCAAGCGCCAGATTAGCGCAGGAGCGCGGCGCGTAGTAAATTTTAGAGTTTTTGGCGTGGTGTCTTTTTTGGTTACTTTTTGGACAAGCAAAAAGTAATGAAAGCCGTCGGCAGACATTAATGCTGCACTATCAACTTTTTAGAAGAAGTTCCCTTTGATGTAACCACCTGCAACAAATACAACCCATCAGCCAATCCAGCGGTAGGTAAACTATACCCACTGCTGATTTTATTAAGTGATGCTACCTGCCTTCCGCTCATGTCGAATATGCGCAGGTTAGCGGTGGTATTTCCTTTCAAATTGATGGTAATATTATCGCCTGCAGGGTTAGGGAATATGATAAATAAATTGCTAGCCAAATCTTCTTCTACACCTGTTCCCGTGCAGCTCTGGAAGCCTGCTACAGCATCCCATAAATCAGACTGGGCAGTGCGCAAGCCGCATTGGCTAGCGTTGGGTGTGGCTTTAATCTCCAGGTAGCAATCGGTATCGGCATTGTATTGTGGCCAAGCCACCATCCCGTTGCCATTAGGGTTACCGGTTTTGGCAAAGTTTGCCCAATAACTAAGCATTACGTTTTGCACCGAATCATCAGCCGGTTTAAATAAAACACCCTGCCCTGCGGTGGCATTTTCCCAGTTATTAAATACATAAAACAGCTCCATCCCGTGGTACGAACCTAAGCCTGCCAGTGCTTGCAATGTATGTTTATGGGTGAAGAAATACCTCCACACCGGCTCGGTTTGGTTGCGGCTTACACACTCTGCCGTGCGGCGAACGTTGGTGGTAAACTGTGCATCGGTTAATATGCCTATATACGATTGCTTAGCCTGCGCATTGGTATTGCCCGGTGGGTATAACGCAGTAGCCGTAGCCATGTATTGTTGCGGCACATATACATTTAACAACGCGCTAACCATAGCCGGCACAACTGTTGGCGGCGCCGAAAGGCTCATCTCTTCTGAATTAGAACCTATCATCAGCGGTACGTTGTTAAAGTTTGCTGATTGAAAAACGTTAGTTGGTGTATTGAAAAACGTGTGGTTATCTACTACCGCCTGCCAGTTCATTTGTACCACACCGCCGCTAAGCGGGCTGCTGGCTTTAATAGTTAGCGAGTCGGCAGGTAACGAGCGCAGGTAAGCTATTTTATTGGCATTGCTACCCGTAGCTAAGGGGAATGAGTTTACAAACTGCGTTCCTTTATTTTCTCCCGTTGCATAGGGTGCCACTACTGGGGCCGCACTTTGTATGCATGCCCGTTGAAACAAGCCTGCGGCCAGCGGGGTAGTAAGCAGGTTGCCAACGTCTGTACCGCCCGCACTCTCGCCAAAAATCATAACCCTATCAGGGTCGCCACCAAAGTTGGCTATGTTGTTTTTAACCCATTTAAGGGCCAGTATCTGGTCCATAACGGCGTAGTTACCCGCAATACCGTCAACGTTTTCTTCGGCTAAGCCAGGGTGTACCAAAAAGCCTAAAGGACCTAAGCGATATTGAATGGTAACCACCACCACATCGCCGCGTTGGGCCATGTTTTTACCAAAATACATTTGGGTACCTCCATTTTCCTCGCTGGCGCTGCCCTGCTGGTTGCCGCCGCCATGTATAAACACCATTACGGCTTTGTTTGTACCCTGGCCTAACTGCGGCGACCATACATTTAAGTACAGGCAATCTTCATTACCCATTAAGGTATAGGTAGTATCGCCCTGCTCGTATTCTTTTTGCGGGCATGCAGGGGCAAAGGTCGTAGTGCTAAGTATGTTGTTCCAGTTATCGGGATTTTCAGGGGCTTTCCAGCGCAGGCTGTTAACGGGTGGCTTGGCAAAGGGGATACCTAAAAACTGGTGAACCGCGCCATTGGAAGTGCCTTGGACCTGCCCAAATTCGGTTTGTACAATTTGACCAAAGGCATTGGTAATAAGGACAAAAGACAATAAGGTTAGTAGCGTTTTTTTCATCGTTTTAAAAACAGATACAGTTATAATTATAACTATATGACACCAAAGTTACGTTTTGGTTTAATTTGAAGGTATATTTTATCCTTAGCTTACATTCCGCTATATTTGTGACTCCATACAACCTTATTCCATTGACACTATTAGACGGCAAATGGGCATCGGCCCAAATAAAAGAAGAAATAAAGGCAGAAGTTGACCAATTGCTTGCTGCGGGCCACCGTGCCCCCCACCTTGTATGTATTTTAGTTGGCAACAACGGCGCCAGCGAAACCTACGTAGCATCTAAAATAAAAACCTGCGGGCTAATCGGTTTTAAATCGACCCTGATACGCTACGAAGCTACTGTTACTGAAGCTGAACTGCTGGATAAGATAAAAGAGATAAACGGCGACGATAGTGTGGATGGTTTGCTTGTGCAACTACCCCTGCCAAAGCATATTGATGAGAACAAGGTAATAGAAACCATTAACCCAACTAAAGATGTGGATGGTTTCCACCCCATCAGCATCGGAAAAATGGCACTGAATTTGCCAACGTTTGTTCCCGCCACCCCCTATGGCATTGTACTATTGTTAGAAAAATACAACATAAATACCAGCGGTAAGCACTGTGTGGTTATTGGCCGCAGCAACATTGTAGGTATGCCTGCCGCACTGCTTATGCAGCGCAACGCGCAGCCCGGCAACTGTACAGTAACGGTATGCCACAGCCGCACCCAAAATTTACCCGAAATAACCAGGCAAGCCGACATTATTATAGCCGCCCTTGGCAAGCCC
>CAMBQF010000069.1 GCA_945869825.1 Chitinophaga pinensis | reverse complement strand
AGTTTGATACAGGCTTTGTAAAAGACCATTTTAAACCTGAATACCTGCAAACCAAGCAGGGCAATACCGACGAAGAAACCCTGGCTGCTTTATTAGCCGCCGGAATACATAGCAAAGCAACGGTGGCAGCACCCGCGCAAACCACTACTACATCCCAACAATCTAAATGGCGCGAACGCCGTTACAACTAATGAGCAATATTTCACCATTAAAGGCCATATCGGCTATAGACGGACGCTACTGGAACATAGCCCAACCCCTTACTGCCTATTTTTCTGAAGAAGCCCTGATGAAGTACAGGGTACGTGTGGAGATTGAATATTTTAAAGCGCTTTGCAACATCCCATTGCCGCAACTAAAAGATTTTCCGCACAATGCTTTTTCGCAACTGGATGCTATTGTAGCCAATTTTTCTGAGGCTAACGCGCTGGAGATAAAAGAGATTGAAAAGACTACCAACCACGATGTTAAAGCGGTTGAGTACTTTATAAAAGGCCGGTTTGAGCAATTGGGCCTGCAACATTTTGCTGAGTTTATTCATTTTGGGTTGACCTCGCAAGACATTAATAATACTGCCATTCCGTTAGCTCTTAAAGAATATTTAGAGCAGGAGTTTGATGTGCAGCAGGAACATTTGCTTAACCGTTTAGGTGAACTAGCCGACCAGTGGAAAGATGTGCCTATGCTGGCACGTACCCATGGGCAGCCTGCATCGCCAACACGTTTGGGTAAAGAGCTTGATGTGTTTTTTGAGCGACTTAGTGTGCAGTTTGCTTATTTGGAAACTGCCTTGCATTCGGCTAAGTTTGGTGGCGCTACGGGCAACTTCAATGCGCACAAAGTGGCGTACCCAACTATCGACTGGCATGCTTTTGCCGATAATTTTATTGATAATACCCTGGGCTTAGACCGCTCGTACCCAACTACACAGATAGAGCATTACGACAGCCTTGCGGCTATTTGCCATACCTGTGCCCGCATCAATACCATCCTTATTGATTTTTGCCGCGATATGTGGACCTACATATCTATGGATTATTTCAAACAAAAGCTAAAAGAGGGCGAAGTGGGCTCATCGGCTATGCCGCATAAGGTTAACCCTATCGACTTTGAAAATGCCGAAGGTAACCTGGGTATTGCCAATGCCTTGTTCGAGCATTTAGCGGCCAAGCTCCCAATATCCCGCCTGCAGCGCGACCTTACCGATAGTACCGTATTGCGCAACCTGGGTGTGCCATTTGCACATAGCTATGTGGCTATTGTATCGCTTACCAAAGGCTTGAATAAACTATTACTTAACGAGGATGCCATCAATGCCGATTTGGAACGCAACTGGGCCGTAGTGGCCGAAGCGGTGCAAACCATCCTTCGCCGCGAGGGGTACCCAAAACCATACGAAGCACTAAAAGCACTTACCCGCACCAACGATAAAATTACCCAACAAAGCATGCATGCCTTTATTGATGGTTTGGATGTTTCTGCTGATATAAAAGCCGAGCTAAAAGCCATTACACCATTTAACTATACCGGCGCGTAATACTTAACACCGTTGTTGCAAGAAAAAGCCTCATGTCATTCCTGCGAAGGCAGGATCTATTGCTTTATAAACCTTCCCTGCAAAGGCTTACTGCCATTCACTACAAGGTAGTAAATGCCCGTAGGTAGGGCTTCAGAATTTACCTTCACTAAGCTGCTATTTACCGCTTGCGATTGTACTTTTTGTCCTGTGCCGTTATATACGTCCAGCGTAGTGTAAATACCATTCATAGGCAAACGCATCCACAATTCGCTTTGTGCCGGGTTTGGGTAAATAACAACCTTTTCAGCTTTTTCTTCTGCTACGCCTATAGTGGTTTTAGGCTGACGTTTCCAATGGTTATCGCCATCCATTACCACTTGTGTCCATGCATTCAGTGTATCATCGGTTTGCTCTAAAATTGGGCAGTAAACATATTGGGCAACACTGCTGTCTGCTTTAACATTTAATATCCCATAGCCATGCTGCAACAACTCTGTATATACATGGTTGGGGTTTACAATGTCTATATACTCCACAATCACCGGCTGTAACGATGCATCGTACCCCATCTCATCAAAATTACCACGGCTCACACTCGTTGGCAAAAACTCAACTGCTACAGAGCCCACACCCGTTTCAGGAAAATACACCAAGTCGTCCTGCGCATCCAAAGGCAAATCGGCTAACTGCGAAAAATGCGAATCGCCCGATACAAACACCACGTTATCTATGTTTAACGAGTCGATGAATTTCAGCATCCTTTCGCGCTCTAAAGCATACCCATCCCATGCATTTTCAAATAGCACCGCTGTGTTACTACCCAATAGGTTTTCCAATCCTTGAATGCTCCAGTAGGTAACCATTTTGGGCGTGCCTACTATCTTCCATTTAGCGGTTGATGCAGCCAAACCGCTGGTAAGCCAGTTGTATTGTTCAAATCCTAACACGCTAAGGTTTCCGGGACTGATTTCATCAATATCATCATAACTTTGCATATCTATCATAAATATGTCGGCTATGCCCCAGCTAAGCTTACGGTATATTTTATTAATGTCGTTAGGGTCGGGTGGGGTAGTGGGCGTAAACTCATAAAAGGCCCGTTCGCCTACCAGGATACTTTGCTTAAAATCGTGGTTGTCCCATGTTTGTATCCAGGGGTGCATTTGGCGGGCAAGACGCAAATCAGGGTCCAGCAGGTAATACATATGCCTTTCCCTCCACTCGTTAATATTAGCGGGTTGTGTGGGGAATGGGTCGGTAATCCTTATCTGCTCATCAGGGTCTACAAAGTCATATATATAATCGCCCAGGTGGATGATGGCATCAATACTTGCATCCTTTGCCATATGGCGGTACGCATTAAAGTAGCCAGAAAAAATACTGGAGCACGATACCACCCCAAAGTTTACCGGCTGGTTAGGGTTGACCGATGCCGTGCGCGTTCGCCCTGTTACCGAAAGCGAATTGCCCGGCGCATAGAAACGGTAGAAGTAATCAGTATAAGGCTGCAAACCCGTTGCTATTGGCTTAATGGTATAGGTGTTGGTTGATGTGCAAACCTCGGTGCCGCTGGCTACCACATTGGTAAAAAGGCTATCCGTAGCTACCAGCCATGTTATATCCTGTCCTTCGGTTGATGGGCCAGCATACGTCCACAGTTGCACGCTGGTGCCTGTTGGGTCGCCCGATGCTACCCCGTAAATAAACGGCGCATGCAAGGTATCAGCATACATATTCAGGTTGCTCTGCGAATAACCCGCAGATGATAGTACTAGGAATAGAAGAACAACTTGTTTCATGCTCTCAATGTAAACAATAAATTTTAATTTTCATTTTCACCAAGGAGGGAATTTAACAGAATGACTATACTCCCCTCACAATAGTCCGCTCCACCAAGTTACTGCCAAAGGCATACGGTATATAGTTGTATGATGGAATGGGTTTTGTGATAATAAGGTTGGCCACTTTACCACGGGCTATGGTGCCCAATTGTTCTGATAGTTCCAATGCTTTTGCGGTATTTATAGTAGCCGCGTTAATAGCTTCTTCGGGCAGCATCTTCATTTTTATACACGCCAGCGCCACTACCATACACATATTACCCGTCGGCGATGAGCCGGGGTTATAATCAGACGCTATGGCCACAGGCAATCCAGCCTCAATAAACTTACGTGCAGGTGGGTAATCTAAATTGATAAAGAACGCCGAAGCAGGCAACAGGGTAGGCATGGTGTCAGAGCCCAGCAGGGCTTCTATCTCCGCATCCCCTGCATGCTCTAAATGGTCAACAGATAAGGCATTGTATTTAACACCTACCTGCACCCCTCCCGAAAAGTCGAGCTGGTTGGCGTGTAGCCTGGGTTTTATATTCAGGCTAATGGCTTTTTCCAGTATACGACTGGTTTGCTCAACGGTAAAAAATCCACGGTCGCAAAACACATCGCAATAGTCGGCAAGGCCTTCACCTGCCACTCTCGGCAGCATTTCGTTAATCACCAAATCAATATAACCCTCGCGGTTTTCTTTGTATTGCGCGGGGAACGAGTGCGCACCTAAAAATGTAGTTTTAACAAACAGGTTGGTGTTCTCTTTTACCTTGCGGGCTACGCGCAATATCTTCAGCTCATCTTCAACCGTAAGGCCATAGCCGCTCTTAATTTCCACCGCGCCTGTGCCATAGCTTTTAATCTCTTCAATACGCAGCATGGCAGCATCAAAAAGCTCCTCTTCGCCGGTGTGTTGTAGCCGTGCCGCCGAGTTTAAAATACCCCCGCCACGTTTGGCTATATCTTCGTATGATAAGCCTTTAATCTTGTCTACAAACTCCCCCTCGCGGCTGCCGGCAAATACCAAATGGGTGTGGCTGTCTACCCAGGCAGGCAGCACCAAACGGCCTGTGGCATCTATAACTTCGTCGTAGTCTATATTGTCTTTATCAAGGCTGTCCATAGGGCCAAAAGCCTTAATGGTTTCCCCTTCTATCAATAAAAAAGCATTGTCAACCGTTGGCAACTCAGCCATATTTGGCCCTTTGCTAATGGTTATGCTATAGTAGTCAACCCCTACAAGTTGCTTTATATTGGTAATTAATGTCGTCTTCATAAGCAATGGCTAAGATAAAATTTTAGTACTCATTCAGCTTGTTTTTCATTTCATCAATTTGCTGTTGCAGTCCTAATGTGTGTCTGTAACCCCATTCAAAAATCTCATCGGCCGTTTCAATGTCCAGCACCCCAAATCGGCTCATACTGGGTGGTTCTATAAACAGGTCACACAAGGTTTCTTTTACTTTTACTGACGAGCATATGTTAAAAGCGTTAATGCGGCTATGATAATTACTTTTATGATGTTCTTAATTGGGTATACAAGTAGAACACCAAAAAAACAGCGAAATGTTTAATAAACAATGATGTTAAATGTAATTCAGCACAAACTCAACACGTTTGTCTAATTCACCAGGTGGAATATCAACCAGCTTATAGCCTAAATTAGCATAGGTTTGAGTAATGAAAGAATGGATAAGCGAACTCTCAGCAAAAGTTTCCCTCCGCTCGTTATCATTTTTAAAAATGGTATGCCAGGGCGGGGTAACAAACACTATGGTATTGTATTTATAGTCGCGGGCGGCCTGGCGCAAATGCTCTTTCACTTCCAGTTCCTGACGGTATAAAAAGGCCAGGGCATCGGGTATTCCGCGGTCAAAAAATACGTTTATCCCTTTAGGTATCTCGTTGTACGTCTGGATACGTTTTTCTACCACTATCTCGGTAAATTTAATCACATCGTTCCATGGCAAAATATTTCCGCCGCTATCCAGTTGCTCCTTAATTATTTCGCGGCTGTTTTCGTGGCACACTTCATGTCCCAGCTCTTCCAGGCGGTTAATAATGGTAGTTTTACCAAAGCCGGGACCTCCCGTAATTATATATCGTTGGTTAGGTACTGCCACAGGTTTTATAGTGCCATTTCAGGAATGTCGCCTTCTACTATAAGGTTGGCAGCGGTAGATTTTACAATATGTTCAACACTAACACCGGGGGCGCGCTCTATCAGTTTAAACCCTTGTGGGGTAACATCTACAACAGCCAGTTCGGTAACAATACGTTTAACACATTTTACGCCCGTAATAGGCAATGCGCAGGTAGGTAACAGCTTGCTTTCGCCGGCCTTGTTTACATGCTGCATAGCCACAATTATATGCTTGGCCGATGCTACTAAATCCATAGCGCCACCCATGCCTTTTACCATTTTGCCGGGTATCTTCCAGTTGGCAATATCACCATTTTCTGATACCTCCATTGCGCCCAGCACCGTAAGGTGCACATGGCCGCCGCGTATCATGGCAAAACTCTCGGCACTGCTAAAAAGCGATGCGCCTTTTATAGCTGTAACAGTTTGCTTGCCCGCGTTAATCCAGTCAGCGTCTTCTTCCCCTTCAAACGGAAAAGGGCCCATGCCCAGCAATCCGTTTTCCGATTGTAAAACAACCCTCATCCCATCGGGAATATAGTTGGCCACCAATGTCGGAATGCCAATGCCTAAGTTAACGTACATACCGTCTTTTAGCTCTTGTGCAATGCGTTTGGCAATACCATTTTTATCAAGCATAACTACTTATATTTTGAAACGGCAATATTAGCAAAATAAGCCCTAGTCTTTGCGCAATAGTGAATAAAATAGCTCGTCAAGGTATTCGCCATTTTTGTATACCGCTTGGCGGTGGGTGCCCTCGCAGGTAAAACCTGCCTTTTCTAATACCCTTGCCGATGCTTTGTTGGGGCTAAATACGCTGGCATACAACCTGTTCATACCCAGGGTGTCAAACCCATAGGCAGCAATAAGTTTAACCGCTTGGGTGGCAATTCCTTTACCCCAGTGTTCTTCGCCAATCCAATAACCTACTTCAGCATTCATGCGGGCCACATCTTCTTTAGGGAATATGCCGCAGCAGCCTACATGTTCCCCATCGGCCAGTATGGCAAATACTTTGGTGGGGTGTTGGCCTTTTACGCTGTTTACAAAGGCTATAGCATTTTCTAAATGGTAAGGGTACGGAAAAACATCGCGCATAAAGCCTGCTATTTTCGGGTTGTTGCCCATCCGTGCAATAGCTACGGTATCCGAAGCAAGTATGGGGCGTAAGGTAACGGTCATGTTTTTAACAGCTAATTGTGCAATATAGGTAAGGAATTGTTAAAAATGCGGTTGACTCCATTTATAAAACCCATTATTTTAGGGTATTGAAATATAGAAAAAATGGAGGAGAGTAAATTTGATGCCGAAGGAAAACTTAAGCATGGCATAATTAAAGAGTATTTTAAAAACGGGGCGGTTTCTTCTGAAGGTGAATACGTAAACGGAGAGAAAAAAGGGCTTTGGAAATACTATTTGTTAAATGGCCTTATAAAAGCCATTGGTAATTTTGAAAATGGCAAAATGGTGGGGCTGTGGAAGTGGTACCGGGAAAACGGTAAACTTATGGAGGAAGGGGCTTTTGCCGACGAGGAAAAAAAAACAGGTATCTGGAAACGTTACCACGCTAACGGCAATTTATGCGAAGAAGGTTTGTATAAGAATGATATTAAAAAAGACGAGTGGAAAACGTATAATACAGAGGGTATCTTAACTAAAAAGAAGAGGTATTAAGATAAATTTCCAGTTGCCATCTGTTCATAACTTAATACTGCAAATAGTTTACTAACTCAACTAGTTAGTAGTAAAATCTACAAATGCATTAATAGTATGGTTCAATATTCTAGGACTGTATCAAAACATAACGAAAAAAAACTAATTTTGCATTATTAGAGCCTTATTTTTAATTACAGAGTAATCGTCAAAAACTTATTTATAGTAAATTATACACCACATGGCACAATTGCGCAGAAACCTAAGCAACCAGGAAAAAGAATACTTTAGCGAAAGGGAGAATTGGATTAAAACCCTTAAGCCTGAAACATTGGCTGATTTTCCATTTCTTTTTCAAAGCAGGCAGAATATTAATGAAATCCTAGGTCGTATAGATTTGTTTAGAAAAGTAATTAATGTTACTGGCGACATAATAGAATGCGGTGTAGCACAAGGCAATGGTTTGATGATTTATGCTCATCTATCAGCAATGTTAGAGCCTTATGCACTAAACAGGCACATAGTGGGTTTTGATACTTTTGAGGGCTTCAGGAGCATTTCATCGGGCAATGATCCTGATGACATTTCAAACGCTGATTTTAGCTTTGCATCAGATGAATTACTTGCCAAAGCCATAGAGATATATGATATGGGCAGGCCAATGAACCATGTACCAAGGGTTAGCTATGTTAAGGGAGATGCTGTGCAAACTATTCCTCAGTATGTAAAAGATCATCCTGAACTTATTATAGCAATGCTATATCTGGATTTTGATATCTATGAACCGACAAAAGTAGCATTAGACCATTTCCTTCCATTGGTTCCAAAAGGTGGTATTGTTGCTTTTGATGAAATTAACTACGCTAAATTTGCCGGAGAAACCATTGCACTTAAAGAAAAGCTTAACCTTAATGGTATTAAGCTGGAGCGTATACCTTATGCTCCCTTTGTAGGCTACTTTGTAGTTTAAAAACATTGCAAATAGTATGAGGTTTGCATACATTATTACCTGCCATAAAAATACTGAACAGGTTTTAAGACTTGTTGCTGCGTTAAATTCTCCTGATAATACCATAGTGATTCATGTTAGTACCACTTGTGAACAAGGATTTTATGAATCATTGGCAAGTGAAGTTGCAAAAAACAAGCAACTGTTAAATGTTTTTTTCTGTAAAAGGGAAAATGGCACTCTAGCTGGTTTTGGTATTGTTAAAGGTGTAATAAATGGACTGAATTTCTTAATTAAGAATAATATTTCATTTGATTATGTTAACCTTATTAGCGGGCAGGATTATCCAATAAAATCTAAGGAAAAAATTAACGATTTTTTCAAAGTAAACATAGGGAAACAATTCCTGTATTATTTTCCGTTAACACCCAAAATTTACCCAGATTATGATTACGACGAATCATGGGGGCCAGATAGGCAACAGTATAGAATAGACAGATATCATTTTAATATAGATAATGAAGTACTTTCTATTCCTGAGCTGGAAAGTGCAAGGTTAATTGAGCATTCATTATTTTCTACTGTTAAAATATTTTTATACGAGAGTAAGAAGTATATTAAACAAAAACGTTTTAAAAAAGAACTAGGTCTTTTGTTCTGGAGCAGGGTGTTGCCGCGTAAACGCAAAATACCTGATGATTTTAGTATTTTTGGTGGTATAACATGGTGGTCTATTACCAGAGATGCTGCTATTTATACACTTGATCAACATTTTAATAATAAGCGCTACCAAAATTTCTTCAGGTATACTCTAATACCTGATGAGATGTACTTCCAAACAATTCTGTTAAATTCTCCTTTTGCAAAAAGTTGCGTTAATAATGATTTACGTGATATAGAATGGAACGGTGGCGATGGAACACACCCTATAATATTTAAAACTGAACATATAAACAGGTTAAAAGAATCATCCGATTTGTTTGCCCGCAAATTTGATATTAAGGTTGATAGTAATGTACTCGATTTGATAGATAAAGAACTATTGAATAAATAGCCTTTGCAATGTCAACTGTTTATATCATCCACAAAAATATAGCCCTGTCATCGCCTGTGGTTATAAGGTAATCATTAACCCAAAGCACTTTGTTTACAGAATTTACGTGGGCATTGTGGCTGTCTTTACTAATGCGTAGTTTCACTTCAAATGTTTCAGCATCCCATAGCTTGGCAGTTTTATCGCGGCTGCCGGTGGCAAACAAACTGTTGTCGGCATTAAAAGAAATGCTGTATATGGCAAAGTTATGCCCAGGGATAGATTTTACCAGGTTATAGCCCTTTACATCATAAACATTCAAATGGGCATCGCGGCTACCGCTTAACAGAAACTGCCCATTAGGATGGTACTTAACAACATTGGCGCTAAGGCTATGGTTGGCAAGGCTATGGGTTTCTGTCCACGTATCAATATTAAAAATGCGCACAGTATTATCTCCACAGGCAATAGCTATTGCAGTTTCGGTAGTGTCTGTAGCAGCACACCGCAGCTTCGCGTCACATAGCTTAATAGTTGCTTCACATACATAGGTTTGGCTGTCCCAAACAGAGAAAGACCCATCGCCACCCATGGCAACAAATTTTTTTTGCTTTTCCAGGTACAAAATATCAAACACCCCGTTGGTATGGTTAAGCAGATATTTAATTTCTTTCTTTAATTCTAAATCTATTATATGTATCCCGCCTCTATCGGTACCAATGGCAATAAAGCGTTCGCCTATAGTTGCAATGCTGTATATCACACCATCAACCTTGGCAACAACAGTGCCCGCGGCTTTGGTAATAATGTTCCACTCTACGGCAAGGCCATCGCTGCCGCCGCTGTAAATATGGTTTGGGCGTACACTTTTTACAATGGTGTACACGGGGCCGTTATGCCCCAATAGTTCTCCAGCTTTAATAACGTTCACACTGCAAATGTACTACATAGTGCAACCTAATCTTCAAACTTCAATTCAGACATGTAGATAAACGTATGGGCCAACTGCCCACTAATCCATAGCTTATCTGGTTGTTTTAAATCGCTGGTGTAGTTAAAAAAATAGTATGTATTGTCGTCCTTTTTTACCAATGCCGGAAAAGCAGTATCTCCGCTACCGGGCAGGTCTATTAAAGGTTCAAACGTTTTGGTGTTTTTATCAAGCTTATATAATGCAGTACGGTTGCTGTGCAAAGAGTAGCTAACCATATTTAGTTTACGCCTTAAAGCACCCGGTATCCAACGCGGAAATTTGTCCGAATTCCCTCCAAGGTTACGCCGCGCAATAAGGTACATATCGCCCTTGCGCATAAACATAAGCGAGCTATCATACTTCTTTTTTGTGCGGAATGTCTTCCAATTGTCAAGGCTGTCTTTATCGGCATAAGCGACTAATGCACCTTCGCCTTCCAGCCTCACACACGCCCACATATTACCTTCGGGGTCAAAATCAAATTCACCTTCTTCGGCACCCGGTACACTTACCTGCGCCTGCTCGCTAATTGGTTGCCAGCTATACCCGTCTTTTGATGTAAATAAACGTAAGTCGCCTTCGTGTTTTCCCGGCGAGTATAAATCTACCCCATAGTAGGCCGATAAATAGGCTTTGCCGTTGCGTGTACGTATGCGCCATGGCACATAGCCCTCCATATTATCCAGGGTTTTTTCTTCCCAGCATTGGGCTGTGGTATCAAAACTGCAAACCCACAAATCTTTAGGCTCAAACTTGTAAAAGCGTTTGCTTCCTTCAAAATAATACAGAAAGAGTTTATCATTCAATACCATAAAACGGGGCTCTCGCAAGTCGCGGCCGGTGTGCACGTAATGTTCCAGTTTCCAGTCTTTCATATCCACACTGCTCATAATATACAAGCCTGCTTTTTTGCCGGGGAAGTGGTTGCCGGCTGTTCTAAATGCAACGTAATACCGGTTGTGGAATGATGTAGCATCAAGGTTGTTATTAGACTTCAACGTAGTAATACCGGCAGGCAACATGGGCGAGGGTACAAGCTTTTGGGGCTCAGAGAAAGTAACAGTTTGCGCGCTAGCGCCAAATGCAATGCAAATTGCCAATCCAACTGCGGATAGCAAACGGAGGTTTTTTAACATGTAATTTTGGAGGATAATTTTGTAAGTATAGCAAAAAATGTGCCTTGTAATTAAAATAAAAATAGCCTTTACAATTAAATAACATTAAAGGGTTTCCGTCCGTTATAAGTAAACAAAGGTTAATTTTGAAAATGATGATGAGGCGTTTTAATAAACTGCTATTATATATAATTACGCTGTTGGGTATTGCCGCCCCACAGCTGCATGCGCAAGAGCCTACTAAGGGGTTGCTTTACGAGATATCGGGCAACGGGTTGACCAAGCCCAGTTTTTTGTTTGGTACATTCCATATTTTGCGTAGCGGCTATTTTGATAGCCACCCCATAATTAATAGTTGTTTTGAAAAGGTAGATAACCTCGTAGTAGAAGTGGAACTTATAGATGGTGCCACAGATGATTTGCAGGATGCTATGCTTATGCCCGGCATTGCTGTTAGCGACTATTTAAGCAGGGATGAAATTGATAAGCTGGATATCAAGCTAACCCTAAGTACAGGATCGGGTATTGATGCGTACGACCATATAAAGCCGGCCGCAATTATGCTGTCTATGACATCGGCTATGCCGGCAAAGTCTAAAGAAAAGTATTTAATGTATGATGGGGTAGTAATGGATACCTACCTGATGGAAAAAGCACACGATAACAGTAAGCCTGTTATATCATTAGAAACGGTAGACGAACAGGTTGATGCCTTGTTTGGCGACCCTATAGAACTACAAATTGCCCAGCTGAAAGACTATTTGAATATGGAAGACCACGATGATAAAGTAGGTGGGCAGGTGGTTGATTTGTATTTTGATGAAGACCTTGCGGGCATGTACCAAATGGCTTTGGATAACCCCGACCAAATAGGTACTATGGACCGTATACTAACTCAACGCAACAACAACTGGCTAAAAAAACTGCCTGTATTGATGAAGGAGGGGACATGTTTTATTGCCGTAGGTGCCTTGCATCTGGCAGGCCCTATAGGTTTGGTTAACCAGCTGCGCAAAGCGGGGTATACTGTTAAGGCTGTTATGCCCAAAAAGTAAAATATTTTTACCCTGTGGTAATTTTATAGCTTAGTGGTATACTAATAGGGTATTATCTAATTGCTATGAATAATTTTAGTAAAACCATTTCGTTTCTTGCAGCCCTGTTTATAGGCGGGCTGTTTACTCAAGCCTTCGCCCAGCAAGAGCCTGATAAAGGTTTGTTGTACGAAGTATCGGGCAACGGGCTAAAAAAGCCAAGCTACCTGTTTGGCACCTTTCATTTACTTAATAGCGATTTTTTAAAGGAAATGCCCAAAGTGGGCGAGTGTTTTGATAAAGCCAAAGGCCTTGTGGTGGAGGTTGACCTGCAGCCATCTGACGCACTGATGGTACAAAAAGCTATGATGATGGACGGTAAAAAACTATCAGAACTTTTTACTAAAGATGAACTGGCAGTACTTGATGCTAAACTAACTGATGTAATGGGCTTTGGCATAGCATTGTTTGATAACATGAAGCCGGCTGCAATAGTAACAATGCTTGCCGCAGCCATGCCTAAAGAGGCAAAAAATAAAATTGAAAAGTACAAAGGCTCAGCCATGGATATGTATTTTATGGACATTGCCCGCGGAAAAAAGAAACCCGTTACAGGGCTGGAAACATTGCAGGAACAGGTTGATATATTAATGGGCAAGTCTATTGATGAACAGGTGGTTGATGTAAGAAAATACATAGAGAAGATTGATGATGTGGATACTGTTACTAATAAACTCGTAGACCTTTATTTTGCAGAGGACTTGGCGGGTCTTTGGTTGCTATCTAATGATAATAAAGAGTATGTTGGCGATATGAAACGCCTGCTGGACGACCGCAACAACAACTGGATGAAAAAGTTGCCCGCATTGATGAAAGACAAACCACAATTTATAGCCGTTGGTGCATTACATTTAGCGGGGCCTGTAGGCCTGGTAAACCAGTTGCGCAAGGCAGGGTACACCGTAACACCATTAATGGATAATAAATAGGGCAAAGGCCTGATGAAGACACGCTTTTTAGAGCAAATAGAAGAACACACAGGCATTATCAATAAGATAGTTAACCTGTATGCCGACAATACCGACGACAGGCAAGACCTTCGGCAGGAGATATTGTTGCAGGCATGGCGTTCATATGGCAGCTTTGAAAACCGCTCTAAATTTTCAACATGGCTGTACCGGGTTTGCCTTAATACTGCCCTTGTGTTTCACCGTAAAAGCAAGCGCATGGTTACGGTTGATATTGATAATATAAAACCACTAAGCAATAACAATGAAGTGCACCATGGTGCCGAGCTGCTATACCTTGCCGTAAAGCAACTGCCACCAGCTGAGCGCTCTATTATTATTTTGCATTTGGATGGGTATGCCAACGAGGAGATTGCAGAGATTATTGGCATATCTAAAAATAACGCAGCGGTAAAACTGCACCGCATTAAACAAACATTAACAGAAAAGGTACGAAATGAAGCTAACAGGGTTTGATAACGAGTGGGATGCCTTGCAAAAAGCACTGCAGCAGCCTACCGGCATAGCATATACCGAAGCCGACCTTAAGGCCGACTCTGCCATGCCATTACAAAAGCTAAAACGGCAATGGAACTTGCGCATTGTATTTACTTTGGTTATAGCACCTGTTTGGCTAATTGCGGTATTTTATTTTCACGAGATTATAATACAACTACTTATGGGCTTGGTATTTTTGGCCAATTTATGGTCGCTATATATAAGCTTTGACCTTAAAGCAAAAATGCAAAAGGGAGATAACACTAACCTGCCAGTATTAGAAAATTTAAAAGCCACTCATAAACTTATTAGTACCGCTATAAAGCTCGAAGAGCGCGTGTTTATTTTTATTTACCCCATATCGGTAGCCGCAGGATTTTTTGCAGGGATATCTATTAGCGGGGCTGCAAATAATATTGCCAACCACCCCGATAAAGCTTTGGCTATACTATTTGTTTTAGCGGTTTGTATAGTGGTATTAACGCCCCTTAGCCACTTTTTAGCCAAGTGGTTAAATAAGCTGGCTTTTGGAAATTACCTTAAACAGTTAAACAGGGTAATAGAATCTTACGAGAACGAAAAACAATAGCTTACAATCCCGTCACCATAAAAAAAAGAATAGTATAAAGGCTTAAAAAAGGGTATAAATCAACAAATAAAGTTACCCTACTTACATTGTGTTTTTCAATATTTTTAAAGTTTAGATTTTGTGTTAGTCAACAGTAGCGGGCAAAACGGTTGTTTTGCCCGCTACTTTTTTAGGTGTATTTCTTACACAGGTATTGCCTTGTAATACTATTGAGTTGCAGCCCCATGCTACCCAAATAATTTTACCACAGTTAATAAACCAACCACATTAACAAAAAATTGAGCTATGAAATTTAAGCTTAACCAACGCTTAAAAGTAAGACAACAAATGAAGATGAGGGCCAGGCTGGTTATTGCCGCTTCGGTTTTTGCGTTCTTCACGGTTGTAGTGTCTCTTACTTTTATATTTAATATAGGTGATGTACGTAGCATGTTTGCCCAAACCGATAGCGTAGACCGCTACTGGGTTGGCAACTCTGTTTATACCAGTAGTTTTGATAACCAGTGGGAAACTGATGCCTGGGAATTGTCGAACGACAATGGTACAGGTAGCTGGGTATTATCGGGCGATGGAACAGGCACAATAACGGTAGACAATGCAGCGGGTGGTTATGCAAGCTCACTTAAACACTCGTACGACGGTGCACCGCTATTATTAACGCTGGATAAAAACTACGGACGTTTAGATATGAACGTTACAGGCATTACAGGCGGCCGCACATTGGTTTCTGTTGATGCTGAACAATACGATGCTAACAACAACTACTTGTCAACTATTACAGTTATGCACCCTGCAGCTTACTGCGGGTACTTTGTTATGTTGTTTGGCGACCTTTCTACATGGCATGCCAATGCAACTAAAGTGCGTTTTGTTATAAATGTAAATAACCAATCGAGCACACAAGGCACTGCAAGCATAAATTACTTTTCATATTCTAACGGCAGCCTTGATTGGAAAAACCCTGCTAACTGGGCTGCTTCAGATGGTGGCGCTGGTGGGCAAAGTGTACCCACAGGTACCGAT
>CAMBQF010000068.1 GCA_945869825.1 Chitinophaga pinensis | reverse complement strand
GTTGTCGCCAATAGGCATGCCGGTGTGTTGCAACAACCATGCGCCCTGGCCAAAGTAGTTTAGCAGCAGGCAGGTTTTTACAAATACCCACGATACGCGTATGTTTATCCGACCGCAGTGGCCAAGGTCGGAGTATAAAGCTTCGGCACCTGTAGTGCAAAGGAACACCGCACCCAACAGCCAAAAGCCCTGTGGGTGGTTTACTAAAAGGTTGTAGCCGTGCATGGGGTTAACGGCGCTTAAAATTTCCCAATGGCCGTTAAGTTCGCGTATGCCAAGCACCGCCAACATACTAAACCAGATAAACATAATAGGGCCAAAAGCTTTGCCCACAAAGCCGGTACCAAATTGCTGAATGATAAATAGCGCGGTAATAATGGCTATTACAATGGGTATGGTTTGTATTTGCGGATAGCGTATTTGTAAACCCTCTATAGCCGATGACACGGAGATAGGGGGAGTGATTATACTGTCGGCTAACAAAGCACTACCGCCAATAATAGCAGGCCACATTAGCCAGGGAATGCGTCGGCGAACCAATGCGTATAATGAGAATATTCCACCCTCGCCTTTGTTATCGGCACGCAGGGTTATAATTACATATTTGATGGTGGTTTGCAGCGTAAGCGTCCAAAACACACACGATATTGCGCCCATCACCACATCTCGGCTTATAGGGCCCTTGCCCATAATGGCGTTCATTACGTATAGTGGCGATGTGCCTATATCGCCATAGATAATGCCTAGAGTAATAAGGAGAGCGGCTCCTGAAAGTTTGTTAATGTGGTTTTGTTGATGTCTGCTATCGCCCATCTTTATAAAAAGTAACTAATGTATAGACCGAAAGGTTTTTCTGTGCTGATTGCACCTGCTGATAAGAGGGAGTTGTACACCTTTCGTTTTTGTTGGCACAAAGGTATGTACAATTTACAGTCTGTAAAAGAATAAAATGAGCCATTATATTACATCAATCTAACACAATAGTTTTTAGCACCTTTTTATCGATAGCGCCCCAGTATTCAACCTTTATTTCACCATCGGCATAAAACATAAGCTTGGCAAAACCGGGCTGTTGGTCTTCAAAAAAGTCTTCTGTGTACTTGTTTACTTTTTTCTGCGATAGCTTGCTGCCTGAGCCGCTTACGATAAAATGGTCGTCGCCGTTGGTGTAATGCTGCAAGTAATGCTCGTGGCCCGAAGCGTTGATAACCCCTTTGTATTTAGCCATAATAGCCAGCATACGGTTGCGCATTTTTTTAAAGCGCGGTTGCGGAATATCTTGCACCAGCCAGCGGTTGCCGCCTATTAAACCCAGTAGCTGAAAAGGCGTGTAGTTGATTAAAAAGCGCAGAGGCTGCTTGTCTGCACCATGGCCACCATTGGTAAACAGCGGGTGGTGGTAAACTACCAGAGCTTTTTCGTTATTTGTTTGGCAGTAGTTTAATAGGCTGTCCAACCCGTTAAAAAAGGCATCGGCTGTTTGCTTGCGGTTTTTGCCGGGGTTGTTATCTTTTTTATGAAAGTGTAGAAACCATTGGGTGTCTAACGCTATCATACGGATGCCATCAGCCAGCAAAACTGACTGTGGACCGGGTACGCCCGGCGTTGGCATATAACCGCCAGTATTCCGGTTTGCCGCTGTAGACTGTGCGTACAGGTAATCGTTAATGTATTTTTTTTCGGTGTTGATGCATTTTAACCCACCGGCTTTACCTTCGTCCCAATCGTGGTTACCGGGCACAAAATAAACATTACCGGTAAAGTCGCTTACTATTTTCAGTTGGCAAAGCAAGTTGCGCTCGCTCTCTGTCGTGTCGCCCTTGGTTTTGCTAAGGTGCAGGCCTGCCGGGTAAATATTATCGCCCAAAAAAATCACCGACCCATTGGTGGTGGTTTTCAACTGCTCATCGAGCAAAGTAAGCGATTTTCCGGGCGTGGCACTTTTGCCTGCATCGCCAACTAAAAAAATAGTGTGTACAGGCTCTTGCGCGTTAAGCGTTGCAAAGGCCAGTACTAATAGGGTAGTAAAGAGGTGTTTCACGTTGTAAAGGTAGGCGTAGTAATTAAAGAATGAAAGAGATAAAAAGAGAAAAATGAACTGGTAATTTAAAAAGTAGCCCAGCTCTTTAGTCCCGACTATTTGGAAGGTGACCAAGATACTTTAATGGAAAGGGCTTTAGCTCAAGTTTGTTTATTTAACCCGAAGCCAAAAAAATGAACTAACCCTGCACTTTAGTGTGTGGTATTTTAGAGCCTAATAATATCGTGCTTTAGCCCTGACTGCCTACTGGTGGTGTCTGCCGGCTGCTGCCTGTGCGGCAGGCACTCTTATGCAGAGGGCAATTACTTTTTATCAATTGTTTTTTGTTGTAGAAACAATTTGGTGCAGTATTAAATCTATTTCGTTTGCCGATTTATTTAATGATTCTAAAATATATTTTTTGTCTTCTGATGGGTAATTATCTGTAATAATACAATCAGAAAGCGCCATTATTCTGGCTAATGGTGCTCTTACCTGGTGAGACTGAAATTGAGCAATATCTTTCAATAACTTGTTTTTCTCAGATATTTTTTTGTAATTATTTTTTAATCTGATATTCGCAATTTTATTTTTTGTAATGTTTTTTATAATTACAGAACTGGTGTTAGATGATTCGTGAAAAGAAAATGTTACTTCAAACCAATAATTGAATTCCTTAAAGTGCCTTAAGTAAGAGAATGAATGCAAAGCAGTGTTGTTTTTTACAATTTTTTTTAATTTGTTAATAAACACCTTACATACCTTAAGATCAAATATTATTTTTCCAATTGCATCGTCTTTTTGAACTTTAAAAAGCTTTGCGGCAGTTTCATTCCAGTAGGTTACTATAAATTTATCATTCAGTGAGAAAAAACCATCACTTATGGTGCCTAATATATTGTATCGTTCTGTAGACTCATTTATTAATTTATTTTGAATCTCTATCCTGTGCAATACTCCTGAAACATTACTCACAACGCTTAATAAAAAGTTTTTTTCTCTATCTGTCCATTTTTTTTCATTTCTGCAATCATCAAATCCGATAAAACCTTGAATGGCTTTGTTGTAAAAAATTGGTAAAACGCAAATTGATTTAATATCCTGAGACTGTAACAATGATTTTGTTTCAGAGTCTTCCAGTTCGTTTACAATAGCTTCAAACGGACTGTTTGATAGCAAGGGAGAAATAAATATGTCTAATACTTCTAACGGTATATTTTGTAAGTCAGGGTTGTCAATCATAGGTTCAACACCACCTTTAACCCACTCTAATTTCTGGCTTGTATAAAACTTGTCATCATCTTTTTTATAGATATTAAAATAGTATATTCTATCTGCATCAATACTATTACCAACTAAAGAAAAAACATCTTTTAATGCTGTATTTATATCATCACAATCTATTAGTATAGATGCTATTTTAAAATTTACCTCAATTAGCTTCATCCTTTATCCCCTTGTTAAATTTTACTCTAATATCTGTACAATTTAAATACAGAAATACTTTTTAAAAATAGGGTATATCCCTCATTTTTATTCCACCTGCTTTTTTTAATATTTGCAAATGGAAAAGAAGTTTAATTTTTTATTGATTGATGATGACGATATTTTCAATTATTTGTCAAAGAGAATATTGTTAAAGAGCAATGCCGCGAATAGTATTATTGACTTTACCGGTGCCAAGTCAGCATTAGAGTTTATTAAATCTACAAATTCAGAAATTGATATTATATTGTTAGATATAAATATGCCAATTATGAACGGTTTTGATTTTTTAGACAGCTTTATTCGGTTAGCTAATAAGCAAATAAGTGTCTACATGCTTACTTCGTCAATTGACGATGCAGATATGATTAAATCGTTAAAATATCCATGTGTTAAAGGGTATTTTAGTAAACCACTAACAACAGATACTATAGGCCAAATATATAGTATACAGGAAATGCATACTATGTATGAAAAATAGGAATTTTGTTTATTTTCTAATTATTGCTCTGGCTGCAATTATATTGTGTATGATTTATATAATGTAACTTTCCCCCTTTTTGCTTTTGGTATTGCAGATGATAAGAGTATCGCATTAATAACTGAATTCAGGATGATTTACAATATTCTTATTTTATTTAAACCGATATTTAAGAGCTGGTTTTGTCTACCTGTTTTAAGCAACAATTGCTAACAATAGTAAAAACATAAATAGAATAATATGCAAAGAGCGGGGCCTAAACCCCGCTCTTTAATTCTATCAACTACTAACTACCAACTAAATCTTCGTCAGCTTCTTAGTCAACGTAGCGCCCGTTTTGCTTTCTATTAGTTGGATGGTGTATATGCCGTTATTCAGTCCGTGCACATCTACCTGCGCCTGCGTGCCGTTTACAGTAGTTTGCAATACCTGTTGGCCTTGGAGGTTGTAAATAGTAAGGGTGTACTCGGCATTGCGGTTCATGTATATGTTTACAAAGTCTGCCGTTGGGTTAGGGAAAACATCCAACACCAAGACATCTTTAATAGGCGTTTCTTCGGCCGAAAGGATTGATTGGGTATATACCGGAAGGTCTATCCAGCACTGGTGCATATCGCTAATGTGTAAACGCTGTACGGCAATGCGTGGGTCCATTTCTACCCCGTTGTAGTTGTAGGTTTGGCCATCGCCCGGTTTGCGGCGGAAGAATTCACCATCTTCAATAGGTAAATTTGGATTTACCTGATAACGGGTAAAGTTAGAGCTGCTGATAAGTATTTTAACCTTGTGGCCTTTACCAAAGGTGTAGCCCATTGGGTACATGCGGAATTTGTATTCGTACAGTTGGTTAGCCTCTATGTTGGTAAACGGAACATCATCGTTAGGGTAAGGATAGTTCTCGTCAAGTTCAGGGTTTTCTAAAAGGCCACGGGCATAATCGCGCGCGCGCGCATTAACGGCACCTTCGTTAACATAATACTGGCGGCCATCTGGGTACACATCAAGTATACGGATAAAGAAATCGGTATCGGTAGGGCCGCTGGTTAAGCCGTTGGGGTTGCTCTTGGCCCATAAATTAGCTACCGGGAAACCAATAACGCAAAGTGAATCTTGTATTACCTGCGACTCAAACGATATGACGCCGGGGCGGTCCATGGTGTAGCCTGCGTAGCGGCTGTCGGCAAGGTCAAACTGGCCCTGGCTATCGCGCAACCCATCAGGTGTGCGCTCTATCATGTTGTTGCCACCAATGGTTGCAATAGGGTCGCTAGGGTCGTGTACATAGGTAATAAAGCCTTCTTCAGTAGCCGGAGGGAAAGTGGTTAAACCTTTATCGGTGTGCATGTAGTATTTTTGCCATGTAATACCTTCTACTAGCGGGAACGTGTCTGACGGCAGCCAGTAGTTGCCTTTATTTTCGTTTTCAGGTACACCATCGTTAATAGGGCCAATAATGTATGCACGAACGTTAGGTACATCGTTTACAAAGTCTACCTTTTTAATATCGCCTATTTCGTCTGCGCCAAGTCCCGGAATAAGTGGGTTGCCTAAGGCGGGGATCGGGATAGTAAGCGGTACTTGCACCGGAGGCAAGAAAGGAATTTCCAGTTTCAATTCTATATCAATATTGTTTATGCCCTGAGTACCATTCATAAAGCCCAACAGTTGTGGCAGGGTTAGTTTAATATCATTAGCCGGAAAACGGATGTAAAGGCTTGATATGGGAGTTTCTTGCCAGTATGGGCTTTCGGGCAATAATACTTTTGGCTCGCCAAGTACCTGGTTGGTATCGTAGTTTAGGTTGTAACGGAACCAGCTGATAAGGTCTGAGTTAAGTATTTTGCCTAATGGCAGGTTGTCAACGTCCAGGTCGGCAAGGTTAAAACCAAGAATATCGCCTACGTTTGGTTTATAGGTAATATCGCCTGTGGTAATGCCGCCTGTAGTTTGGTGGGCCCATGGGCCGATAACAATTTTTTGCAGTTTGCGGTTGTTGTAGGCAGGGTTTAGGTGCTTGCGCATATTAGCCCATGTTTGTATTTGGCCGTCAATAAAAATATCGTACCAGCCGGTAAGGTTAAAGGCAGGTACCTCCATATTGGTATAGCGGCTTACGGTTCCGTTTGCATCGCCTTCGCCTTGTGCGTTAACCATGGCGCGGCTAATATCCATATCAGACCGGCCAATGGCGTTAGGGTAATAACCCGCAGGGCCGTTGGCATAACGTACCGAAGCGAAATGGTCGATAGCTAAATTGGCTGCCTGAAATTTGTTAGGCAGGTTGTAATCGCGCGATGTGTGGATGTCGTTGTCAATATCCGTATCAATATCCCAAAGGTCGTCATCTGTCGATGTAAAAATCTGGCCTTTTAACCAGCCGGTAACCAGCCTGTCGCGAAAAACACCATTTACATAGCCGGTAGAGTTGTAAAACTCGCCCGGTGCCACAATGGGGAACAAGGCTTTAAGGCCCGGTTGTGTTGGGTCTATTTTATGCGCTGCTGCCGCCTGAAATTGGTTATAGCCCAATGCCGAAGCACCAAACATGGCTATACGTCCAAGGCCGGGGTTAAAGGTTTCAAGGTCGCCGTCGCCGTCAATATCGTATTGGCGGGTAAGGTCGTTAAGTATATAGTTGATGCTGTTGTAGCCGTCTTCGTGCTTGTTGCCATTGCGCGGGTCGTTAAAGTCGGTTATGTCCAGTATGTGTTTATAGTCGGGGTGGTAGGGGTTTTTGTTCCAGCCATCGCTCATAAGGGGCAGGTATACACCGCCGCTTTTGTAGCGCCCGCGCATATCCTGGTAAATATAAGAGTGGCCAAGTAAACACACAGCGGCTGCCTCAGTAGCAAAGCTGCCTTTATTGTATGGCGTGCGGCTAAAAATAATAGGCAATTGAAAAGGGTTGGGATTGAGCCCTCCGTTTAGCGAGTCGTAAATAATAATTTGCTTACCACGGGGCAGTACCTGCAAATCCATAGTAAAAGAGCCGCCGCCCAAAAGGTCGGGTATGGCAATATCAATAGGCACCAACAGGCAGTCCTGTAAAATGGGCAGGTACATGTCGGTTTCTAAAATAATGCCATCAGGCATAGTAAAATTTACTGTTTTTTTGGTACACAGCTCCCCAAAATCGTCAATCTGGCCGTTTAGGTTAACCTGTGCGCTTAGCGTACTTGTAGTAAAAATAAATGCTACAAACCCGAGTAGAAGTTTTTTCATAGAGTAATTGGCAAAATGAGTTGACTGAGGGTGAAGTTATAAAATTATTAATCAAAAGAAAAAACGAAGTGCATTTATTTTAAATTAATGTTATTTAATGATTGGTGGTTGTTAATTGAACCCCTATATTTGAAAATGGTCAACTTTTATCGCTCAATCCTTATTTTTGTTTTTGGTTTATCTGCACTGATAACGTCAGCCCAAAGCCCTGCATATAATCAGCGTAAGGCTGATTATGTAAGCACCTGTCTGGCAGCGCCTTCAGGGTCTAAACTGATTTTGCAGGCCTATCAGGGTGTGCCATTGAATAATAACACCCTCAATAATGAGCTTAACGAGGTAACTACCAATTCCACAGCCGATTTTACCATCATAGAACTGGTGCGGTTATTGTTCCTTACCAATGGTGAATACGATGCGCAAATTTTACCCGTTTTAAACTCGATTCCCTACTGGATTAACTACGGCGATACCATGCGTAATTACTGGAGCGAGAACCACATGATTATGTGGATGAGTAGCGATTGGCTGCTGCACGAAAAATATGGCCGCGCTATTGATGCTAACCTTGAAAACCGACTTAAGCATTATTTACAGCTAAAGGTTGATTATGGCTTTTACGAATTTTTCTCGTCGGTATACGGCCCATACAGCTTTAGCGGCCTTGTAAACCTTGCCGATTTTGCCCAGAACACCCAGATTAAAACCCTGGCTACCCAAGCCTGTCAGCGTTTGCTTAAAGATTTTTTAAAACTAACTAACAATAAGGGGGTGTACTACCCAACCGCTGGCCGCAACTACCCCGGTAAATATGAGAATCCATATAATCAAAACCATAACAACCTTATTTACCTGCTTACTGGTTTTGGCAACGCCCCCACTAATGCATCGGCTGCTGGGCCTTTCCTTGCTTCTTCCACCCTCCCGGTTGATGATATTATAAACTCGTGGACACCTGTATTAGATACCGTTTACTATAATGGCCACACCTTGCAACAGGGTTTTGCCTTAAACGCCAATCAGGCCCAAGCCGATAAGGTTGTTTTTCAATGGAGCTCGGGCGGGTATTTTCATCCCGATTTGGTTTTTGAGACAGTGCAGCTGCTCAACGATTCTAACATTTGGGACCATCCTGATTTTGGACTTTTACGCCCGCTTTCTTTCTTTCCAGATACCAGTTTTCCTGCCATGTCGCAGGCGCTGGGTTGCATTTCGCAAAGCACAGTAATTGCCGGCGAAGAAATTGCCATTTACAAGCACCACGCAATTACGTTATCATCGCTGCAAAATTTTTGGCCGGGCAAAGTGGGGTTCCAGCAATACCCTTGCGTTGCTAATGTGGGCACAACAGCTGTTTATTGCGGTTCGGGCACTGTATATCCTAATTGGGACGACCGTTCTCCCAACAATCAAAATACCCACCTGCCTTATGTGGAACAGCATAAAAACCTGGCGTTGCTTATGTACCGCCCCGAGCCTACGCCCGAACTTATAGGCCCAAGTTTTGCTGTTAAAGATGTAGCGCTTTATTTTAACGATGTTGACTTTGACGAGATTGCCGAAGACAGCCTGTGGATTCTGGGACGCGAGGCCGAAGGCTATGTTGCCGTGCGCCGCAGCTGTATAAATACCATTAACGGTGTTCGCGCCTGCAATACCAAGGTTGGCCAAAGCTGGGTTATTATGGTTGGCGATAGTGGCCTGTATGGCAACTTTACCAACTTTAAAAATACCGTTCACCAGTCTACGTTTACCGAAGATTGGTATTACGACTATGCCGACTCACAATACGTGTATTATGCCCAAATAATAATGGATGGTGATACTATTGAACATGCCTGGGGTGTAGACAGTACACTGGCTACAGGTGTGAATGAACTTGCAAATGATGCAGGTTTCAACATTTATCCCAACCCGGTGGCTGATGTGCTTCGCGTTTCAACCAACAACCTGAAAGGCAACGGCAAAATAGAGCTATACAACATCAGTGGCCAGCAGGTTTTTAGCTATACAGGTGCTATCCAAAACATAGAAATTCCCGTACAAAATTTAAGCAATGGGTTGTATGCTTTAAAGCTTACGGGTGCTGATGGAAAAATCTATTCTCGAAAGATAATTATTGGGCATTAAAAAAGCCGCATCCACTTTAGGCGGACACGGCTTTAATAGTGTAATTCTACTGGTAACCGCCTTCCGAAATTTCGGGACGGTAACTGTAAACTATTTAACGCGTTTCAATTCTTTCAAATCATTAGGGTCTAAAGCAGCGCCTTTAACATCGGCAGTAGCCCATAGTTTAAATTCTGATTTTTCGCCTGATGCAAAAGAGCCAAGTTTGCCTAAACCACCCATTACACCACCTTTTTCAGCCATAGCCTCATTGTCTGATTTTGCGTAGCTGTAAGAAAGTTTAAAAGGAACGTCTTTGGTCTCGCCTTGTTTCATATCAAAGCCTGCAAGTTTAACCTCGCCAATTTCAAAGGTTTTGGTTTTCTTCTCATCGCCACGGCCTGTGGTATATTCTTCTTTAAGCTCTATTTTAAGGCTTAAAATAGTCTGGTCGCTTTTGGCTTCAAGGTGCACAGAGCCTTCAATAACACCGTCGTTAGTATTAAAAGTTGCAGGGGCATTAAGCGTTACCTTCACAGTGCCTGCGCCAAAAAATTGTTTAATCTTAGCAAAAAATGACATAATTATTTTTGTTTTTTAGGTTTTAAAGGGGTAAATATACTGCAATTATTTATACTACAAAACACTTGTTTGGGCTTGCGAATATTGATGCGGGCACTTATGCGCTTTATTACTACACTTGTAGCCTTTACGCAGACACATATTTTTTAATATTGGATAAATTATTTTTTTAAATATTTTAGCGGCTTATATTATACGATGAAAAAAGTAAGTACAAGAGAAAAGTTACGTTACAAATTTGATAACCTGATGAGTAAAGGGCCTGGAGCCATGATTGCTTTGTTGGGCATATTATCAATACTGATAGTTCTAATTGCAGCAGTTATACTTTTTGCTACCGGTGTAAGGCCCGAAGGTTCAGAAGAACTGCCGTTTATTGAACATTTGTGGCAAAGCCTTATGCGTGCTATGGATGCCGGAACTGTTGCCGGAGATATAGGTTGGGAATACAGGGCCATTGGCTTTTTAATAACATTGGGAGGTATCTTTATCATCTCTACTCTTATAGGTGTGCTGGGTAGTGCAATACAGGCAAAGTTTGAAAATATGCGCAAAGGCCGCAGCTTTGTTATAGAGCAAGACCATACCCTTATCCTAGGCTGGTCGTCAAAAATATTTACCATTATTTCTGAGTTGGCTATAGCCGGCGAAAACCAGAAAAAACCACGCATTGTTATTTTGGCCAATAAAGACAAGGTAGAAATGGAAGACGAGGTGCGCGATAAAATTGCCGACATGAAAAATATGAAGGTTATTTGCCGCAGTGGTTCTCCTAACGACCTTACCGATTTGGAAATTGCAAACCCCTTCGAGTCTAAGTCAATTATCATACTTGCGCCTGAAGAAGGCAATGCCGACTCACAAACCATAAAAACTATCCTTGCTATTACCAACAACCCTAAGCGCAGGCCGGAACCCTACCACATTGTAGCCGAGATTAAGGATAAAAAGAACCTAGAGGTAGCCCACATGGTGGGTAAAGATGAGGTAGAGCTGATACTTACCGACGATGTTATTTCGCGCATTATGGTGCAAACATCCCGCCAAAGTGGCCTAAGTATGGTTTACCAAGAGCTTATGGACTTTGATGGGGCTGAGATATACTTTAACGAAGAAAAACTGCTGCATGGCAAAACCTTTGCCGATGCCATTTTTGCTTACGAAGATTCTACCGTTATGGGCCTGCAGTTTGCCGATGGGCGTGTGAAAATTAACCCGCCTATGGATTATGTTCTGCAGGCCGGCGATAAGGTTATTGCTATTACAGAAGATGATGATACGTTGGTAGTAAACAAGAACCCTAAGTTTGATATTAACGAGGATATTATTGTAAACCTAAGCAGCGAAAGGGCTGGCGCAGAGCGCACCCTGCTGTTGGGCTGGAACCTACGTGCCCAAATAATTATCCGCGAGTTAGATAACTACGTGGGCCAGGGCTCTTACATGAAGGTGGTTTCAACCTATGATAAATATGCCGATGAGGTAAAAGAAGCCGCTAAAAACCTTAAAAATATAAGCCTTGAGTTTGAGTGTGCAGACACTACCGCTAAAGATGTTCTGGACGGGCTTAATGTTACTAAATACGACAGTGTACAGGTACTTTGTTATACTGATGATATTGATATGCAGGAGGCCGATGCCAATACGCTGATATCACTATTGCATCTACGCCGCATTTGCGAGGAAGAAGATAAAGACCTGAAGATTGTAAGCGAGATGCTGGATATACGCAACCGCGATTTAGCAGAGGTTACTAAAGCCGACGACTTTATTGTTAGCGATAAATTAATCAGCTTGATGATGAGCCAGGTATCAGAAAACAAAGCCCTTATGGACGTATTTGAAGACCTGATGGACTCTGAAGGCAGCGAGATTTACCTTAAGCCTATAACCAACTACATTAAACCCGGCCAGGCAATATCATTCTACACCTTGCTGGAGAGTGCCAAGCGCCGTGGCGAGATAGCCATTGGCTACCGCATACAATCAGCAGCGCACGATAGTGATAATGCTTACGGAGTAAAAGTAAGCCCCGTTAAAAGCGAAAAAATCACCTTTACCGCTGACGATAAACTTATTGTAGTAGCTGAAGACTAATAGTTAGTAGTCGGTAATCAGTAGGTAGCTTAATATCCCCCTCTAAGAGGGGGTGCCCGCCTTTGGCGGGCGGGGGAGTCATTGTTCGCGTAAGCTGTCTCCCTCTTGGAGGGAGTACCCCGAAGGTGGGGGAGGGAGGACTACTCTGACATGGGTTTCACCACCAGCCCCTTACTCGCTACAATCTTCCTATACCTCACCAACAGCGGTACAATCCACAGCGCCACAAAAAACGCACAGGCACCGTATGCGTAGACAATATTATTGCCCTGTGCAAAAAATGGCAGCGCAAAAATGGAAGTAAGCGTAGCGCGAAGAAAGATATTACTCATGTTAAAGATAGAGTTGGTGCGGCCTATCACGTTATTCGGCACATGGTTAAACAGCCAGGTAATGCGCAGCACCCGTATGCCCGCGTTGGTTACGCCAAACATCACACTAATAAAAAAGAACAGCAACAGGCTATTGGTTACCGATGCCATGAAGAAAAATATAGCCGATAGTGCCATCAGTATTATCACCGCCTTAACCTCGTTAGTTTTACTAAATAGCCTGCGTATGGCAAAGCCCGCAAACAGCGCCCCTATGGCGTAGTATATTTCTGCCGATGCATACACATCGGCACTAAGTTGCAGGTGGTTGTTTATGTAAGATGGAAGCAGGAAATGTACCTCCACAATCAGCACCACAAACACCATGAATGATGCCTGCCCGAATACCGAAATATTGGTATGGTTTTTTAAAAAGCTAAAGCCTGTTTTCAGCCGTTCGTAAATGGTGCCGGTGTCTACAACCCTTTCTATATGCGGTTTATATTTTATCAGTGATATAAATACCAAAGCCAGAAAATACGTTGCCGCGTTTAGCATAAATATATCCTGCAATTTCCACGGAGTAATATCAAAGGGCATTGTCAGGTTAAAGCCCATTAGGTTTAAGTGCCCGTTGGTAGTGCCGCTAATAAGCAATGCCGCAAAGGCGCCCGATATTACGCTGGTCGACTGCCCCTGTATCTCTATGTATGAATTTACCTTGCCATAATCTTCGGGACGGCTAACCTCTTGCGCAAAGGCATACAGCGCCGGGTAGTGTATGTTGTACACCAGCATAGTAGTTACAAATACCGCCGCTATCAGCGCCATGGGTACCTGCCCTAGTACAAAGCCGGTAATGGCAATGCTTAGCAGCACCACGCCTCCTATCAGGTTTATAAAAAAGAAGTTGCTCTTGCGCGAGTATTTGTCTACCAGCAGGCCCGAGTATAAACTCCACACCATTGTAAAAAGCGTAGCCCCCGCGTATATCACCCCAAACAGCGATTCCTCATTAAGCACCGACTTAAAATACCATGGTATAGCCAGCATGCTTATGCCCTGCGCAAAGCCCGATACTATATTGGCCAAAAACAAAAATGTAAGCGCATTGCGGTTTTGCATCGCACAAAGGTAATGGTTCTATTGGTCTTAAATAAACAGGGCGTTGCGGCTTTGCCGCCGGGCTTTCCATTCCAAGTTTTGCTTTGCAAAAGCTTTCCATTTCACTCCCTAACGCAAACTAAAAGCTATCGGAACATTCTCACCTTATTTTAAGAGGGTTTCCGCCTTTTGGCGGACGGGTTGGTTACCATCTGACTGTTTCTGCGAAGCTAAATTACCAGCAACTGTCAACCGTGAACTGGTAACTTAAACTATCTTTGCCCCAATGTCTAAAAGATTAATAGCCCACCTTGCTATACTGGGCGCCAATGTTATTTATGGGTTAAACTATTTTATTGCTAAAATAGCCATGCCCGATTATTTAAAGCCGTTGGGCTTTATCCTGTTAAGGGTTATAATAGCCACTATGCTGTTTTGGCTGGTTACTCCCCTGTTTACTAAAGAAAAGGTACAACGTGCCGATATGATGCGCCTTATACTTTGCGGTTTTTTTGGTATAGCTATAAACCAGTTGCTGTTCTTCTCCGGGCTCGATTTAACCTCGTCTATCGATGCCTCTATTATTATGATTTGCACCCCGGTGCTGGTAATGATAGTGGCTTTTATTTTAACGGGCGAGAAACTGACTTTATTTAAAGTAGGCGGAATTGCTTTAGGCGCGGCAGGAGCAGCCTTGTTATTAGCCAACAGCCCTAAAGACAGCAGCGGTGGCGGCAACCTGTTAGGCAATATTATGATATTATTCAATGCCCTGTCGTATGGTGTGTATCTGGTTATTGCCAAGCCGCTAATGCTTAAATACCATCCGCTAACGGTGCTTAAATGGTCGTTTTTGTTTGGTATGATTATATGCATACCCTTTGGCGCACAGCAGGCAATGGATATACAATGGGCAACACTTCCGCCCGATGCGTGGTTTAGCGTAGTATATGTAATCATTGCTGCTACATTCATTGCCTACCTGCTAAACAACCTGGCCCTGGGCACGGTAAGCGCATCGGTAGTTGGGGTATATATCTACCTGCAACCTGTTATAGCCGCCATTGTTGAAATCGTGGTTGGTAACAGCGCTCCTGATGCTGTCAAAATTATCTCCGCATTGCTCATATTTACAGGAGTATACTTAGTAGGCCGCCCGGTAAAGGCTAAAGCTGCACAAGCGTAGTTTTTTGGGTTAGGCCACGCAATAAAGCTATGGCCCAGACAAACGAACTTTTAGAAAAAGCCAAACTCGAAATTATGCAGGCGCAAACCCGCCGCTTTAAAGAGTTTTATGGCGAATATTTTAACCGCGAAGACAGTGCCGATTTGGTAAACTTCTTCATGGAGAAAATCTATAACCTCGATTCGCAGGGCGATATCATCCAAACGGCTATTAACACCTTTGGCAAGATTAAAAACAAGCTGCCGGTCGAGATTAAAAAATCTATACAGGATGTTATTGACCTGAACGATGTTACCCACCAAATGGACGAGGGAATGGCGGAGGTGCTTATTGCCAGAGGCTGGAAAGGGGAGCAAATTGCAACCTCTGAACTGACAGAGGTGTATAAGCAATACAACCACCGTGATATGCGCATAAAGCAACTCGAAGTGATGATTGATACGCTGGAGTTTAGCCACCAGCTGGCCCATAGTGCTTTGGGTAAGGTATTGCTTGGCCCTGCGCGTTTAGCCGCCCGCATATTCAGGGTTATGGTGTTGTTTGAGTTTTTAGAAGAAGGTTACCTGGCCACCCGCAAAGTTACAGTCGACGATTTTAACGAGTTCCTCCACAAAGTGGAAGAAAAAGAATGGGAGTATCTATATGTCAACCTGGGCAAATAGCATAATAAATAGAAGTTCCCCCTTTATAAAGGGGGTATCCCGCCAAAGGCGGGATGCGGGATTCTTTTATCCCCTCTTCAGAGGGGTGTCAATCCGCCTTTGGAGGATTGACGGGGTGTGTAAAATGGGAAAAACGGCATTTCTCA
>CAMBQF010000067.1 GCA_945869825.1 Chitinophaga pinensis | reverse complement strand
ATTTTCTGACCATTAGTAGTGGTAAAATTAGGGGCGTGTGATATTAAAACTGAAGCACCTGTACCAATCCAGTTACCACCCGGAGAAAGTGTAGTGTTAGATGAGTCAACAGCTGACCAAAGAACAGTAGTTGTTGGTTGGTTAGAATTGTTAAGTGTTACAATTTCTGTAAAAATTTTATCGTACTCACCGCTATTATTCTCATGCGTAACAATCGCAAAAACCGAGTCGATAGTGATAGGGCCGTTAAAATAAGGAAACTCATTAATAGAGTTAGTGATGTCAGCATTGTCAGTATAACCTGCTAATGGACCGGTTACGGCAACTGCTGCATAGTTAATTGGGTTAATTCCTCCACCTGTGGTATCAGCAGCTGCATAGTTAGAGTTAAAAGTCCAAACATAGAACAAATCGTCAAAGTTGGCAGAGCTGTAGTCTAGCCAGAAATTTTGCACTGCGTTTGTGCTTTTAACCGGACCTGATGTAGTACCAGATACATTTCTGATGTTAGAAATGTCTACACGGTGATTGTTAGTAGCTAATCGGGGCAATTGAGCCATAGCGCCTAATGAAATTGCTGCGGCTGCAAGAGTAAGATAAATCTTTCTCATCGTTCTTATTTTTTTTCGTTTAAAGGTTAGACTTAATGCAAATGTAGGAAACATAACATTTACAAGAAAGAAAAGTTAAAATAATTTTCAAATAACAGTAAATATATGTTGTACCGCCTATTGTATAATCAGTTTTTGAGCATAACCAGGCTTTTGGCCGCTATTAATTATAATGTAGTACATTCCTGCAGGTAAACTGTTTATGGTTAAAGAAGCTGTTACATTATTATATGTAGTTATTGTTTTACCAGTGTTGTCAATAATAATGATGTTTAACGGTTTATTATCGCTAATCCTGATACTTACATTGTCTGTTGCAGGGTTGGGATATATAAATAAGGGTTGTATTGCAGATGTATAAATAGATGTAGCATTACCATCAATAATGGGGAAAATTGCAAAATCAATATCCAGGCCCCAGTTGTTCAGCATGGTAGACCACGAGCTATCGGCCACCTGCTCCCATGAGTTTTCAGAGCTGTCAGCATCTGTATTTGTTGTCGTGTAGCAGGCAATAGTATCTCCCTGTGAAAGGGCAGAAAAATCAAAGCCTACTGCAAACAGGGTGTCAAAATAAGCTGGAGTATCAAAAAGAACAATATTTGCACCATTTTCAAATACAGACGACGTATCTATAGTTGATAAAGAAATTGTTTTTGTCCTTATAACACTATCAGGGCTTAACTTTAAAGCAGTAGCCCCCTGGCCAGTTGCTGTACTCTTTAAGTCGTATAGATTATACCTAACCCCCGAATTGACATCGCCTGAAGACTGGTTTTTATAACCTGCCCACATAATTATACCTTCTACAGCGCAAATATTACTTACACTGTATACCTGTACTTTGGCTAAATCGCCAAAAGCGTTGTTACCCGATGCATAACCAGGAAATAAAGGCTGAGACTTATACAGCGCGGGAGTTCCGTTGAAAAAATTGCCAAATAGCGTATCTGTTGCCTGTTGTATTAAATTGTTTACTGTACCGCTTTTGGGTGTAGCGTAGTATGTTTTTTGTGCAAATAACTGGGCACTTATAATTAGGGTTGCCGCAAGGGCTAAAAATGTTCTGTTCATCAATAAATCTTACAAGTGCAAATATATCTTAAAAAAGGACTTCCTGACTTTTATAACCTGCATAACATTGCATCTGAAACCACCAAACACAATATTTATGTTTTCAACATCATCATTCTTTAAAGGAAATAGCGATAAAAACGAATCGAAATCAAATCCAATAGAGAATCAAAATCAAGAACCTTCCGTACCTTCAACTCCAATTGTTAACGCAGGAGGAATGATAAAAGTATTTATTGTAGAAGACGATGCCTTTTTTGGTAAAGCCATACAGTTTACCCTTGAAAAGGAGCAGGATTATGATGTTACCCTGTTTACAAATGGGGCAGACCTGATTAAAAACCTGCCAGGTAACCCTGATATTGTTGTGATTGACTATAACCTGCCTGATATGACAGGGTTAGAAATTCTTCAAAGGGTAAAAACGTATAACGAAGAAATTGTACCTATTATTTTGTCAGGCCAAAACGAGGTTGAAGTAGTTGTTAAAGCCTATAAAATTGGAGCTAAAGATTACATACTTAAAAATTCTAATGCCCATGTAGAGTTAGTTAACTCTGTAAAAACATTGGGTGCTACGGTAAAATTGAAACGTCAGGTTGAAGTTTTACAAGAACAAATTATTGATCGTCAAAAATATTCTAAAATAATAGGAGAGAGCAAAGCACTTTTAAGCGTTTTGAAGATGATTCAAAAAGTAGAAAAGAGCAACATGCTTGTAATGATTAACGGACAAAACGGTACGGGTAAAGAAGGTATAGCAAGCGCTATACATTATAATTCGCCCAGGGCAAGAGGCAATTATGTTACAGTAAACATGGCATCAGTTCCTCTTGACCTTGCTGAGAGTGAATTGTTTGGGCATGAAAAAGGCGCTTTTACCGGTGCAGATAACCGACGAATTGGCAAATTTGAAGAGGCTAACGGTGGTTCTATATTTCTAGATGAAATAGGTGAGATGGACCTTGGTTTGCAGGCAAAGCTTTTGCGTGTATTGCAAGAGAATGTTATTACCCGCGTTGGTAGCAACCGCGAAATTCCTATTGATGTTAGGGTTATAGCTGCTACCAACAGAAACTTAGGGCAAATGGCCAAAGAAGGTAAATTCAGAGAAGACCTTTTTTACCGACTTCAAGGTTTCTTAATAAAACTGCCACCTTTAAATGAGCGCGGTAATGATATATTGCTTTTAGCTCATTCTTTCTTAACTCAGTTTTCAAGCCATAATAAGCTGGGAAACAAGTCAATAAGCAAAGAAGCTAAAGAGTTGCTTTTGAAACATGAGTGGCCCGGCAATGTAAGGGAGCTTAAGGCTACAATAGAACGTGCCGCACTTATGAGCGATGGTGATGTTATAACTGCTGATGATATTTTGTTTGCATAACAAAATTCTAAGCAGTTGTTAATGCTTAGGGGGAATTTTTTTTAGAAATTTTACCTTACATTTGCTTGGTTGCATAGCAGCGAAGCATGAGAAAAGTTTATTTAATAGCGTTAACACTCTTCCTTTTAAGTTCGGCATTATTGAATGGGCAAACTGGTATGGTGGTTAAGAAGTATAATCTTAATACTATCAATACTATATCCAAAGTAATTACCGATGAACTTGAAAAGCTAACCCCTGATGCTTATAAAAGTCATCCTGAATATGGTATAAAACCCTTTAATGCACCTTGTACAGATTGTATTGAACTTATAGACAGGCGAACAGAATTTTCGCGTTATTATGTTACAAATGGAACAAATGGTACTGAGTTTTATCAGGAACAAGGTTACTCAGCTCTAAATTATAAAAATGCAAACGGTAACTGGCTTAGTGTTGATATTCGACTAAAGCCTACTAATCAACCGCATTTATATTCTGCCCCGGCACAAGATCTTCCGGTATCTTTAGACGCAGGCTTGGGATTTACTACTATTAATAGGGCAGGGGCAATCCTGAAATTTAATAATAAGATTGAACTAATTTGGGTTAATAATGGTGTTGAATCATCGTTAGGGACGGCAAATTGGAATAACTATGTTGTTGGCGATGAAGGTGCCAAGGTTGTTGATGCATGGCCAGGTATTGATATTGAGTTAAAGGTTTATGATGGTAAAGTAAAGTCTGACTTTGTTATTAAACAGCAATTAAGCTACACAAGTGGTAAGCTTTTATTAAGAGATCATTTAGAGTTGCCTGTTAATTATCGTTTTGTAGGTATACAGCTAAATCAACCAATAATAGGAGATTTTTCAATCAATACCGTTGATGGAACAGAGGCTTTTAAGTTTACTAAAGCCTTTGCATGGGATGGCGCTGTTTATTCTAACAGCGAAGATTTAGCTTATGTGCTAAGCGACGAGAATTATCTGGACGTTGAAATCCCGGTAAGTTGGCTTAATGCTCCAGAACGCCAATATCCCGTTACGGTAGATCCTTTGGTTAGCGGTACCAATACATTGCCAATAGGCTCCATTGCTGGCTCAGGTTACAATGCAACCTGCGGAATAGGTGGTTGTGCTTATAATCTGACTGTTCCTGTGCCTGCTAACTGCACCGTTACTGATATGCTATGGACATTTAATTACATAGCTACAGGTGGATGTAACATGATTTCGGGTGCACTGGATTTACGTTTGGGCGGCTGCCGCTTTCCATCAAACCCCGGATTAATATGGGGTTGTGGTGTAAATAACCCCGGAACCTGTACTACCAATAACCAAACAGTGTTTAATGAACTTGATGGTTGTTTGCCCCCACCGCAATGTGCATCTTACAACCTGCCATTTACAATGAATTTTTATAGATGCGCTTCTCCCGGTGCCTGCTCTAATACCTGCATAGCAGCGGGTACAGCATGGACAATGACCGTGCAGGGCCGTACTGTACAAACAACCAGCGTAAGTGGTGCTCAGGTTATTTGCCAGGGGCAACAGGTAAATTTAAATGCTGCAGGTAACTTTGGCGTAGGCCCTTACAGTGTTGTTTGGAACCCAGGTGGATTAACCGGTTCACCCATTACTGTTTCCCCAAATGTAACCACTCCATATACCGTCACTGTTACAGATGCGTGTGGGCAAATAGCTACGCAAACTGTAAATGTTAATGTTAATACTGTTGCAAACCCTGGTTTTACTATTACCCCTTCAACTATTTGCCCGGGCGGTAATGTTACCTTAACAGGACTGGGTGTTGGGCCATTAGCCAATTACGACTGGCAAACCCCCGGAGCTAACCCTGTAAGTGTAAATAATCTGCAAAATGCAACCGTAAACTATGCTAATGCAGGTACTTATAATGTGACGCTTAATTATAATAGCAGTGGTTGCTTTGCCCCTGTTACACAGCAGGTAATTGTAAACCCTAACATTGTGCCAACGGCTGTAATTTCAGTAAATCCGGCAATGCCGGTTTGCGCCAATACCCCGCTTACCTTTTCAGCAGTTATTACCAATGGTGGAGCTAGTCCGGTTTACAACTGGAAAGTTAATGGTGTGTCTGTTGGAAATGGAACAACTTATTCAACTTCATCTTATAATAATGGCGATGTTGTTACTTTAGACCTCACATCAAACGCTAATTGTGCATTACCGGCAACTGTTACATCAAATACAATAACTATTCAGGTTACTGCTGTTGTAACACCATCAGTTTCTATAGCTGCAAACCCTGCAGGCCAAATATGCGCGGGTACTTCGGTTACGTTTACTGCAACGTCAATTAATGGTGGTGGAACCCCAACTTATCAATGGAAAATTAATGGAGGCAATGTTGGTGGCAATAGTGCAACCTACACATCGGCTGCTTTAACAAACGGAGACCAGGTTAGTGTAGTTATGATACCAAGCCTGACCTGTATTAGCCAGGCTACAGCCACATCAAATATTATTACTATGACAGTTGTGCAGCCTGTAATACCTACGGTTAGCATAACACAAAGTCCTGTGGGGGCAATATGTGCAGGTACAAACGTAACATTTACCGCTAACCCAATAAATGGAGGTGTTAACCCATCGTACCAATGGTCGTTAAACGGATCCCCTGTTGGTTCTAATTCTGCTACTTATTCAAATAATACACTGCAAAATGGTGATTTTGTTACGGTTACTGTAACGTCTAATGCTACGTGTGCACAACCGTTAACGGCAACATCAAACCAAATTTCAATGGCTGTTAACCCGGTTATTACACCAACAGTTAGTATTGCAGTTGGCCCTGTTATGCCTGTGTGTTCGGGTACAAATTTAACATTTACCGCTACGCCGCTAAACGCAGGAGCAAACCCAAATTACCAGTGGAAGCTAAATGGAGTAAATGTAGGTACTAATAATAATACCTATGCCTCAACCGGTTTAGTAAATGGTGATATTGTTACTGTGGTATTAACATCAACATATACCTGCGCAAACCCATCTACTACAACATCTAACCCTATAACAATACAGATAAATCCAGTCCTTGTTCCTTCGGTTGGTATAGTTGCCAATCCTTCAGGGGCTATTTGCGCCGGCACCAACGTTACTTTCACAGCAAGCCCTACCAATGGCGGTACAATCCCCGCTTATCAATGGACAGTAAACGGTACAAATGCGGGTATAAATTCAGCTACCTTTAGTAGTAGCGCATTAGCCAATGGCGATATCGTTGCTGTTACACTTACTTCAAGCGAAGGGTGTGCCAACCCAACTACTGCAGCTTCTAACACCATAACAATGACGGTAAACCCTGTGCTGGTTCCATCTGTTACCATAATAGATAACCCACAAGGCCAACAATGCTCAGGAACGCCTATAACTTTTACAGCAACGCCAGTAAACCCTGGCAACAATCCAACCTACCAATGGCAGGTAAATGGCGGTAATGTTGGCACTAATGCATTAACCTACACTAATAATACTCCTGCCAATGGCGATATTGTCACCGTTGTTTTGATATCTAATGCAACTTGTGTATCGCCTACAACAGCAATATCAAACGGGATTACATTAAATATTTTGCCAACGGTTGTGCCTGCTATTAGTTTTACAGCTAACCAAACTATGCCGGTATGCGATGGAACAGCTATTACTTATACAGCTGCAATTACAGGTGGTGGCAATAACCCAACTTACCAATGGTATGTTAACGGGGTGGCTGTGGCAGGTGCAACCACACCTACGTTTAATACCCCTGCTGTTAATAACGATATTATTACAGTTGAGCTGGTTTCTGATGCGCCGTGTGCAAACCCAACTATTGTTACATCAGCACCATTTACTGTACAAACCCAACCTTACTTAACACCTACAGTTAGCATTGCATCAAACCCAACAGGAACTATATGTGTAGGCCAAACAGTTACATTTACAGCTACCCCTGTTAATGGTGGTACTAACCCAAGCTACCAGTGGTTTATAAATGGAAACGCGGTAGGTCCGAATGCCGATGTTTTTATTACTAATGCTATCTTGCCAGGAGATGTTGTTGAGTTAACAATGACATCTAACTACACTTGTTTAAACGCCTCAATTGCAAATTCTAACCTTATCACGTTGCAAATAAACCCACCTATAACAGTTGCTATTACCAGTGTGCCTGATGTTATTTGTGCGTATGAAACAGCGGTATTAACAGCTGTTGCTTCTGGAGGCGATGGAGGCCCTTATACCTATACATGGGATAGTGGTGAAACAGGAGCAACTATTGCAGTATCGCCAGAATTTACACAAACATATACTGTAAGTGCTGTTGACCAGTGTGGAACAACGCCAGGTACTGCAACTGCAACAGTTACAGTAAAAATAACACCTGTAGCCCAGTTTACTTATGCCCCCGATAGCGCATTAACAACGCTGGATGATATCAACTTTGATAATAATTCCTTCAATGCCAATTGGTGGACATGGTATTTTGGAGATGGAGATATATTGGATACTACTGATATGCCTATACATAACTTTAGCCTGCCGGGTATATATGATGTTAAATTGGTAGTAACAAGCCCTGATGGTTGTGAGGATAGCACAGTTGTTAAGATTAATATAAGGGACCAGTCGTTGTTTTACATACCAAATGCTTTTACACCAGATGCTAATGGTTTAAACGAACTGTTTAAAGTATATACTTGGAATATAAACGTGCCTATAGAGTTAGCAATATATGCACGAAATGGTGAGATGGTATATAATTCATTAACAGACAATCCAAATGGTAGTGTATACTGGACAGGGCAAAAGCACAACACAGGCGACTTATTGCCCGATGGTGTGTATGTGTACTACCTGTATATTGATGCACCGTACCTAAATAAAAAGCGTAGGCTTACAAGGGGTACTGTAACTTTAATACGATAGTTGACGGTTGATAAATTGCCGTTTAAACTGCGCCTGTAAGTATTACCTTTACGTGAATTATCAAATAGTAAGGTGTATTTAAAATCATTGCATTTAGTAAATTTTAAGAATTACGAGTTAGCAGACTTAACGTTTTTGCCAGCTGTAAACTGTTTTACAGGCCTTAACGGCTCTGGTAAGACTAATTTGCTTGATGCTGTACACTACCTGAGTGTTTGCAAAAGCTTTTTAAACCCTGCCGATAATCAAAATATAAAGCAAAGCGAAGACCTTTTTGTAATACAAGGTAAGTTTGATAATGATGGTAATGAAGATGAGATTTTTTGCGGCCTAAAAAGGAATAGTAAAAAGCAGTTTAAGCGCAACCAAAAAGAGTATGAGCGTCTGGCCGACCATGTAGGTTCCTTTCCTGTTGTACTTATTTCTCCTGAAGATAGTGTATTGATTAGCGGAGGTAGTGAGGAGCGCCGAAGGTTTATAGACAACACCTTATCGCAAACGGATAAAAACTATTTAGAAAACCTGATAACTTACAATAAAGTAATAGTGCAACGCAATGTTGCTCTAAAGCAGTTTGCTGCAGATAGAAGGTTTGATAACGACTTACTGGCTATTTACGATGAACAACTGGTAATGTTCGGTATGCCGGTTTATAATACTCGCAAAGCATTTTTAGATGAGTTTGCCGGAGTGTTTAATGCCAACTATCAGTTTATATGCGCTAGTGGCGGTGAGTTTGCCAAGTTGGAATATAAAAGCCAACTGGATGAAGGAGAATTTACTGATTTATTATTGGCAGCAAGGGATAAGGATAGGATAAACCAATATACAACAGTAGGTATTCATAAAGACGATATACAGTTTGATATGAATGGTAATGCGGTAAAAAAGTTTGGGTCGCAGGGGCAGCAAAAGTCGTTTATAATGTCGCTAAAGCTGGCGCAGTTTGAGTATCTTTATAAAGTTAAGAAAGTAAAGCCGTTATTGTTATTAGATGATTTGTTTGATAAACTGGACGATATACGCGTTCAAAAGATTCTACAAATGGTTAGTCTGGGTAACTTCGGGCAAATATTTATTACCCATACCGACCATACTAAACTGGCAGCCATTTTAGAAACAACCGGAACTGAGTATAAAATATTTGATGTACAACAGGGGACAGTAACGGCATGAGAAAGACAAACGAACAATCGCTTAAGGACGCTTTAGATGCGTTATTTAAGGCCTATGGACTTGATACCCGCATGGCTGAAAAGAAGCTGATAAACTCGTGGCCGGCAATGTGTGGCCCTATGATAGCAAAATATACCCGCAATATTTATATAAACAAAAAGAGGTTGTTTTTAGAAATTGATAATGCAGTAGTGAGAGAGGAGATTGTTTTTGCCCGCGAAGCCCTCATGAAAAAACTAAATGCTGAAGCAGGCAGCGAAGTAATTACCGAAATAGTTGTAAGGTAATTCACATTCTATCCATTTTCAAAATAGATTATTGCCTACCTTAGCCAATTGATTGCTTTTAAAGCTTTTTATAGTGGCTAATAAATTAATCTTTTCAGTTTATAACGACCCTTTGACGGGTACTGTGATTGAGCCTTATCTTATTCAGCTGCTCGATGATGGTAAATTTTCGTATACCTATAAGAAGGCCGCTACCGAAAACCTTGCCAACCACGATTATAATTTTACTGACGCCGAGAAAACCCTGATACGCTATTGTACAGAGGCGGGGCACCACAACCTGGCTAAAATATTTAACAAAAAGAAGCTTAAGGATGATGATTTTTTGCGAGACTTTGTTACCAATCCTAAGCAAAAGGAATTACTTGATGACTATATAAGCAGGCGCAACCATAAGGTATTATCAGCACTTAAGGGGCAGATATTATACGTTAAAGAAAAAGCATCAGACCATCCGGCAATGATTGAGCGGCTTATTTTGCCCGACGCTGCCGCGGTTGTTTATAATTTTAGCCGCACCCCTAAAGGTACTTACTATTACCTTACCATAAAGCAGGGCAATGTGTACTTAAACCTTAAGAACAAAAGCTCAAGAATTATTTGCCATTCGCCATGCTGGATAATGATTGCAGATAAGATTTATCATTTTGATGATGAAACCGATGCTGATAAGCTGATACCTTTTTTAACCAAACCCTATATAACTATTGAGCCCCGTATGGAAGATAGTTATTATGAGAAGTTTATTTTGAAAGCGGTGAAACACTTTGAGGTACATTCTATGGGCTTTGATATTGATGATGTTGGCGGAGTGAAAGGCTCATCTTTAAAATTGGTTAGAGATATTGATGGCAACTGTGCTTTTAACCTGGCTTATACATACGATACTATTTCTATTGCTGCTAATGAGCCGGAGCATATATTGGCAGAATTAGAAAAGAAGAATAATAACTTCAGGTTTAAACGATTAAAGCGCGATGATGCTTTTGAGAAGAGCATTGAAGAAATCTTGCTAAGTAATGGGTTGAAATTGAAATATGGTGCATTATACAGCCCTGTTGATGTTGTTGGAGACCTGGGCCATCTATTAGATTGGGCAAGGGTAAATCGCGAAAAACTGGCAGGGGCAGGTATTAAGCTGCGCACCGATATTGAGGGGCAAACGTATTATACCGGGGCTATTAACTTAAGCTTTAGCGTAAGCAGAGAAGAGAACGATTGGTTTGATTTGTATGGTATTGTTGAGTTTGAGGGATATAAAATACCGTTTATAAAATTTAAGGGTAATATACTTCGCGGTATTAGGGAGTATAGTTTGCCTAACGGACATATTGCTATATTACCGGATGAATGGTTTGAACGCTACCGCCCTATAATGGTCTTTGCACAGGCAGAAGGCGATGCCCTGCGCATGAAAAAATACCACGCCCCTATAGCTGAAGAAGCAATAAACGGTGTACATGCTATTGACTTAAAGTTTCAAGAATTTTATAAGGCAGACAAAGCTAAAGAGTTTGATTTGCCTGATAGTTTGAATGCAACCCTTCGCCCGTATCAGTTAAGTGGATATAACTGGATGCGTGGCCTTGGTAGTTTTAATGTAGGTGGTTGTCTTGCAGATGATATGGGCCTTGGTAAAACAGTACAGGTAATAGCCCTGTTGCTAAGCCTATACCAGCCTTACCTAAAAAAGGCAGCTAAGGCTGCCTTGCCGGTAAATGATACTGAGCCTGTTGACTTTTTAGAGGCTGGATTGGAAGATGGACAGTTGAATTTGTTTAAAACGGTTACAGAAGTTGGGCATTTAAAACCAAGGGTATCGGTAGTTGCTGATGTTATTGAGGAAACTACTGTAAGTAAACGCCCAACTTTGGTGGTAATGCCTCCCTCGCTGATATACAACTGGGAAAAAGAATTAGCGCGCTTTGCGCCTCAACTTAAGGTATTTAAGTATGTATCATCGGTTAGGAGCAAGATGTTGAAGCCCTTGTATACCAGCCACATTATACTAACTACCTATGGGGTAGTACGTAACGACCTGGAGATACTTGGCAAGATAGATTTTGAATATATAGTGCTGGACGAAAGTCAGCTGATAAAGAATCCTGATTCGCAAAGCTACAAGGCTGTTAAGCAGCTAAACTCGCGCCATAAGCTTACCCTTACCGGTACACCCATAGAAAACTCATTGACTGACCTTTGGGCTCAGATATCGTTTACTAACCCTGGTTTGCTTGGCGGATTTGATATGTTTAGGAGGGAGTTTGTGTTGCCTATTGAAAAGAAAAACGACGATATGGCCCGTAAGCGTTTAAAAGCGCTCATAAGCCCTTTTATACTTCGCCGTACTAAAGACCAGGTAGCAAAAGACCTGCCACCACTAACAGAGAAGTTGTTTTACTGCGATATGACCGAGAAGCAGCATGAGTTGTATGAACGGGAGAAATCGCATTACAGGAACATTATATTACAAAATATAGAGCAGGCCGGTATTGAAAAATCGAAGATGGTAATATTCCAGGGCCTGATGAGGCTGCGCCTTATTGCCAACCACCCTATGATGACTACGGTAACGGCTGCTGAAGAAACCCATTTGGAGGGTATGCACCATTTTGGTTCGGGTAAGTTTACAGAGGTAACCCGTATGCTGGAAGGGTTGCGCACAGAGAACCATAAGGTGCTTATATTCTCTCAATTTGTAAAACATTTAAACCTGTTTAAAGCCTGGTTTGAAGAGCATAAAATACCCTATAGCTACCTTATTGGTAATACAACCAACCGCAAAGAAGTAATTGAGGATTTTGAAGGCTCGCCTGAAACAAAGTTCTTTTTAATCAGCCTTAAAGCCGGTGGTGTTGGTTTAAACTTAACATCGGCCGATTATGTTTTTATGCTTGACCCCTGGTGGAACCCAGCTGTGGAAGCCCAAGCCATAAACCGTGCGCACCGTATAGGGCAAACAAAAAATGTAATTGCCTACAAGTTTATTTGTAAGGGTACTATTGAAGAAAAGATTGTTCAATTACAGCAGCGCAAGTCGGCTTTGGCAGAAGACTTTATCAACCATAATAACCCACTAAGCTCGCTTAGTATGCAAGAGGTTACAGACCTGTTTAAATAGGCTGCTCGTTGGTTTTTTCGCAATTATCTTTATTGGATTTTTTGAATACGATAAACAAGCCAAGAGTAATGATTACTGAAGCAGTAAGCCAAATCCAGTCGGCAGCGGTGGTGCCCAAAGTGTCTGTATTGATGGTTTCACCTTCATCTAAATTAAAATAGGCAAAAAGCACCCCAAGGCTATTATTTACAGTATGTGCAAGTATAGGTACCCAAAGTGTCCGGCTGTACATGTATAAATAACCTAAAACAGCACCTAATATAAAGCGGGGTAAAAAGCCATAAAACTGAAAGTGTGCAAAACTGAATACAAATGCAGCTGCCCAAACACCTACATGTTTATTGGCAAAGGCTTTGGTAAATATTTTTTGAAACACACCCCTGAATACAAGCTCTTCGCATACGCCGGGAATTATACCAATGAGGAATATAACATACAGCAGGTTGCCTACATTGCCATCAGAAGGTAAAATAAGCTTGGTAAGCTGGCCGTTCATTTCTTCAAACTTCTTAATCTGCACACCTACTTCTCCCCACATAGCGGCAAAGTCTATCTGCATATTAAGCCAATGGGTAAAATTGATAATTGGAATAGCGGCTGCAATTAAAACTGCCGCTACAACATAACTTTTTAGGTTGGTTTTGTTCTCTAGTCCCAGTTCATCTGCAACATCAACATTAACAAGACGGGCAAAAAACAAGGCCGGCATGGCAAAGCCTAACAGTTGAGATGCTATAATACTAAGATTAATGCCTGCAACCATTAAAGGGTTTTCAGTAGCAAGTTTTAAAAATTCAGTAGGGTCTTCGGGAATTTCACAACTACAAACGGCTTTAATAAGCAGGTTGCCAATAATACCACCAAACGATGTAGTAAGTAATAATAATGAAAGGAATATGAAGAATCGGGTAGTGGATTTGGCAGACTGTAAAGGGGCGAACTGTTCCATTTAGGCTGTTTTGCTTATCTTTGCGTTATATTATCGAAAAAATTGAGTGTAAAAATAGGAAATATTGACTTGGGGGAGTTCCCTTTATTGCTTGCACCTATGGAAGATGTGAGCGACCCTCCATTTCGTTATGTATGTAAGCAAAACGGGGCCGATTTAATGTATACCGAGTTTATATCATCGGAAGGCCTTATACGCGATGCAGCCAAAAGCTTGCAAAAGCTTGATATTTTTGAATACGAGCGCCCCATTGGAATCCAATTGTTTGGTTCGGATATAAACTCAATGCGCGAAGCCGGCATTATTGCCGATAGGGCTAACCCTGATTTGATTGATATAAACTATGGTTGCCCGGTAAAGCAGGTGGCTTGTAAAGGAGCAGGGGCTGCATTGTTGCAGGATATACCCAAAATGGTTAGCATGACATCTGAAATAGTGAAAATTGCTAATAGGCCTGTTACTGTTAAAACCCGCTTAGGTTGGGATGATAATACCAAAAACATTGGGGAGGTTGCAGAGCGTTTACAGGATATCGGCATAGCCGCATTAAGTATACATGGGCGCACACGTGCCCAATTGTACAAAGGTCCGGCCGACTGGACTTTGATAGGCGAGGTGCGTAATAACCCCCGGATAACTATACCCATATTTGGTAATGGCGATGTAGATACCCCGGAAAAGGCGCTGGAAATGAAAAACCGTTATGGTGTGGATGGTGTAATGATAGGCCGCGCAAGTATTGGTTACCCCTGGATATTTAATGAGATTAAGCATTATATGAAAACCGGCCAGCATTTGGCTAAGCCAACTATAGCTGACAGGTTAACTGTTTGCAAAATGCACCTGTTAAAATCTATTGAATGGAAAGGGGAGAAGTTGGGTATTATTGAAATGCGCCGCCATTATACTAACTACTTTAGGGGATTGCCTAATTTTAAAGAGTACAGAATGAAGCTGGTTACCAACTACTCTTATAGCGAAATTTTAAACATACTAGCAGAGGTTGAGGCAGTATATGCTAATATAGACCTTGATCTTGTTGCTGCTTAAAATAGAAAAGCCGCCAGCTTTAGCTGACGGCTCCTCACCACAGTAATTAATCATCGATTATTAATTAATTACTAAACGTTTAATGGTTTTACCCTGTGGTGTGTTTATATCAAAGAAATATACACCGGCAGGTTGATTTGTTAAGTCAACAGAAATTACGTTTTGGCCTTCTTCAAAATTCTCAGAAGAGAATATTACGCTACCTGTCATGCTGTAAACATTAAGTTTTATGTCCTGGCTTTTGTTTTTGCCAACGCTTAAACGGAAAATGCCATTTGATGGGTTAGGATATACCTGCAGGCTAGCCAATATATCATCATTTACAGAAAGAACAATTGGACTGCGTTTAAAGTATGATTGATTAAAGGCAGGTAAACCATTGTATATGTTGCCTGGTACTGTTAATGCCAAGGCATTGTAAATCAAAGCATTTGATAAAGTGTCGGCATTTGTAATGTTACCAAGAGTATTAGATTGTGAATTGGCAATGTATAAAATGCCATTGTAACCTAATTGAATAGCGCTTGGATAGGTATTTGCAGGAGGTGTTATTGTGAATTTAGAAGCCTCTATTTGACTTGGGCTCTCTAGTTTCAAGTTAAACTGGTGAATGTAGTTCTGGTTAACACCTACAGTAGTTACATACAGGCGGTTTGAGAAAGATGAAAAGTCTACACCATAAACACCTGGAAGGTTACTAAATATGCTGGCATTTGAAACGATACCAGTAGCTGCATCAAAGTCAGCAAGTTCCAGCTTGTTTTGCAGGCTCAAAGTGCGGGCAATTTTTTCTCCACTTGGAGATGCTTTCATACAGCCACGGCCACCTAAGTTATCAGCAGTACCAACAGTTGATTCAACAGGGCCTTCAAGTCCGCTTGCTGTTAATTTATAAGCAACGTATTTGTTTGTTTTAAAACCGTGGGCAATAATCCAAACAGAAGAGCCACTGTATACAGCAGTTAATTTCTCCTCAACCTGTCCGTATAATGGTACGTTTTTGTGGTCCGTATCAACCTGGCCTAAACCATCATTAGCGCTCATGTCAACAATAGTGTAGCGAAGGCTATCGGCATTGTTATACATATCTACACCATTAGATGGGGCTGTAAATACATAGAACATGTGGTTTGAATTA
>CAMBQF010000066.1 GCA_945869825.1 Chitinophaga pinensis | reverse complement strand
CCTATACCTACCGGCGTGCGCCGCGCGGGCTACGGTGGATCTGACCGCTACGCGCAGCTGCAGGGATATGATAATACTGAACTGATGCTACGCACCAGCCAAAAGCTTGATTATCTGTCTAAGCAAATTGTGGTGCAGTCAAAATCATACGACGAGATTTTAAAACTGGTGCAAAACAAAGCCAACATGCTGGGGGCTATCCCCGCTATACAGCCTGTATCTACCAAAGATTTAAAGCAAATGGCTTCGGGCTTTGGCTGGCGTACTGACCCTATTTATAAAATGCCCAAGTTCCATGCTGGTATGGACTTTGCAGCACCTATTGGCACCGAGGTTTATGCAACAGGTGATGGTGTGGTGCAGCGTGCCGATGCCCAGGCATCGGGCTACGGCAATCATATACGCATAGACCATGGCTATGGCTACATGACACTTTACGGTCACTTAAGCCGCACCAAAGTGCGCCCCGGCCAAAAAGTTAAGCGAGGCGAGGTTATTGGCTATGTAGGCAACACAGGTAAATCTACCGGACCCCACTTACACTACGAGGTTTATAAAAACGGAGAACACCAAAACCCCATCAACTATTACTTTAACGACCTTACCCCTGATGAGTATGAGGCTATGTTGAAAATATCGGCCAATAGTAACCAGTCGTTTGACTAACCAGTATATAGTTGCCTGTTGACAGTTCTCAGCAAATAGATATATGCGCCTAACTTTAATTATACTCCTACTCCCATTTTTTTCATCTGCTCAATCCATTTCCCTAAAACTGGTTAAAAAGATTGAAGGGGCTCAGGCTCCTAAGTCGGTAGAGTTATCGCCCGACAGTAACTATGCAGCGGTAATGAACCTGGAGGGTTGCAACATCTGGATTATTGATGCTGATAGCTTTTACATTCGCCAAAAGGTAGAGTTTGACCAAACCAAGGCCACAGGCTGGGATTATGATTTGAAAAAGCCTATCCCCTCTTTTGCTGAAAAGCCTGTAGAGTGCGACTTTTCTGAACATGGTAAGTACCTTTGGGTATCGTTTCACAACGGGGCATGCATAGTGCGGTACAACCCAAACAACCCCACCGCCGACAGTAGCGTGGTTTGCTTTAAAACCAAAGGGCAGATGGCAACTGTAAAGAACCCTAAAGGAGGTACGAAAGACCGCGTAGAAATGCCTTTAGTGCCTGTAGGCCACACACCCAAGGTTATTAAAATTACACCCGATGGTAAGCTGGCCCTTGTAGCCAATTGGCATAGCAGCAGCATAAGCGTTGTTACTACCGATAGCCTTAAAAAGATTAAAGACATTATAGTAGGCAACGGAGCATACATACCCCGTGGTATTACCATAGCCTCCAATTCTAAAACAGCTTACGTATGTAATATGCGTGGCGGAACTATCAGTGTTGTAGATTTAGATAGCCTAAAGCAGGTAAAAGAACTGCACATTACCCCTAACCCAAGGCACATAGTATTATCTAAAAACGATAGCCTGCTATATGTATCAGAAAATACCGGAGGCAAAGCCATAGAGTATAATATCTATAAAAAGAAGGTAACCCGCTCTATAAGTTTAGGCTCTCAAGTGCGTACCATTTGCCTAACGCCCGATGAACGGTATATGTTTGCTGCGGTGCACGAGTCGAACAAGATTGCCATTATAGATATGAAAACCTTTAAAGAGGTTGGCTCAGTAGATATATTTAAGCCTATGGGCGTTAGTGTATCGCCCGATGGTAAACGCCTGTGGGCCACCAGCTACCAGGGCGGGTGGATTTCGGTATATAATATAGAGGAGAAGTAATTTTCCTAAGTACCTAAAAACAAAAAGCCCTTTGATTGCTCAAAGGGCTTTTTAATAATATATTGGTTGAATAATCTTACAAATCTAATACGCGCTTAACGTACAAAAAGCGGTCTTTGTAGTAGCGCAGGTCTATGGTATCAATAGTAATGCCTTTATGGACTGATGCATGGATAAAAGTTAGTTTATCGCCAATTTCAGAAATAACAATACCAACGTGGCCTACAAAAGATGATGAAGTACTGCGGCCTTTAAAGAATACAAGGTCGCCTTTACGGGCATCGCATTCGTGAATTTTATGGCCTAAAATAGCCTGGTCGCGGGCTGAACGTGGAAGCAATAAACCAAAATGTTTGAATACATATGAGGTAAAACCTGAGCAATCAAACGCGCTAAGGCTCATAGAACCATAACGATAAGGGATACCGATAAAATCTTTAGCGTAGCAAACCATATGGTCTACTGTTGCCCAAGAAAAAAAGCTGCTTTCGCAGTTTTCTGTAGAATCTTTTGGGCCCGCTATGTTTGCATTATTAGCCGCAAAGCTTTGATTTGCAAAGCTTAAGCTAAAAACCACAATTAAAACGAGTACAAATTTTTTCATTGCGCCTTCATTTGCAAAAACCATGCCAAATCGGCATTTTCTATTTTGCAAGTAGCAAGATAGTATATAATATTTAGTACCCAAAAAAAGTATTTTCAACAAAGGGCACCTTACTGTTAATATCCAACAAAAATCCCCGGTTGTAGCAATACAACCGGGGAATTAAAAAACTTGAATGACTAATTACTAGTGAATCTCAATCTCGTAAGGCATACGGGCCTGTATACCTTGTATCTGGCGTGCATTTTTAAGGTACTGGTAGTATTTATAATCAGGGCCCAACTCTTTAGCCATTATTTTGCTCACCTTATCATCATCGTCGCCGCTCAGGTCTTTAAATAACTTGGTTAAGCCTTTTTCGGGGCGGGGTAAAAACACTACGCTGTAATCTTCCAACTTGGCTTTTTTAGCTGCAATGTTTATGGCTACATCCATACCACCTAACACGTCAACCAGGCCAATGCGTTTAGCATCAATACCGCTCCATACGCGCCCCTGGCCAATGCTGTCAACATCTGCCTTGCTCATTTTGCGGCCATCGGCAACTTTGCCAATAAACACATCGTAAATCATTTCAATCTGGTTTTGTATGTATTTACGTTCAGGCTCGGTCATGGCGCGGCTGGCTGTTCCTAGGTCGGCCATAGCGCCTGTTTTAACGGTGTCAACACTTACACCTAATTTATCGGTTAGGCCTTTGGCATTCCAAAGTACACCAAACACACCTATAGAGCCCGTGATAGTATTAGGCTGAGCCACAATTGTATCAGCAGCACAAGCTATATAGTAACCGCCCGATGCGGCTACGTTGCCCATAGACACAATAACAGGTTTAACTTTTTTAAGCAATAGCACTTCCCTCCAGATAACATCAGAAGCTAATGCGCTACCACCAGGAGAGTTTATACGCAATACCACCGCTTTTATCTTATCATCTAAACGGGCGCTGCGCAATTGGCGAGACAGGGTTACCGAACCAATATCGCCATCAGAGCCTTTGCCATCTACAATACTGCCTTCGGCAAAAATTACGGCTACCTTTTTATTACGGTCGCCAACAGTTGGCTTATTTACCTTTACATAGTTATTCAGGTTGATGAAGTTGATTTTGTTAATAGACTCTGAACCTGTTTTTTCTTTCAGCATATCTAGCACCTCATCTTTGTACTTCACACCGTCAACAAATTTTTTGTCCATAGCCGCTTTAGCATCAGTAATCAACAAACCGTTTGCTATGGTTTGTAAATCGGCAACGCTAATTTTACGCGATTTGCTTACGCCATCTAACATTTTATTCCATAAAGAACCAATATAGGTGCGGGTTTGCAGGCGGTTGCTCTCGCTCATTTTGTCGTTAATCAGCGGCTCAATAGCGCTTTTAAACTTACCGTGGCGGATAATTTGCGGCTCAACACCCAGCTTCTCCAGGGTGCCTTTTATAAATACCAGCTCAGCCGAAAGCCCTTTAAACTCTACGCCACCCATTGGGTTAACATAAATTTTATCGGCAATAGACGAAAGGTAGTAACCGCCCTGGGTGTAGTAATCAGAATAAGCTATAATAAACTTGCCTGATGTTTTAAAATCAAGCAATGAGTTACGCAACTCTTCCACAGTAGCCATACCTGTGTTAAGGCTGCTGGCTTCTATAAATATGCCTTTAATGTGGTCGTCGGTTTTAGCATATTTTATTGATGCTAAAATATCATCCAGCCCAATAGCTGAACTCCCGCCTAAGACAGATGGTAAGCCCTCTGATGTAGTGTGATCTACAATAGCATTGTTTAATGTTAAGTAAAGAATAGAATTATCATCAACATCTACATTTGGCTCATCATTAACGGCCGATGTTGCAACTGCACTGATAATCCACACCCCAATAGCGCCAAGTGCAATAAAGCTAACTAGGAAACCAAGGCAGGAAGCGAGAAAAAATTTAAAGAATTGTTTCATTTTTAATTGTTGGTGTTTTGCAAATATATGATTATTGAACAGGCAAAGTATCTTTGCCAAATGAAAAGGGCATTTTTGCTGTTAGGCAGTAATATAGGTAACAAAAAAGAGGTAATTATTACAGCCATCAGGCAAATAAACTCTAAAGCAGGCAATGTTGTTCAAACATCAGCCCTTTACGAAACAGCCCCATGGGGCATTGAAGATCAGGATTTTTTTTTAAACGCGGTGGTTGAGATTGAAACGAAACTACCTGCATCGGCACTGCTAACCGCTATTTTAAGCATAGAGCAGCAATTGGGACGTACCCGATTGGTGCCTAAAAATGGGCCCCGCATTATTGATATTGATATATTGCTGTATGCTGATGAAGTAATAAATGCCGAAGATTTAACAGTACCCCACCCCGCAATGGCCCAGCGCAGGTTTACCCTGGTACCTATGGTTGAAATTGCAAAAGACTATCTTCACCCTGTATTACAAAAAACAATAAGCAAACTACTGGAAGAGTGCCCCGATACATTGGCCGCTTACCCGGTAGACACCCTGCAATGGCAATAAAAGAACGTATACTGCGGTTTATAACCAACCCAAGGGTGCTGTTGGCGCTATTTATATTGCTGGCGGTAGCGGCATCGGTAGCTGAATTTTTAAAAGGCAGCAAGACCGATACACAAACGCACATTAACAATTTTATGATTTTCAGGGCCTCATTCTACAACCTGATAAACGGGGTAAACCTGTATACCCACCACCCAGAACAGTACTACGACCTGTACAAATACCCGCCCGTATTTGCCCTCTTCTTTGGCATATTCGCCTGGATTCCTGTGTGGCTGGGGCTTATATGGTGGAATATATTAAACACTGTTGTACTATTCTCGGCCATAATTTCTATAAAACGTTTTACCGAACAACAGCGTGCTTTTGCCCTGCTGTTTGTGGTGGTTGAGTTAATGACCAATATGCAAAACAGCCAAAGCAATGCCCTTATTGCGGGGTTGATGATATGGGTGTATAACAGCCTGGAGAATGGCCGAGTAGGCCGTGCGGCATTGTTTGTTGCCCTGGCTACGTTTATTAAACCCTTTGGCATGGTAGCGGCTGCCTTGTTTTTATTCTACCCTAAAAAAGCTAAGTTTTGTTTTAGTTTGATTGGATGGTCGGTACTATTAGCCATGGTGCCTGTGGTTGTTACCCAGCCTGCTATATTGCAATTACAGTACAAAAGCTGGTTAGCTATGCTGCAAGCCGACCATGCAGGGTCTATTGGCATGTCGGTTGCGGGCTGGTTAGAGAGTTGGTTTGGCTTTACGCCTAACAAAACAGCCATAACTTTGGGTGGCGTAGTGGTATTTTGCTTAGCATACCTCAACCAAAAAGTATGGAAAGTCCAAAGGTTTAAGCTACTGATGCTGGCATCGGCATTACTATGGGTGGTTATATTTAACCACAAGGCAGAGTCGCCTACGTTTATTATTGCCGTTGCCGGAGTTGCTATTTGGTATTATGCACAGCCAAAAAGTACAATCAACCTGATATTACTCCTGCTGGTATTTGTTTTTACCTGCCTCTCCCCTACCGATATATTCCCACCGGATACACGCACAAACTTTGTTACCCCTTACCAGCTAAAGGTTTTGCCCTGCATACTGGTATGGCTAAAAATAGTATACGACCAACTTACCTATAAGCACCTTAATTTTGCAACCGAATGAAACAGATACTCCTTATAGGCGCCGGTAAATCGGCTACGGTTTTAATAGATTATTTATTAGACAACGGTGGTAAATACGGCTGGCACCTAACCATTGCCGATAGCGACCCACTGGCAGCTGCATCTAAGCTTAAAGGCCATTCCCACGGCAGTGCTGTATTTTTTAATGCCGACGATGCCGCTACCCGCGAAGAACTGATAAGCCGTACCGATTTGGTAATATCTATGCTGCCTGCCACTATGCATGTGCCTGTAGCACACAGTTGCATAAAGTTTGGCAAGCATTTAATCACAGCATCGTACGTGTCGTCTGAAATGGCGATGCTTGATGAGCAAGCCAAAGAAAAAGGCTGCGTACTATTAAACGAGATGGGCTTAGACCCGGGCATTGACCATATGTCGGCCCTGCAAATAATACACCGCATACAAAATGAGGGAGGTAAAATTACCTCATTCAAATCGTTTACCGGAGGACTTGTAGCGCCTGAGAGCAATGACAACCCCTGGGGCTATAAATTTACCTGGAACCCGCGTAACGTAATTGTTGCAGGCCAAAGCACCGCCCGCTACCTGCACAGCGGCAAGCTGAAATTTATTCCCTACAACCGCTTGTTTAAAAACGTAGAGCAGTTTGAAATACCCAGCCTTGGCACCTTGGAAGGCTACGCCAACCGCGACTCGCTTAGCTATATTGAACCCTATAACTTAGAAGGGATTGGTACGATGCTGCGCGGCACCCTACGCTATAAAAACTACTGCCATGCCTGGAACTGCTTTGTGCAAATGGGCTTAACTGACGATAGCTTTATAATCCCCCATAGTGAAAACCTTAGCTATATAGAGCTGGTACAATCGCTGTTGCCTGAGGGTATAATGGCTGATGAGCGCAGCCTGATTAATTTTTTAGGGCTGGAAAACAAGTCCGAATTGTTTGATATGCTGCAATGGACTGGTATTTTTAGTAATGAAAAAGCAGGGGTAAAAGAAGCATCGCCGGCTAAAATGCTGCAACATTTGCTGGAACAAAAGTGGAAGCTGAACGACGGCGACCTTGACCTGGTGGTGATGCTGCACGAGTTTGAATATACCGTTAACGGCGCGGCAAAAAAAGTGCGCTCTACTTTAGTGCTTAAAGGCAACGACGAACTGCATACCGCCATGGCCAAAACAGTAGGCCTGCCCGTAGCCATTGCCGCTAAACTGATATTAACCGGCCACCTGCAACTGGCGGGGGTAAAAATACCAAGCGAGCCCACTATTTACGAGCCTGTATTGCAAGAACTTACAGAATTCGGTGTAGTATTTAACGAGGTTGAAGGCTAAGTTTAGCTAATCATTAAAAAAAGCTTAAATTTGGGTTACTAAATTAAGTAGATGAAAAAAATTTTACTAATTGCAGTAGCCTTTACTGTATTTACACGCCTGTCTGCCCAAAGTTTATTTATCAATGAGTTTTCGTGTTCTAATAAAAGCCAGTTAGCTGATAATTTTAACGAGTATGAAGATTGGGTAGAAATTTACAACCCATCGGGCAGCAGTATAGACATATCAGGCTACCACCTTAGCGATAAGGTTACCGACCCAACAAAATGGCCTATACCAGCAGGCACCTCTATACCAGCAGGAGGCAAAAAGGTCTTTTATTGTTCAGATAGAAACATAGTACAAGGCGGGCAGGCACATACCAACTTTAAGCTAACCCAAACCAGGCAGGAATATATTCTTATAGCCAACCCCGCAGGTGTTATTATAGATTCGATACACATTACCCAATACACCCAGAAAAACCACTCACTTGCACGCACTACAGATGGTGCCGCTACATGGGGCGTAGGTGTTACCCCAACACCAGGAACAACCAATGCCAACGTAAAACTATACTATGCCGCCAAACCTGCAGTTAGCCAAATTGGAGGGTTTTACGGCGCAGGATTTAGCTTAACCATAACCACTACCGAGCCTAACAGCGTTATCCGTTATACAACCGATGGGTCGGAACCAACGGTAGCATCTACACAATACACAGGCCCAATTGCCGTAAACACAACTATAGCCGTACGTGCTCGTACCTTTAGCACCAACGCTAATATACCGGCCAGCTTTACAGAAACTAATACCTACATTATCGGCACAACACATACCATGCCTACTGTATGCTTAAACGGGCCGTTTAATTCGCTATTTAATTCGGGTAACGATATTATGCATGCTATAGAATATTATGATTCCAACAGCGGCAGCCTTATATTTAAAACCGAAGGTGATATGAAACGCCACGGCAACGACTCTTGGGCCTTTGACCAAAAAGGGATGCGCTTTTATACCCGCGACCAATATGGTATATCAAATAATATAGAGTCGCAACTGTTTACCACTACCCCACGCAATGAGTTTGACGTTATTATTTTAAAAGCGGCAGGTTCTGACAATTACCCTGCCCACGCAGGTTACCAAAGTGCCCACATACGCGATGCTTTTTGCCAAACGCTAGCAGACAAATACGATTTAAATGTTGATGGACGCGCATACCGCCCTATTGTAATTTATATAAACGGCCAATATTGGGGATTATATGAGTTACGAGAACGGGTAGATGCCGATTTTACCGATTATTATTACGACCAGCCTGAAGGCAAAGTAGACATGCTGGCTTTTTGGGGTGGCTTGCAGTTAGATGAAGGCAGCGATACGGCATGGGTATCGTTATATAACTTTATGATGAGCAACGACTTATCTATCATGTCTAACTACGACTATGTAGAGCAACGTTTTGACCCATTGAGCCTGATAGATTATTTTATTATTAATACCTACACTGTAAACTCTGACTGGCTAAACTGGAATACCGCCTGGTGGCGCGGCACTAAAGATGCAGGCGTGCGCTGGCGCTACCATTTATGGGATATGGACAATACGTTTGACCTTGGCCAAAACTATACCGGCTTACCCACAACAGGGCCCGATGCCGACCCCTGTGCTGTTGAAGAACTTTTTCCTAACGACCCTGATATACCGCATACCGATATGTTTAACAAACTTCTGGAGAACGATGGTTTTAGGCAGCTTTACATAAACCGCTATGCCGACCTTATTAATACCGCCTTTGATTGTACTAAAATGATAATCCATCTGGATAGCCTGACTGCGCTATTGGCACCTGAAATGGGTAGGCAAACCCAACGTTGGGGAGGCAGTGTAAACACTTGGGACCAAAACATACAACGCATACGCGACAATATAAATAGCCGCTGCAACGCCATAGCCGATGGTATGGTTGATTGCTACGACCTTACCGGCCCATACAATATTGTGGTGAAGATAGACCCGCCGATGCAAAACAACAATGTGCGGGTAAATACTATCATACCAAGCAGCTACCCATATTCGGGCGCGTTTTTTGGCAGCAACAGCATTACGTTGCAAGCCCTGCCTGCTATCGACTCTCAGTTTCAATACTGGTCGTTTAACAACAACACGCCAAGCCCTGATAATTTCAGCACCAACATTAGCGTAAACCTAACCACTACCGATACCATTTGGGCACACTTTAAAAAGATATTTGTTCAGGGTATAGATGAGATGGGCGCCAAGTTTGGTATTGATGTGTACCCATCGCCCACCAGCAACACGCTTAACATAAACCTTAGCAACAACCGCAGCAATAAACCGCTGGCGTTAAACATATTCTCAGCAACAGGCCAATTGGTGTATAGCCAACAAAACGTAAGCTTTAATACCATTGGCAGCAGCTATGTTTATACTTTAGACCTTGCTTCTAGCAACCTGAAACCAGGCGTGTACTTTGTGCGTTTAGACGATGGCTCGGCCCCTGCGGTAGAGAAGTTTGTTTACCAGCCGGAGTAGGTGCTGCCAGTCATAAATGTCTGTCAGCTTTATATTCTATAACCGAATTAGGTTTAAAAACTACACAAACTAGGTAAGCCTGATATTATTGCAGGAGATTAAACTTGCGTAAAAAGGGTGAAATAAGCCCAGATAAAGGGTAAGGAAATAAACATTCCATCAAAACGGTCGAGGATGCCACCATGGCCGGGCAACATAGTGCCGGAATCTTTAACACCAAGGCTGCGCTTTAGCATACTCTCTACTAAATCACCAAGGGTTGATGTTACTATAAGGATAGCACCGGTAGCTAACCAATGCACCAAGTCTATCTCTTTAAAAAACACAGACATTATCCAAGAGAACAACAAGGCAACCACGGCGCCACCTGCGCTACCTTCCCATGTTTTACCGGGCGATATACGCTCGAACAATTTATGCTTGCCAAACCAACGCCCGCTAAGGTATGCCCATGAGTCGTTTGCCCAAATAATCATAAAACAGCTAAACAGTATCCAAGGGTAAAAATGAATGTTTGCTAAGCCTGTTGCAGAGCCCTCGGTAATTACAAAATAGTTGGTAACGGCAAATGGCAAAGCTACATAAGCAACACCCAGTAAGGTAAATGCTATGTTGCCAAAGGGGTTATTTTTTTTGCGGTAAAGCTCGCTGATAAATATTACGCCTAAGGTTAGCATATTCAACGCTAATATACTTAATGAATGATAAACGGCTGCATAGGTATTACTTAAAAACAATACAACACCTGCAATAACACCTTGTATAATTTGGGGTTGGATATCCCATTGGCTGCGTTCAATAAGGCGGTAAAATTCTATAAGGCCCAATACGGTAATCAGGGTAAAAAGGGCAGCATAGCTAAGTGGGTGGGCTATCATTCCACCAACAAGTATTACTACAAAAAAGAAGCCTGTAATAAGGCGTTGTAAAATATTGCTCAATTGGGTGTAGTTTCTAAAATATGTTTTGCAATGGCTACCGAGTCGCGGTGAACGTAAACTTCCACATCACCAAACAGGTAAACCGAATCTTTCTTGTTAAATGTAACAGCCTCTATGCCATGCTCAGCTAACAGGCCTATAGCAAGTTCTGCCTTGTAGGGCGTGTCTACGCTATGTATTTTAACCCAGTCGCTTTGCAAAGTGTTTAACCGTCAATTAAAAATACGTAAATCTCTTTAGGGCCATGGGCACCCATTACCAAGGTCTTTTCAATATCGGCGGTGCGGCTGGCGCCGGCAGCCAGGTATATAAGCGATGGGGGCCTTTCGCCGTATTTGGCGGTGATAGCTTCAAAGGCATCTTTAATATCAGGCACCAGTTGCGATGTGTAGGCAATAACCACATGGGTGTCTACAATAGCAGGCAACTTGCGGGCCGATGATAACTTAGACGACATAAGCACAGCGCCCAAGCGGGCTACCAAGCTCTCGCATTTAGTAATGGCCACTTTAGCTTCAAGCACATCCCAAATTTTGTCTTTTATCTTAACCTCGGTACCTTCAAACCATTGGGTAATATCATCGTTGTAGCAGTAAATGTCTTTCCAGCCGAATTGCTTAGCCAGGGCGGTAAAGTTTTCTACTACCTCTTCTTTGGTTTCGCAAAACACAAACTTACCGTCTATGTGCTGAAACTCTTGTGCAAACTGAATCTCTAAAGGTTCATTGCTTTGCACATATATAGGGCTTTCAAAATCCACATCAGGGATAACGTGCGGCGATGGCTCTATTAAGGCCTCGCGTATACGCTTCAACATCTTTTCTTTTGCGGTAGAATCTTTCATATCAGGTTGCTAAAATACAGAAAAATATCCCGTGTTGTGAGGGGTGGCATGCCAAAGGCGTGATGGGGTGTGTTTTTCTGCTTGACACACCTCCCCCTCGGGTAGCTCGGGTACTCCTCTCAAGAGGAGATATTTACCAATTAAAAAATCCCTCCGGCCTGAGGCGGGAGGGATTTTTATGTCCTTAAGCTGGTTCTTCCGGTTTGTCTTTTTCTTCATCCTCTTTAGGAGGCGGTGGCTGCACAATAGTGTCGCCTAAATCGCGGGGCTTTTCGTTAGCCGGAGACTCGTCAACCTTGCGGGCTTCCTCGTCTTTACCCTGCTGGCGCAGTTTGGCTTCCTCTTCAATTTTAGCTGCGTTGTAGTCACCTTTTATGCCTTCAATCTCAGCTTCGTCTTCAAAAGGGCGTTTGCCAAAAATCTCTTCTAAATCTTCGCGGAAGATAACCTCTTTCTCTAACAGCGTTTCTGCCAGTTTAGCCAGTTTATCTTTATTATCGGTCAAAATTTTCTTGGCTATTTCGTAAGCACCTTCAATCATAAGACTCACCTCATTGTCAATAGTCTCAGCGCGTTTTTCGCTGTATGGTTTAGAGAAGGCATATTCCTGCCCGCTGCTATCGTAGTAGCTTATGTTACCTAGCTTAGCGTTTAGGCCATAGACGGTAACCATGGCATAAGCCTGTTTGGTTACTTTCTCCAAGTCGCTTAGGGCGCCGGTAGATATTTTACCAAAGGTTATTTCTTCGGCAGCACGTCCGCCAAGGGTAGCAACCATCTCATCCATCAACTGCTCGGTTGTGGTAATCTGGCGCTCTTCGGGCAGGTACCATGCAGCTCCTAGTGATCGGCCGCGGGGAACTATGGTTACTTTTAACAACGGGTGGGCATAGCGTAACAACCAGCTGGTTGCGGCGTGGCCAGCCTCGTGGTAAGCAATAACCTCTTTCTCTTGCTTGGTGATGATTTTGTTTTTCTTTTCTAAACCACCAATAATACGGTCTACCGCATCAAGGAAATCCTGTTTACCAATAGAGTCTTTGTTTTTACGGGCGGCAATAAGGGCAGCCTCGTTACAAACGTTAGCAATATCAGCACCAGAGAAACCAGGTGTTTGTTTAGCTAAAAACTCAACATCCAAATGCGGATCAAGCTTAAGTGGTTTTAAATGTACTTTAAATATCTCGCGGCGACCTACTAAATCGGGAAGGTCTACAAATATCTGGCGGTCGAAACGGCCCGGGCGCATAAGGGCACGGTCCAGAATGTCGGCACGGTTGGTGGCCGCTAGTATAATAACCCCATTGTTGGTACCAAAGCCGTCCATCTCGGTAAGCAATTGGTTAAGGGTATTCTCGCGCTCATCGTTAGAACCCTGCATGGCATTTTTACCACGGGCACGGCCAATAGCGTCAATCTCATCAATAAATATAATACATGGCGCTTTTTCTTTTGCCTGGCGGAACAAATCGCGCACGCGGCTTGCGCCCACCCCAACAAACATCTCCACAAAATCAGACCCTGAAAGTGAGAAGAAAGGCACCTGCGCCTCGCCGGCAACGGCTTTAGCCAAAAGGGTTTTACCGGTACCCGGAGGGCCAATTAACAGCGCCCCACGCGGTATTTTACCGCCGAGGGATGTATACTTTTTAGGGTTTTTAAGGAAATCTACAATCTCTTTAATCTCCACTTTAGCCTCATCAAGGCCGGCAACATTATCAAAAGTTATGTTTACCTGGGTGTCTTTATCAAACAAGGTAGCTTTAGACTTGCCAATGTTAAATATCTGGCCGCCACCGGCACCTCCGCCACCCATGCGGCGCATAATAAACATCCAAATAAGCACAATAACTACAATAGGCAGTAAAATACTGATTATATCGCCACCCCAATCTTTATCGTTGTTGGTTTCGGCAATAATGCGCCTATCGTTAGGTATTAAGTTTTTATCCTGAAAATCAGTAAGCTGTTTTTCAAAATCTTCGGGCTTGGTAATGTTCAGTTTAAACTGGGGGCGTTTATTCTCTGTAAACTTATAGTTTTTGCCCAGTTTTTTCTCGTAGTATGCTTTATTATGCGGAGCCTCTACCGAGTCTTTTTTAAGGTAAATCTCGGCTTCGTCATTACGTTTTACAATAACCACTTTATCAACGTGGCCTTTTAGCAGCATATCCTGGTAAAAGTCTTTAGGGGCATCCAGCGTTTTAACGCCACCGCCAAAGTCAGAATAGGTAATTGCTATAAAGGCAATAACTATAACAGCGTAAATCCAGTACAGGCTAAAAGTAAAACGCGGCTTTTTGTTGCCCGGCTTGTTATTGCCACCGAACGAGTCGCGCATACGGTTAAACGGGTTTTGGCTATTGCCCGGGTTGGTGTTCTTTTCTTGATTATCAGACATTGTGTTTCTTTCTGCTTGAGTTAACAAACGATGTGCACTTAAGTTTACAAGTGAAGCTATTTGCTAAACGATTCCTCTATTTTAATAGTTGGCGCGTCGGCCCAAAGGTCTTCTAAACGGTAAAAATCGCGGATAGGCTCCTGGAAAACGTGAACAACTACGTTCACATAGTCTAACAAAATCCATTCCGCATTTTGAAAGCCTTCGGTATGCCAGGGCTTCTCGTTAAGCCTTCTCCTAACTATATCTTCAACAGAGTCGGCAATGGCATCGGCCTGTGTGTTAGACGTACCGTGGGTTATAACAAACCAATCGGCCACAGAATTGCCTGTTGGTCGAAGGTCGAGCACTAAAATATTGTGTGCTTTTTTATCTAACATCCCGTCAATAATTGCATTTAGCAATGCCTGTTCGGGATCAATAGCTGCTTTTTTGGCAGGTTTTGCCGCCTTAGCTTTGGTAGCTGCCTTTTTTGCAGGGGCTGCTTTTACCGGTTTATCAGCTTTAACGGTTTTAGTGACTGCCTTTTTAGGTGATGCTTTTTCTTTTACCGGTGTTGCTTTGGCAGCGACCTTTTTAGGCGCTGCAACTTTATCTTTAGCCGTTTTGGCAGGCTTTTCTACTGCAGTAGTTTTAGCTTTTTTTGCTGCCGCCTTTTTAGGGGCTACGGTTTTAGTTTCCTTTGTTTCAGGTGTAACTTTCTTTGCCATCAATTATAAAATAGTATTAAAGGGTAAAAGTACGTTTTTTTATTAAGTGTCATGACCGGTACATTTTAAGCCTTATATAGATGGTAGACGGGCATGTTTAATCTTTATTGTATAGCCTTTGTGTTAAGGGGGCATATTAATTAATAATTTTGCGGCTTAATTGTTTATAAGTGCCCCCTTTATTTACAGGAAAGCCCATAGTATGGTATGAGCATTTAAACTCTACCAATGAATTTGCCGTTAACCAAATTAAAAAAGGTTTGGTGGGCGAAGGAACGGTGTATGCTGCCTACCACCAGCCAGGAGGGCGCGGCCAGCGCGAAAACAAATGGCATAGCGAGCAGGGCGAGAACCTTACCTTTAGCGTAATTTACGAACCCATATTTTTAGATGCTACCGAACAGTTTTACCTTAACATGGCGGTATGCCTGGCGCTGGTTAAATTTTTGAAAACCGACCTGAATATTGATGCCAAAGTAAAATGGCCCAACGATATTTATGTGGAGTATGATAAAATAGCGGGGATATTGATTGAGAACATGCTGAAAGGGCAAAACCTGAGCTACACCGTTATTGGCATAGGGCTAAACATAAACCAGGATTTGTTTGACGAAAGCCTGCGCAACCCCACATCAGTAAAAATGATAACAGGGCAGCGGTTTGCCATAGAACCTTTGCTGGAGAGCTTTTTGGGCTACCTGGAAGCGGAATACCTGCTGCTAAAGGCCCTGCGCTTTGCAGATTTATATGAGCGCTACATACAAAACCTGCTTTTTTATAATGAAGAACGGTTGTATAGTGCCTATGACGATGCCTTTACGGGCAAGATAACGGCTATAACACCTGAAGGAAAACTGATAATTGAAACATCGACCGGACAAAAGGCTTTTGGCTTTAAAGAGGTTGAGTTTATGGTATAATAATGAAGACGATAGGAAAAAAAGTAAGCTACGAGCAAAC
>CAMBQF010000065.1 GCA_945869825.1 Chitinophaga pinensis | reverse complement strand
TTCTATACAACGCCGCTACCAAAAAATATTTGAAGAAAGCCCATCGCCTGTATTAACACCCGAGCTACGTGCTGAAATGGCCAAGGCTGCGGTTAATGCTGCTGCTGCTGTTAAATACAACAACGCGGGCACTGTAGAGTTTATCGTTGCCCCTGATAATAGCTTCTACTTTTTAGAGGTAAACACCCGCCTGCAGGTAGAGCACCCCGTTACCGAAATGGTTACAGGCTTAGACCTTGTAAAACTACAGATAGAAGTAGCTTTTGGTGCGCCGTTATATGTTAAACAGGAAGATGTAAAACAGGTAGGCCATGCGCTGGAATGCCGCATATACGCTGAAGACCCTGCCAATAATTTCCTTCCCGTATCGGGCAAAATTGGAGTGTGGCAGCCGCCTTTTGAAGAAGGGGTGCGGGTTGATGGAGGCATACAAAGCGGCAGTGTGATTGATATTTACTACGACCCGATGATTGCCAAGGTAATTACCTGGGGCGAGAACAGGGCGCAGTCTATCCAACGGATGCAAAATGCCCTGGGCGATACGGCTCTTTTAGGATTAACTACTAACGTTGACTTTTTAAAGAAGATTTTAGCTAATGATGATTTTAAAGCGGGAAATTTTGATACCCACTTTTTAGATAAGAAGTTTACTTACGATAATACTATTGCTGCGGAGACAATCGACTTTAGCCTGATAGCGGGCACCCTTGCCGACTGGGCCGCACGTGAGCAGCAGCGAGAGTTGCTGGCCGAAGTGCCATCGGGCTGGAGGAGTAACCCTTACATGGCACAGTTTGCTGAGTTTGCCGTTGCAGGTGATAATTACAAAGTAGAATACACTTACCGCCACGGTGCATTTAACATACAAATAGGAGAGAGGCTTTACGAAGCCAGCATACTTGATTTAGGTGCTGACGAGTTGGTTTGCCTTATAGGTAACCGCCGATTGAAGTTTGTGCTGTATGGTACTGAAACGGATTTGTTTATCCACAACAAACAACTGGGCGATGTGCGCCTAAAACGCATAGCCCGCTTTGCCGATGGCGAAGACGAAGAGGTAGCAGGTGGCTATAAAGCGCCAATGCCGGGCGAGGTGCTAAAAGTACTGGTAGAGCCGGGCCAAAAGGTTAGCAAAGGCGATAAGCTGCTGATAATGGTATCTATGAAAATGGAAAACACCATCGAGGCTTTTGAAGATGCTACAGTAGAAGAAATTTACGTTGCCGATAAGCAATTTGTAGAGGCTGATACGTTGTTGGTGAAGATGGTGTAGACTTAAAATGTATAAATAATGGAAGATGGTGAAATATTTTTTGTCCTTTTGCTTATTGTAGCCAGTGGCTTAGCTATAAGATATTACACCCAGAAAGCACGGTTACAAAAAGAAAAGGTTGATTTACTCTATCTGCTTGAAAAGCAAAAGGATGAGAATAGAAAACTCAAATCAGAATCACTGCGTTTTCAACTAACGCCACACGCGTTTCGTAATACGCTTAGTAGTTTAAAGTATTTTACGACGATGGCTGACAAAGCAGTAAATCATTTGTCAGATGTGCTGGATTATTTGTTGTATGAATCAAAATCTGACGTTGTCACAATCCGTCAGGAACTTATATTTTTAGAGGAGTTTGTTGATTTATATAAAATGCGTATTAATAATATAAATGCCGTTTCTTTTAACCATTCAATTAGCGATACTCACCCTTTATTTAATAAAGCTGTTTTGCCCCCGTTAATTACTGCATATTTTATAGAAAACGCTTTTAAACATGGCGATTTAGAGGGCGATAAGACATTGAGTATTAATATTGAAATCGTTGGTAATGAGTTTGTTTATATAGTTAAAAACAGGGTGAATAATAATAAAGAGATAAAAAAGGGTGGAATTGGTCAAAAAAATATTGCAGAGAGGTTGGATATATTATTTAATGGAAAGTATAAACTTAACTACGAACTTAAAGATAACTATTACATTTCTACTCTAAAGCTATATTTATAATATGAAGAAAATCAGAGTTGTTATAGTTGATGATAATGATAAAGATATTAAGTTGCTTGAAGAGCGATTAAAGCCGTTTAAAAATATTGAAGTATTAAGAAGGTATAATAACCCCGAAATGTTTTTAAATGATGAGCAAGAGTTTGATTATGATGCATTATTGCTTGATGTTGAGATGCCTTCTAAATCTGGGTTAGAGGTTGCTAAACAGGTTTATAAACCCATTGCTTTTATAACAGGTAGGGGAAGTGTTTACCACGATAATTTGGCTGATTTTAAACTAGAGAACAAAAATATTATAGCAACAATCGCTAAGCCAATTAGTGAGCTCCGTGCTAAGCAATTAGTAGATTTATTGGTGCAAAGCTCTAAACCTAAAGAACGTATTACGTTTAATACTGGAGATGGTAAAGTACCCGTGAAGATAGCTCTAATAGAATTAATTAGTAGCCAAGATATAGAACATAATAGAGAATCGCAGGGAGAAGGAAAAATTATTTACAGACGAGATGAAGAACCATTGGCTGTCAATAATTGTACGCTTGAATATTGTTTGTTGCAATTGCCTGATAATTTCATACAAATAAGTAAGTTTGATATTATTAACACAGATATTATAACCGGCCCTATAAGGCACGATAATATAACAGTTACAATTACTGGTAAGGGGGCAAAAAAGATTACTCAAGAACGAACCATAAACCCTAAAGGGAAGGCAAAACTTAAAGAAGTTATTTAGTTTTCATTGCCAGTAAACGCCGTTTCATCGGCAATTTATATTGTTTCATCGGTAGCTAAAATATACCCTATATTTCTGATATAAGTTTGCTTCATCAAACAACAATTGATGAAAGCAGAAGCATTATTAAAACAGCTACATTCAACAGGTTTTATTCATATACCCTATAATAATCAGCTATCTGCTGATAGTATAAGCTCACTAGTCGGTAAAGTAATTCTTAAAACAGTTATTCAACCAAATGAAAAAAGCCAACGCTTATTAGCAGGTAGCGAATATATAGCACCCCATACGGACCATATAGCGGCAAATTTTATTTTATGGCAATGTAATAGCCAGGCAGCAATTGGGGGCGATAGTATTCTTATTGATGGGTATAGAATACTGAATAGTGCTGGCAAAGACACTCTTGATTATTTAAGTGCAGTTCAAGTAAACAGTCACAAGATATTCTATTTTGATAAACCAAGTTATCCTCTTTTTTCTAAAGATAGCCAAGTAATATATTATGCTCCTTTTTTATGCGAAAGGCCAGCAGGAAGTAAGTATTTACAGGCATTGGTGTGGTTTGAAAATCAATTAAGTGTGGCCGATAAAATAGAAATTAAGTTATCAGAAGGCGATTGGCTACTAATAGATAACCATAGAATGTTGCACGGACGAAATTCATTTCCAGCAGATTCTGGAAGAATGTTAACACGCTATTGGATTGCTAAATTATAAACCAAATAATACAAATAAATATGAAAACAAAAACAATGCTGGTAAATCCGGCATCAATTAGGCTTGAAAGAATTTCGTGGCTAATTAATGAGAAAAGGATATTGCCAATTATTGCAGCAATAGATTTGGAAATGGTAAAAATGAAAATGAGTATTCCTGATGAAGGGGAAGGTTGGAGTGTTGAACAATGTGATGATGCGGAAATTGAGTATAAACGTTTTTTACAACTCAACTTATTGCACAAGGGTAAATCAATTGTGCCGACTAATTTAATTGATACAGTTTGGCATTACCACATATTAGATACCAGGGCATATCATGCAGACAGTGAAATTATATTTGGCGGCTATTTTCACCACTTCCCCTACTTTGGTTTGCGTGGTAATGAGGACAAGAAAAATTTAGAGAACGCATTTGAAGCCACAAAACAACTTTATGAGGTTGCCTTTAACGAGCCTATGCTAAAGAGTAAACACAGTAGTTGCTGGCATGACTGCCAAGGGCGTTGTTGGCATGCATGTTCAAACGATGATGATTATAAATAAAATGCGCGTAAGGTTTGCAGATTTTGTTAAGACAGAGCATTTTCTACTACGCCAGTGGGAAAGAGGTGTTAGTGATAAAGAGTTGAGTATTGCTCTGGCTAAAATTGAAAGTTGTGAAGGTAGTCAATTGCTAGTAGTAAGTAGGCTATTAATTAGAAAATGCTCTAATATAAAATATCAGGAGCTTTTCATAAAAATTGACGGAAAAATTCTTATTACCTGCTTCTACTGTGATTTTCAGGAGTATCTGAACGCTAAAAAAAACGAAAATTATTTTTTAATAACACCTTAAATAAAATATGGTTTTCTTAGTCCATTAAAAACAATAGATGCGGAAACCGAAAAGCAAACAGAGTAGGCCAAATATAATACTTACTAAGATGTCAAAATCTAAAGGTACAGCCGGATTTCCTAGCACTACAGGCAGGCCATCTGGCAAAGGGAGGGACAATAACTAATTGTCCGCCTGTAAAGTAACAAAAGGGGCTAATTTTAAGCCCCTTTTTTATGCTTGCCAGCAAGCAGTTTATAGAGGCTGATACGTTGCTGGTGAAGATGGTGTAGACTAAAAATTGCATTAACAGGAGAGATGGCTTCGTTACTACGTTCCTCGCAATGATGGGTTACAGCCATTAAGCCCCCATTTTTTTCAGTGCAACCACATCGGCTTTAATAGATTTTAGCGATGGGTTATGCTTACTCTTTAGATACTCGTAAAAAGCTACCTGAGAGCGTACCTTTGTTCTGGATTCGCTTTTGCGGTAGGTGTTGTTTTGCAGGCGGTTTATAACACGTGCCTTAACATTATCCTTCCACTGCAGGTTTACAAAGTCTATAATCTCGGCCTTTAGCTTTTCATCGTAAACGGGGAAAGCCACCTCTATGCGGCGGCTAAGGTTACGTTCCATCCAGTCGCCCGATGAAAGGTAGATGCGCGGGTCGCCATCGTTATGGAAAATAAACACCCTTGAGTGTTCCAAATACCTGTCAACAATACTAATGGCTTTAATATTATCGCTTATGCCTTTTACGCCGGGCAGCAGGCAGCATATGCCCCGTATAATAAGGCGTACCTCAACCCCATCCTGAGCCGCTTCGTAAAGCTTTTCAATAATTTCGGGGTCTTGTATACTGTTCATTTTTAGGGTAATACAGGCCTTTTTACCTTTAAGGGCATTTTTAATTTCATTATCAATAAATACGTAAAAGTCTTTACGCATATGGTCGGGCGCTACTAGCAAGTGCTTATAGTCGCGCATAATGCGGGTATCGGCCAAAAACTCAAACACAAAACCCAGTTCGCCGGTAAGCAGTTTGTTGGCGGTAAACATGCCGGTATCGCTGTATATTTTTGATGTTTGTTCGTTAAAGTTACCTGTGCTAAAGTATCCGTAGCGGCGTATTTTTTCGCCCTCTTTACGTTCTACCAGCAATAGTTTAGAGTGCACCTTAAGTAGCGGAAAGCTATACAGTACTTTAACGCCTGCATTCTCCAGTTCGCGGGCATAAACAAGGTTGTTTTCCTCGTCAAAACGGGCTTTAAGCTCCATAAAAGCAGTAACCTGCTTTTTGTTTTGGGCTGCCTGTATAAGCGCCGAAATAATTTTAGAGTTATTGGCTACGCGGTACAGGGTAATTTTTATGCTTTTAACGGCTGGGTCGCTGGCGGCCTCGTTTATAAAATTGGTAAGGTAGTTTACGCTTTGGTAGGGGTAGTGTACAAAGTAGTCGCGCTCTTTAAGGGCATCAAAGTAGCTGGTGTAGCTGTCCAATTCGCGGTGTGGCAGTGGCGGTAGCGGTTCATCGTATAAAGCTTTATTCTCGTTTATGGGAAAACGGAACATATCCTTATAGTTGTGGTAACGGCCTGCAGGTATTAAATCGTCAGTGCTTAAAGTAAATACGTGCCTTAAGTGTTTAATAAATTCTTTGGGCATGGTGCGGTCGTACATTAAGCGGGTAGGGGCACCATGTTCGCGGTTACCAAGGCTGCGTTTAATCTTTTTTAATAAGCTGCCAGAAAATTCGTCTTCCAGGTAAAGCTCGCCATCGCGCGACAGTTTAACGGCGTATGTTTCTATAATCTCATACTCCTCAAAAAAATGCTTTATATAAAGCTTTAAAATATCGCCAACGTATATATAATATTTCTTTTTGCCTCTGCCGGGCAGCTCTATATATGGTGGTAGATTATTAGTAGGTATTTGCACAATGGCGTGTTCCCATGTGCGGGGCTTATCGCCTTTATTGCTTTTTTTGTCAAGGTCGCACAGGCGTATGGCCAGGTAGGGGGCATTATCTTCTACAAACTCGTGGCTTTTTTTGCGGTTAATAAAAACCGGCTTTACTATAGGTATAACCTTACTTAAAAAGTACTCTCTGCAGAAGGCCTCCTGTTGCCTGGTTAGTTCAACCTCATTAATAAGGTAAACATTGTTTTCTTGCAGGCCTGGCAGTATTTGTTTTTTAAAAATGTCGCTAAGTTCAGCATGGTGCTTTAAAACGGTTTTTTTAATTTCCTTAAGCACAACGGTAGGCTCTTCGGCCAATTCCTTTTTGGTTTTTTTAGCAAGCAGTGCCAGGTTTTTCCAGGCAGCAACGCGTATGCGGTAAAACTCATCAAGGTTAGAAGAGTATATAGCAAAAAACTTTATACGCTCGTATAGCGGCACGCGTGGATCTTTTGCCTCTTGCAGCACACGGTAGTTAAACGAGAGCCAGCTAAGGTCTCGATTAAAATATCGTTTTTCTTTGTGTTGCGTCATAAATTTATAATAAGCCGCAAAGTTAACTAAATGTTAAGCCAAGTTTATGTTAAATTTAAGATAAGTGCTAAAATTTAACATTGCGATGTAATTATAAGATGTGATTATTGTTTTGTCTTAATGGCTTTCTTTTTGGCTTTCAACTCATCGGCAATGCCTTTGGGGAAATAAAAGAACGCTAAAGTGCCGCAGCCATCAACCACCTCTTTCCAGCTGTTTACCTTAAGTGTTATGCCAGCTACGCCACAGGTAGGAAAATGCAGAAAGCGCTGGTTGCTGAGTTCTTCTGTAACCACAGTTATTGATGTATCGTGCCCAAAAAGCATAATGGTATCAAATTTATCATCCAGCTCGTGTATAACCTCCATCAATTCTACATTGTTTGAATTGTATATTTTAGGTATGCTAAGAATATTATTTTGCGGATAGCTGAATTTTTCAGCAAAAATAAGGGCGGTGCCAATAGCCCTTGTTGCAGGGCTTGAAACCAATAGTTGTGGCTTAATGCCTTTGTTGATAAGGTATTGTGCCATTTTTGGGGCAGCGGTGCGTCCGCGCTCGTTTAAAGGCCTTTCAAAATCGCTAAGTTCGGGTTTGTCCCAGCTAGACTTGGCGTGACGTACAAGGTACAGGGTTTTCATTGGGTATAATAAATTCCTAAAGTATGTATAACTATTGGATGCATGTAAAAGTACCAATATGGTTTAAACAGGCGTAGGGTGTTAAAAAATATTTTTTTAAAGCACAAATCTTATTGGCAGCGCGGTGTGTGGTACATATAAAAATGTATGGTGGGTAAAAAAAAATAACTTTTTATTCTTGAATACATAATAATAATATATTTGCTGATTGAAATTCATCTATTTTAGTTTGGAACTAACCAATTAAAGCGTAATTTTTATGAATCACACAGCTTCCCAATCGATTAAAAAGCTGCTCCTGATGTCGCTTGTTGTGTTTGCCGGCCATGCATTTGGCCAAGCAACACAAGGAACTCAGGCCGATGGCAAACAAAATGCCCAGCAGCTACTGTCTCCTACCAAGGAGGGTGCCGGTATCAGCGCCGACAAAAAAGACGCCAAGCCAAATTTTTCGGCTAATACTACTAACACTGCCACCAGCGGTAACGCTAAGCGCGATGCTGCTGTAGCTAAGCCAGCCCGTGCTACAACCGCAGGTAAACCAGCTGCAACAGTAAGTAGCAAGCCTGCTAAGCCTGTAACAGCAGCGCCTATTAGCCAACTTGAAAAGGTTAACCGCGATATTGCTGATGTTGAAGCAAAGCTTAAGAAAAATGGCATTCCTGCTACTACCAAATCAGCCCTGGAAAATAAGTTGGTTGACTTGAAAAAAGAGCAACAAAGGCTTTCTGTTCCAGAGAAAAAATAAGGCACTTACTAATCATATATTAAACTATGAAAAACATATATTTAAAAAGAATAACAACACTATGTTTGGCTTTAATGGCTATTTGGTCGTTAAATGCACAAACGGTTGTTTATTCACAAGACTTTGAGGGTGCAGCCCCATGGGGTATGACCACAGTTGACAATTTTGGAGACGGAAATGTTTGGGATAGCAATACCTCAGGTTCATTCCTTAATGGTATTTATCTTGATAACTATACCGGTGGTACAGGCAATGCTGCAATGGCAACATCTGATGGTACCTGCGATGGTTCGGGTTGGGACACAGACTTACTTTCTCCAGCCATTAGCCTTGTAGGAGCTACAAGTGCCAGTGTATCGTTTAAAAGCAACTTTCAGGATTTTGCTGGTGCCGGTGATGCAGAATTTGCCGTTAGTACCGATGGTACAACCTGGACAGTACTCTATGCGCAAACAAACGACGATCCTATCAGTGGAGCGGGCGTTGTAGGTAATTTAACTTTAACGTATGACCTTTCGGCATACGTTGGTGGCGATGTTTATTTCCGCTGGAATTACCTTGAAACAACAGATGGCTGTGCTTGGTACTGGCAAATAGACGATGTTGTTGTTACCACAGGCACCGGGGGCGGTGGTGGTGGTTCAAACACTATTGATTTCCCAACGGCTTGTGGCCTTAACATCGCTATACCAGATGCTTCGTGCCCAACTACTGTTCTTGCCTCTACAACAGTTTCGGGTTTAGCACCTTTAACAGGTACTACTACCTTACTTTCTGCTGAAATAATTATTACCCATACCTGGGACGAAGACCTTGAGGTTTTCTTAGAATCGCCTACAGGCACTATTGTTGAATTAACAACTGACAATGGTGGAAATGGTGATAACTATGGTGTTAACGATGGCTTGTGTACACAAACTACTCGCTTTATAATGTCGGCCTCTACCCCGGTTACTGCCGGTGTTGCTCCTTTTGTTGGCGATTACCTGCCCGAAGGCAACTTAGACAACTTTAATAACGGACAAGACCCTAACGGTGTTTGGAATTTGCGCGCTTGTGATGATGACGCACTTCTTACAGGTAGCATACAGTACTTTAATGTTACTTTTAATATTCCTCCTCCACCTCCTCCTTACTGTATTCCTACAGTTAGTACTCCAGATGAGTATATTTCTGGTTTTACCTTAGGCACCATCAATAACCCTGTTGACAATGGTTATGGAGCTAACGGATACCAGGATTGGACCAGCTTAAGCAGCGATGTACAGGCAGGTGTTCCAACAGCTTACTCAGCTGTTGTTGGTCCTCCTTTTTACAGCGCTGACGTTACCGATGTTTGGGTTGACTTAAACAACGATAATGACTTTTCTGATTTAGGTGAGTTGGTTTCTACTACGGTAGCGGTAGATGGTATTACTGGTATAGCTAATGGTTCTATTACTTTACCAATAAGCACTACCTTAGGTACCAAGCGTTTACGTGTTGCTGTTCGTTTCAACAGTAGCTTTTTGGGTGACCCAGCTCCAAACCCTTGTGGACCTTACGTTTTTGGTGAGTTTGAAGATTACACCATTAATGTAACTGCAGCTCCATCATGTTTGGCGCCTAACCCTGTATTTTCAACTTTTGTTGGCACATCTCAAGCCCAACTTAACTGGACATTAGTTTCAGGTGCTCAATCTTACGACGTACAATACCGTGCGGTTGGCGATCCTAACTGGATTACAGTAGGTAACTTTGCAGACCCAACATCAAGCACTATATTAAATGGTTTAGCTTCTCAAACCGCTTACGAGTTCCAGGTGCAAACCCGTTGCTCATTAACTGATACCAGCGGCTTTAGCTTAGTAGGTTTATTCTCTACAGGTTGCTTTGATGTTCCACAAGGTGCCGTTGCTGAAAATGAGATTAACGGTGGCGACTCTAACGGTGGCTGTAACTCATTACCTGAGGCTTATGAGCCTATCACTCCGGGTGTTCCTGTATCAGGTACCGGTTGGTCTAACACTTTGCGCGATACTGATTGGTATACCTTTACTGTAGGTTCAGCATCAACAGTAACTGTTACCTTAAACAGCGATTTCCCAGCCCAATTAGGCGTTCTTGATATTAGCACAGGTTGTAATAACCTAGTTTTTGTTGATAATCAAACAAGCCCATTTGGCGCAACATGTAATACTACAGTTTCAACCGTTAACGTATGTGCCGGTACTTATATAGTATTTGTTGCCCCTAACGAAGATGGTTTCCCTGTAGGTGGTTTAAACAACTACAATGTATTAGTAGATGTTCAGCCAGCCACTAACTTAAACGCAAATACTAATGCTTGTGGTGCTATTGAACTTACTGTAGGTCAAAGCTGTAATGCACAAGCTTTTGACAACTTAAGTACTCTTTACTGCTCAGGTGGCGGTGGTAGCGGATTATCTCCAAGCTGTTACTTTGATGTTGCTACCCAAGACGTATGGTTCTACTTAATTGCCCCAGCAAGCGGTAACGTATCTTTAGACGGTATTGCCGGTACAATTACAGACGGTGTTATGGCTGCCTACATAGGTGTTGATTGCAACAACCTGGTAGAAGTAGCTTGTGATGATGATGGTGGTCCGGGCTTTTTACCTGCCTTAGACCTAACAGGTTTAACTCCTGGCGATACAGTTTGGATTCAATACTTCCAATTTGGTGGCGGTACAGGTACATTTGAATTATGTGCTTACGATTGCGACTTTGTTCCGGGTGTTGGTACTCCAGAAATTGAAGCTTGCTTTGGCACTGATAACGATGGTTGTAACAATGTATTTAACTTTGGTACACCTGCTACTTACCAAACCCTATCATGCAACGAAACTGTTATAGGTACAAGCTACTTTGATGGTTTTACCCGCGATACTGACTGGTACGAGTATACTATCACTTCTACTACTTCAGTTAGCTGGACTGTTCAGGCTGACTTCTCTCCACAATTGTTCATTTTGAACGATGACTGTAACAACCTTCAAATAATAGCACAAGCTACCGGTGCACCTTGCGACGTTGTTACTACTACTGCAGTTCTTGGGCCAGGTGTTTACCACTTCTTTGTTGCACCAGACTTTAACAACGACCTAACAACTTTTGATTGTACCAGCGGTGATGGTGACTACCAGGCTACTTTAAACATATCAGTTCCCGACCCATCAATTGGTGCTCCTTCAGATGTATGTTTAGCTGATGCTCCATTCAATATTATTGCTGCTAACCCAGGTGGTACATATGCCAGCAACGGTGCAGGTATTACCGACCAATTTAACGGTGTGTTTGATCCATCAGCTGCCGGTGTTGGTACTTGGGATATTTACTACACTATAGATGTTAACGGTTGTATTGTAGCTGATACTATTTCTATCACTATTCAGGACTTACCTTCTGTAGCTACTGCTCCAACAGGTAACGCTGCCCTTTGCTTTAACCCTGCTGATGAGACCTACACTATCACATCAATTGCAGGTGCAGACTCTTACAACTGGATTTTAACCCCAACTAATGCCGGTACAGTTTCTGGTACTGATACATCAGTTGTTGTTAACTTTGACGATGCCTTCTCAGGCACTGCATCTTTAGTTGTTGCAGGTGTTAACGAGTGTGGTACTGGTGCTTTCTCAACGTCTTTAGACATTGTTGTTACTCCGCTACCAGGCCAGGCAGGCACTCCTGCTGGTCCTAACAGCTTGTGCCAGGGTGCTGTTCCAACCGACTATACTTCAGCCGGCGACCCAGCTTCTACAAGCTATACCTGGACAATTGTTACAACTCCGGCCAACGGTGCTACTATCAGCGGCACAGGTTCTACCGGTACTGTAACCTGGGATCCTAACTTTGTTGGTACTGCCGATATCACTGTTGAAGGTTCAAACTCTTGCGGCGACGGCACAGTTTCTTCAACTTACACAGTAACTATCAACGCTACTACTCCATCATCTATTGACCCTGTTTCTGTTGCTTGTGCCGGTGGCTCAATCCAGTTAACAGCTTCTCCTGCTGGTGGTACTTTCAGCGGCGATGATGTTGATGCTTCAGGTTTGTTTACCCCATCTAACGGTGCTGGTACTTACACAATCCTTTACACCCCAGCGGGTGGTTGCTCTTCTCCATCTACTTTAACACTTAACGTAGGTGATGTTCCTGCAACTCCATCAGTACCACTAGGTATTTCTAGCCAGTGTCAGGATGGACCCAACACTACTGTATTTGTTATCCCTGTTGCAGGTGCTGACTCATACACCTGGTCTATTACTCCTGCCGGTGCGTTTGAAACAACACCTCCAACTTCTGGTACTTCTGTTGAGGTTAACTGGGCTTCTGACTTCTTTGGCGATGCTTCTTTTATAGTATCGGCTACTAACGGTTGCGGTACCAGCTTATTCTCTCAACCATTAATCATCGTTATCAACCCAAATCCGGTTGCACAAATCACTACAAGCGGCCCATACTGCGTATCTGATTCTTGCTTCCAACTTGCGGCTGACTTAGATGGTTTCTGGAGCAGCACATGTGCTAACAGTGTAACATCAGACGGTATCTTCTGCCCAAGCGTAGCAGGTGCTTGTACTGTAAACTTAACAGTTGTAGAAAACGGTTGCCAAGGTGTAGCTACTACTTCAGTAAACGTTCAACCAGCAGTTGTTGCCACTATTACAGTTCCGGCTATAATTTGTGAAGACGACGCTCCTGTAACTTTAGCTGCTTCTCCTGCAGGTGGTTCATGGTCTGGCGATGTTAACGGTAGCGGTGTGTTTACTCCAAGCACTCCGGGTACTTTCTCTGCAACTTACACTGTAAACAACGGTGGTGGTTGCTACGGTGCTGCAACAGAAGATATTGATGTAAACGGTTTACCAGTTGCATCTTTCAGCTATACTGCACAATGCCAGGCTTTAACTTTCTTCAATGAGTCAGCTTTCAGCGATGGTGCTTCATTCTTCTGGTCTTTTGGTGATTCACCAGACCAAACATCATCTGCCGAAAACACTTCACACGTATACCAAACTACCGGTACTGTTAGCGTTAAGTTAACTGTAACTAATGCTTGTGGTACTTCTGATACTACTGTTAACGTAGTAGTTCAGAAATGTGTTGGTGTTGACGAAAACGTAGTTGACCAATTGAACATATTCCCTAACCCAACCAACGGTTTGGTTAACGTGTTCTTTAACTCAGCAAAAGCACAAGGCTACTCATTGAATGTTGTTGATGTAACAGGTAAAGTGTTATACACTCAAAACCTAACCAACTTTGTTGGAGCTTACAACAACGCAATCGACTTTAGCCGCTTTGCATCGGGCATGTACATCGTTCGCATTATTGCTGAAGATGGCCGCGCCACGAATGTTAAAGTTGTTCGCGACTAATTAGGTTATAGTTCCTATTAAAAGCCCCGCCCTGTTTACAGGGCGGGGCTTTTTGTTTATTGACAATTAGCCTAATACACCTATATTTGCCTGTTTTGAAAAAGCTGCTTTACATAGCATTGGTTATTGGTGGTTTACTGCCTTTAAAGGTAACAGCACAACAGCTGGATAGCACCCGCAACAAGCGCTTTGATAACCTGCAGGCAGAGGCCAAATGGTTTGGCGGCTTTTTGTGGGCACACAGCCCAACGGTATCATATCTGCAACGCCAGCATACACAAGCATTTGAGGTTACGGTTTCAAAACCCATTTCGGGCAAGCGCCATTGGCACACCTTTTACAAGCATGCAGTGGTGGGGGTTAGCTTTTTGCACTACAACCTTGGTTACAAAGGGGTGCTGGGCACAGCCAATGGCATTTACGGTTTTAACCGCTTTAACATTGCAGGCAACCGCGGAGCACACCTTCGCTTTAGCCTTGGCAGTGGTATAGGTTACCTTAGTAAAACCTTTGATAAGGACGATAACCACAAAAACGTTACTATAGGCAGCCATTTCAACGCCCTGGTTAACTTTCAGCTGTTGTTTGAGCAGTGTATAACCCCAAGGCTGTTTTTTAACACTGGCATAGGTATAACGCATTTTTCAAACGGGGCCTTTCGCACGCCCAACCTGGGGCTTAATTTGCCTGCGGTTACCGCCGGGCTATTATACCGTTTTCAGCCTGCACCTACGCCTACGCTTTACCCAAAATCACAGTTTCAACCCAATAAGCAATTCATCTACTCTATAATAGCCACAGTTGGCCGTAAAGAGATTTACCCACCCGATGGTAAGGGCTATTTTGTAAATGGGCTAATGTTTAACATTACCAAAGCCATTGGTATTAAAAGCGGCCTTACCCTTACGTTTGAGGCTTTTAACGACCGGTCTATAAAGACGGTAATGGAGCGTAACAACCCTCAGGTTCAACCCTCTTACTATCAAACAATACGCCCCGGCATTGCCTTTGGGTACGATTTGTGGCTGGGTAAGCTATCATTCCTCTTTCAGGCGGGGGTATACCCCTACACTTTTTACAAAGGCGATGGAAACATATACAGCCGCATTGGCTGGCGCTACCGTTTGCCTTATGGCTTGCTGGTAAACCTAACCCTTAAAACCCACTTTGCCAAGGCCGACTGTATTGAGTTTGGAGTAGGCTACACCTTGTTTAACAGGCATAGGGTTATGCGTTTGTTGTAGATAGCATCATGCCTTATAGTGTATCCAGAGGCAATTCTTTAACCTTAAGGTGCAGCTTACCCATTAGCTTGGTAACATAGGTTACTTAAACCAGATTTCTAACATTTATCATATTCTACTTTCATGGTCTGTTGTATGTTTGCTACATAATTAAATTAGCTATGGCAGCAGATACAATAGTAAATTATAAGGCTTATGCAGATAACGCGGTAGAATATAACGCCTACATGGATGCTTTTGAAAAGGCAGTAGAAGTAAATTCTGTTTTGCCCGAAGCAGAGCAAATTCCTAAATTTCAATACTATACCCTAAACCTGCAGCGTGCAAGGCGCATATACAAAACATATAAACTTACCGATGATATTGTTGCTGCGCTAAAAGCGCTTGAAAAGCCCGTGCATTGGCTAATTATTACAGAGCCCTGGTGTGGAGATTCGTCTCAGATACTTTCGGTACTTCAACGCATAGCAGAGGAGTCTGCAGGTAAGCTGCAATTGCACTTACTATACCGAGACCAAAACCTGGAACTTATAGATCAGTTTTTAACCAATGGCAGCAGGTCTATTCCTAAACTTGTGCAGCTTAATGATAGGTTTGAACTTACCGGAGAGTGGGGGGCAAGGCCTGCAGAAGCTCAAGCATTAGTTAATAAACTAAAAGCCGAAGGTATGGCGCACGATGAGTTTATTGTTCATTTACACAAATGGTACGCGGCAGATAAGGCACAAGCGCTAAGTAAAGAGATGGCAAAATTGCTGGGCAAGGCAAATCAATAAATAAAGAACGGTTTAGTTTTCGTGGTTAACTTATGGCTGCAGTATTGGCTTTAAGCCATACTAGAATGTCATCATAAGTATATTGACCTGAAGCAACATTGATTACAAAATCGTATCTCGCATCGGTAGAAGCAACAATATCAATGCCATTTCCTAATAAAATTAAACGACCTAAGGTATAGCCTGTACGTTTATTTCCATCTAAAAATGGGTGGTTTACAACTATACTTTCAATAATGGCTGAAGCTTTTTCTATTGCGTTCGGATACAAATCAACTCCGTCAAACGTTATAAATGGCCTTGCTAATGCCGATTCTAATAATCTCTTATCCCTAATTCCATCGGCACCTCCAAATCGTTTAACCATTTCACTATGAATTTCAAGTACTTGGTTGTACGAAATCATTTTGCCAAGCGCTCTAAAAGTTCCTTATCTTCTTCTAAAATCTTTTTCAGATTGCTATAAAAAGAAACATCCTCCTCAGATTTATTTTCAGCAGACTTAAGTATGTCCAACACTTGTTGCAAGATACTATCAGGTACATTACCTGCTGTTTTAGTTATTTGCTCTATTAATTCTTTTGTACTCATAATACCAAATATACGAAATTTTAAGCTTTTAGTTATAGTTTTTGGTCGTATAAAAGGGGGCTAAAAGCCCCCTAAATTTCAGATTTCAATTTTTAGATTTCAACTCTAATAAGCCCTTGCAAACACTACACGTTGGGTAGATGGGTTACCTGTTAAAATACACTTGCCATCTTCTTTAGCATTGCCAATTGGTATGCAGCGTATAGTAGCTTTGGTCAGCTCTTTTATCTTCTGTTCAGTTTCAGATGTACCGTC
>CAMBQF010000064.1 GCA_945869825.1 Chitinophaga pinensis | reverse complement strand
TAGCAGGCTTTTTATCAAAGCCCATTTCTACAAATATTTCTTTCTGGAAATTATCGCGGTAATCGCGGAAGGCAGATAGTAAAACGTAGGTGATAATGAGCAACACCAACCCTGGTGCAAAGCGGCGAAATACATCGCGGCGCTGTGCTTTGGTCATAGGCAGGCGCTCCATGCGGGCGGCAACATCTTCGGCTGTAGGGGGCGGTATTTGGCCCAGCATCCATATGGCAAGCACTAAGGGGATAAAATATAAGGCACCCGTTGCAAAAGGCATCCAGTATTCGCTAATATTATAATTTTCTACCATTGCGCTGCCAACCGACTTGGCAAAGCCCGACGCTAAGGCAAAGCTGGTGCATAATGCAGCGCCCATCATCTCTGTAAACCTACGTCCCTCTATAAAAGAAAATACCAACCCCCATACCATGCCCAGCGGCAGGCCGTTTAAGAACATAAAGATGGGTTTAAACTTAACTGGAGCCAGAGCGAAACCTATAAGCGATATCCACGCTACGCCAATTACCATGAGTATCATGCGCTGGCGTTTGGCGTTTGATGCCTCGGAAATGATTTTGATGCCTAAAAACTTAGATAGCGTATAGCCAAACAGTTGCGATATAACGATAATAGTTTTAAAGGTAAGTTCTTTGTCGAAAAAAGCCAGGCCGGGTGCATCGGCAAAGGAGCCTGATGTAAATGCCTTGCGGTAAGCATACATGCACGAGTAGGTAAAAAACGTTGCCAGCGAGGCAAACAAAACGGTTACCCAGGGCTTACTATTGGCCAATTTTTCTTTTATGCTGAACATACGTTACAAAGGGAGTGATTTAACCCTGAGGCAATGTTAAGGATAGATTAAGAATAAATCGATTATTTGCCCAAAAATTCAACTATGGGTTTGTATACCTCTTCGGGGTGGGTATAGAGGGTAAAATGGTCGCCACTAACGGTGGTGGTAACCTCTGTTTTGGGGTGGCGGATGATAGGGTCGCGCTTGGCGTGGATGCGTAAATCGGGTATTACGGTAACAGCCTCGGGCACGGGGTTTAAAATTAACCGCATTTGGTTGAGCACACAGTTTTTGTTGCCCTTCATCAGCCTGTTATATGTTTCAATAAACGCCGGTGCCGATGGGTTGCCTTTGTAGAACTTACGTACCATAAACCAACGGCCCAGGCGGTTAAATATCAAGCCGCTATTCATTGCCCAGTATATAGTAGCTGGTTTTAGTTTAGGTAGAATAACACGGTCGGGGTTGGTCCACGATGCTACCTGTATAACGCGGCAACCCGTCAGGTGCTTTAGGTGGAAACCAATCCACCCGCCCATAGAGTGGCCAATAATTACATCAGCAGCAGTAATATTATACTTTGTAATAAGCTCTTTGCAATAGGTAATTACGTTAATATCCTTACGGGCAGTATTGCCCAGCTCATTCCAGTTGTTTAGGAAAATCTGGTTGCCGCCAATTTGAGGGGCTATCTTGTCGAAGATGTTTTCGGCCTCGCCAAAACCCGGAATAAAGAAGATACGCATGGTTATTTTTTAAATGGTTCGCCAAACGATTTTTTGGCCTTTTTACGAACGATATTGGTGTAAGCCTGCGGAAACAAGCGGGTAACAAAGTCCAGCATTTTACCATCAGACCCTATAACCAAACGTGTTTTCTTTTTCTCTACCGCATCCAGTATTTGTTGTGCGGCATGCTCGGGCGTTGTACGGGCGTTTTTCTCAAACTTGTTTACCACATTGCTTAGCATCTCATCAGTAGTATGTCCGCCTTTTGGTACCTGGTTGCGCACAATATTGGTTTTTACGCCGCCGGGGTGTACGCTGGTAGTACCTACGTTGGTATCGGCCAGCTCCATGCGCAGGGTTTCTGTAAAGCCACGCACCGCGAATTTTGATGTGCAGTAGGCACTGTTTCCACCCATGCCACCCAGGCCAAATACGCTGCTCAGGTTTACAATATGGCCGTTGTTATGCTCTAAAAAATAAGGGTAGAACGCTTTGGTAAGACGTATTACACCCCACATATTTACGTTTATCAACCACTCAAACTCATCCAGCGGGGTATGCTCAAAATTGCCTGTAAAAATACTTACGCCGGCATTATTTATCAGTATTAAACGGCCCTTGTTGAAGGTTGGGATAAGCTGTTGGGCAAAGGCCTCTATAGCCTGCGCATTGGCAACATCAAGCACAAAAGTTTCTATTGCTAAACCCTGGGCCTGTGCTAATGCTTTTGTTTCGTCCAACGTAGTGGCGTTATAGTCTGCCGCGATAACGCGTGCGCCGCGTTTAGTAGCCTGCAATGCCATTTGGCGGCCCATGCCTGAGCCCGCGCCAGTAATAATTGTGTTTGCGTTGTTAAAGTAACTCATAAAGCAAATGTATTAATTAATCTTACGAGGCTAACATAATAGCATGATGTTACGCATTACGACCTTATTATATATTTATAAAGGAATTGTCATAGCGCTTACATCTGATTTATTGGTAAATTATAATCCAAATCCGCACTTACAAATCTGTACTTTTGTATATTAAAATATGAAATAAATGCAAGCAAAATGGATAGACAAAAAACCTTTCAATTGACCGAAATAGAAAAAATCAGGTCAACTGACCAATGAGAATTTATTTTCATAAAATGCAAAATAATTTTAGCAAATTCTGATCTTTACGAAATAAAGCCAATTGGTTTTTTACGGTTCAAGTATTACTGTTACTAATATTGAAAAGGAGGTAGCTAATATAAAAATGAATTGGAAAGGACATGTAGTAATAACCTTTGATGATGGGCCAGAATATGTTTTGAAGGCTAAGGGTGCGTTCAAAAACAAATATGTTATTGAAAATAAAGACGGAGAAAAATTAATTCAATTTGATCCCAAATTCAATTGGGGTAAGTTTAATTACAATTATGATATTACACACAATGATAAGCCAGTAGACAGTCTATTTATTTTGCTTGGGGTATACACTTCTAATTACTATATTACAGTTATGTCTGGGGCAATTGCCTGCACTGCTTAATATCAATATAAGGTTATCATAGTTGTAGTATTTATTTAGTACGTATTTATTATGAAGAAAAAAATTTTATTTGCAGCAATTGCATTTTCATCTTACATCCTTCAAAGCTGTAGTGACGATAATAAGGCATCTGTTTATAAACCAGGACGCGTTTGGAAGTATGATGTAACTATTAAAGATTCCACTAGTACTGTAGTCGATTCCTTTAAACTAAATATGAAAACAAGAAGTTCTAGTATTACTGAAAAACTGATTAGACAGATAACTGTAGAATATGAATATCTGAGAGATGGAAAAATATTTGATACTGAAACTACTGGAATTGAAGATAATTCTGAAAGAGTGCATATTCATCCACCTCGAAATTCTTTTTTTGATATTAGTGAAATCGTTCATTTTCCATTTATAACAAAACCATTTGGCGCAGGGTTTAACGCATCTACGGATATGTCAATACAGAAAGCTTTTTATACTAACAGGAAAACAAACGAAAAAATTAATCTTGCAGGAAAAAAAATCAAACAAGAAATAGCTTTAATTGATTCTACCAATTTCACATTCAAGAATAAAGAAATTAAATGTTACATAGTTGAAGGAAAAAATTTAAACTATTTAGAAGAGCTTGGACAATTCACAGGTAAATTTTATTTCAATGAAAAATATGGATTTATGCAATTGGTTTATACTACCCCTTGGAAGGCGACAGTTGTTGCAAATTTAAAAAGTGTAAATTTTTAACCATGTCAATTATATGAAGATCAAATTATTATTAGCATTCTCATTCTTGGTTTTAGTTAGTTGTCAACCAATTATGATGAAAATTTATGGGATAAAAGACGCAGATATTGAGAATGAAAAAACTATAACAAAAAAAGCACTTAAGTACGATCTTGACACTTCAAATATTGTAACTGTAAATAGTAAAGATTTCTTGTATATTTTAAATGAACAGAGTATCCCTGATGGAGCTATTTATGACAGAACGGGAAAATACATTGAATATAGACAAACGGATACAACCTGCAATGCAGGCTTATTTAAGTTTATCCCTTCATTAAATTTGAATGACAAGTACAAACAACCTGACAGTACTGACCTAAAAACGGAACTGAATAAGTTTAGAGATTTAAAAGGAAATATTCTAAAACAACCTGAATCAGCTGACTTCTATTTACTAATTTACTGGACGGTATGGACAGGTAAACTTAACAAGGATCACGTAAAAATATGGGAAGATCTTGCTCGAGACAACAAAAACTGTAAGATAAAAGTAATTAAAGTTAACTTAGACATTCAAGAATATTGGGACAAACAAGAGCAAGATAAAATCATAAAAGCAACAAGTAAGAAAAAACAAAAAGCCCAATAACAGTACATTGGCGGATATGTCGGGTTCAATAGTATTTTGAAAATTTGTGCTACTGAAAAACTTAGTTGTAAATTGATGGTTCAGTGCTCCTAAGCCCATCTTATGCCAGAGTTTTCACCTCAATGGCACAACTTGTATAAGTGCTTTAACAACCAAACGATAATTGTATTTGCGTTGTTAAAGTAACTAATAAAGCAAATGTATTAATTATCAATGGTGAATGGTAAATTGTTGATGTATAATTTGTTTGACAGTTGGTGATGTTTATTAAATACCATCGATGGCAAAAAATTAAACACTCTACTAAATCTATTGTAAGTTTGCCCACCAACTTTATTATGAAACAGATAAGGGCTGCAATAAAGCAAATGATTAGCATAACGGAGGAAGAGTTAGACCAACTGCTTGCACAATGCTATAAAGTTAACTTTAAGCGGTTACAGGCACTAAGTGTACCGGGAGAAATACCCCAAACCGTTTACTTTATTAATAGTGGTGCCTTACGTGTTGTTATTACTGATAAGCAAGGCGTAGAGCATACGGTTTACTTTGCCATGGAAAATCAGTTTATAGCTGATTATGCAAGCTATATATTGCAACAACCATCGCTTTATACATTGCAAGCCTTGAAAGATATAGACGCTGTTGCCATGCCCCGTGCGGCGGTTGACTGGGGCTACAAAAACCTGAAAGAGGGCGAAAAACTGGGCAGGCTTATTGCTGAATATTATTTTATTTATCAGGATAACCGGATAAAAAATGAATATGCCCGGACCCCGAAAGAGCGGTACGACTCTATTACCCAAATTTTTCCAGATATACACAACCTAGTGCCACAACATATGATAGCATCGTACCTGGGTATTACTCCTGTGCATTTAAGCAGGCTTAAGAAAAGTAAAATATAAACAAATGTTATCGTTTTAAAGCAAAGTATAACATAGTTTTGTGCAATGAGATATCTTGTAGAAACACTAAAAACCAGAAACGAAACCCTGTTTTATTTTGGCCTTTTATGCCTGTTTGCCGCTATCGTTTTTATTCTGTTATCTTTTACAACTAATGTAAAAGTGTATGGTGTAAACGCGTGGATAAAACCTTTTAAATTTTCAGTTTCCACATTTTTATATGTATGGGCTATGGCCTGGTTTATTGGCTATCTGCCTGCATTTAATGCATCTTTATTTAATTGGGTAACCATAGTAACCCTGGGGTTTGAAATTGTATACATAGCCTTGCAGGCATCAAAAGGTCAACTATCTCATTACAATATAAGTACACCTGTGTATGCCTCGCTGTATGCTGCTATGGCAGCGGCAGCAACTATTGCTACAATAGGGGCTGCATACATTGGTATATTATTTTTTACATCAGAATTTCCGCAATTACCACCATACTATTTGTGGGCTATACGTATTGGTATTATTGTGTTTGTTGTTTTTTCGCTGGAGGGGTTTGTTATGGGGTCGCGGATGACACATACCATTGGCGGGCCCGACGGTGAAAGCGGGATACCCGTGTTAAACTGGAGTACTAAGTATGGCGACCCACGCATTGCCCATTTTATTGGTATGCATGCCTTGCAGGTTATCCCCATACTTTCGTACCACCTGCTAAAAAGCACACGCCTTACCATTATGCTTGGCATAGCTTATGCCCTATTAGCTGTATTTACGCTTGTGCAGGCATTGCAGGGCAAACCACTTTTTAAACTTTAGCATCGCATATGTCTCTATCCGAATCTGAAAAAAAGAGGTTGAGAAATACCTACGGAAACTGTGCTTTGATAACGGGTGCAAGCTCGGGCATTGGCCTTGAAATGGCTGAACGCTTAGCCGAAGCTGGTTTTAGCCTTATATTGAATAGCAGGCATATTGAAGAATTAGAAAAAGCAAAAAAACTACTTGAAATAAAATACAATACCGTTATTAGTTTAGTACCTGCCGATGTTTCTACACAAGAGGGAATTAACCTCATACTAAAAGCAGCAGCAGGCGCTGATGTTGGTTTATTTATTGCATCGGCAGGGTTTGGCACATCGGGCGAATTTATAAAGAGTACTATTGATAATGAGCAAAACATGTTGCGTGTAAACTGCGAAGGCCTGCTGAAATTAACACACCACTTTGCCTGCCAATTTGCAACAAAAAAACGCGGCGGGATTATTCTTATGAGTTCTATGGTTGCCTTTCAGGGTGTGCCGTATGCCGCCCATTATGCTGCTACCAAAGCTTATGTGCAAACTTTTGCCGAGGCGTTGGCTATAGAACTTAAACCTTATGGGGTAGATGTGTTAGCCGCAGCGCCGGGGCCAGTAAAAAGCGGGTTTAGCAGCCGTGCTAATTTGAAAATGGATATGGCAATTACGCCTGAACAGGTGGGAGTGCCTATACTTAAAGCATTAGGCAGAAAAACAACGCTATTGCCGGGCTTTTTAACCAAGTTGCTGGTCTACTCTTTACGCACAGTGCCGCGGTGGGGTAAAATACGCATTATGAAAATGGTAATGGGCGGTATGACGCAGCACCAGAGAACATAGCATACATTATATAGCTTGTTTCTTTTACCATTACCCCAATGAATTTCATCGCCATAGATTTTGAAACAGCCAACACCAACCACGGCAGCAAACAAATAACCGTACACCAACGTGTATGTAAGGGCAACAAAAAGGGCGTAAAACCAAGTGTTTTGTACTGATATTGTTTGTGTATTTGCTGCGCCCATAGTAACGGAAAATGTAGCAAATACGCGGCGGTTTTACTTAAGTGTTGGGTACTAAAAGGCCGTCCAGACATTTATCGTCCGACGGCTTTTCTGTTGTAAGCCTTGTGCAGATGCTTCGGGAGCGACGCCAACCAATCAAAATATGCTATATTAACTATAAATTGGCAGGTGAGAAACATTTATCTGCCTTTGAGAGACCTGCTAAGGCGGAAAATGTTATGGGCATCATTACCGGCTTTACTGAAACTGCTTTTGCCACTCCACCAATCATTCCTTAGACTTTGGTAAAACACCAATATTGTGCGGTTTATTCATAAATATTGCCTTTTGGCAGGGCAAGATTTGGGAGAAGTATTGTGAGGAGTTGACAGTTTTCGACCGTTATAGGCGATTGTCGACCTATATAGCTATTCTACTTTTTTGATTAATTTTGAAGGGCTTATAAGTGATAACATATTGCGCTTATAGAGCGTGTTTATGCTAATAAACGAATAATTATAGCGCATTTATCTGACTTTTAAGCAATTAAACAAACTGTATTCTTATGAGAGTAAAATCTTTAATTTCAGCAATAGCAATTATCACATTTGTTAATTGTGCTAAATCACAAGATAGTACCGCCCTTGTATCAGCCTTTTTCGGACTTGATAATGCCTTACCTTTTACTGCAAATTTTTTATGTCCAGGAGCATTAGGGATGGATGGAATGCCAGTGAATTTCAAATATCCGATTGACGTAAGTAGCTTATCAGCTTCTGATTTTGAAGTTGTGGATAGTCTTGGATCCATTCACATACCTATTTGTGCTGTTTTAGCACCAGCGAATGAAAATGGAGAAAATCGAACAATACTTTTAATAGGTGAATTTGGCAATGCTGTTACAAATCCACCGATATTGGTACGGGTTGTAGATAATTTATTTACAATTGAAACCTTGGCAGGCGAATCTGCTTGTTCAGAAATCATGAACCTGAATGGCATCTTTACCACAAATGTTGTTCCGCTTGCTGACGGCCCATCTCTATTCTTTGCCCAAAAAATTGATGGTAATTTAAATGAATGCAGTTTTGGAATCCAAACTATACAGGTAGCTTGGAATGGAGGTATTACACCGTACATAAGTGGTGATGCGGAATCTGACCTGTTTCAATACTACATCGGTTATTCTGATAGTTCAGGCGTTCTTATTCCCCACGTACCTGTTTCAATTACAGATATAAATGATAATGACAACTTTCATCAGCTTTGTTTTTCTACAAATGATAAAATTGTCAAAATTTCAATGATGGCTAACACGTTAGAAGACCCAAACCAAGACCCCAATTTGTACGGTGAAATAGTTGTTACTTACTGCGATAGTTTAACAAGCGGTACAGAGTACCCTTACTTACAAGGATATAAAATTTACCCTAATCCGTTTTCAGATAAAATTTTTATTGAAAATCAGCTTGGTGATGAATACTTCATCATTAATGACTTTTTAGGGCGAAAAATTTTTGAAGGTAAATGTTTTGAAACCATAATAATACCTGAAACAAAATCAGGGATATACTATTTGACCATCCTAAACAACAATAATCAGACAACTTACAAGTTGATTAAAAAATAACTGCTTACAACAGCACCTAAACGCAAGCGGGGGTTATGTACTTCAATGAATGTGAAGTGCTTAATCAAAGACCAGGACTTTTAATGAAGTTCAGTGCCAAAAATCTCCACCTGCGTGTAGCTGCGAAACGTTGTAGCCAATTTAAGAGCAGACTCAAGGAACGATGAACATAAAACAGCTTTATGAATTATTAAAAAACCTTGATTCAAAGACATTTGATAAAGGAGAAATTGTAATAAACGAAGGAGATAAGAAAAATAATATTTATTACATAAGAAAAGGTTTGATTCATAGCTATTTAATTAATGACAAGGGCGAAGAAATTACGTTTCAGTTGTTTGCCGAAAAACAAATATTTGGAAATGCCCATACCATATTATTTAATGAACCTTCCAGATTTACTTTTAAAACGTTGGAAAAAACAAAGGTGTACTTTACTGATGTAAAAACATTTCAGGATTTAAGTATTACCCATTCAAACGTTTTAAAAATTGATACCGGAATTTTTGGTCGACAAATTTTAAAACAAGCTTTTCAAAGAATTGATTCCTTTGTTTTTCTTTCACCAGAAAAGAGATACCAACAATACCTTAAAGATTACCCTAATATAATAAACCGCGTGCCCGATAAGTACATTGCCAATGTGCTGGGCATTACACCTGTTTCTTTGAGCAGAATTAGAAATCGTATTTCAAAGAAAAAATAGTATTACCTCATTAATTATCTTTTGTTAACGAGTCTATCCTATTAGTAGGAATAATTTAGTGTCGTAATTTTATATATTCATTCAATGAAAACGCTATTATTATTTTTAGGTGTGCTATTAATTCCAATTTCTATGAATGCCCAACAAAGCATTAATGGAATTTGGAATACTGGACAAGAAAACACCAAAATAGAAATTAATAAAACTATTGGTAAAATTTATTCTTCTGACAACAAAAATGCAACCGTTGGTAAACTCATTGTTAAAGATTTGAACAAAATGGGCAATAGTTACAATGGCAAACTTTACCTTATTAGAAGAAACCAATGGGTAAATGCCGTATTTGTTCCTAACGGAAAATCACTAAACATAACGATTTCGGCCGGGTTTCAAAAAAAAACAGTGGTATGGTACTTAGTTAATTAGCTGGTATTTTTTCATTAAATTTTTCATAGTCATATTCACTTTATAAATAATACAGAAATGGATTCAATAAAATGGCAGTTTTTGATTTTTATATTAATTGCTGTAATTGCAGAGATTATTTGGTCAAATTACAACAAAAACAATACCTATAATTTGAAAGAGAGTTTTGGGAACTTAGGCGTTTTTGTTGGAAACCAACTACTAAAACCAATTTCAATTTTGTTTAAATATATGGTTTTGGAATGGGTAGCAGAGTTTAAATTTTTCGACTTACCCGTTAACGTTTTTACGGTAATTATTACATTCTTGTCTGTGGAGTTTACCTATTATTGGTATCATAGATTAAGCCACGAAATTCCAATATTATGGGCATTGCATCATACCCACCATTCGGCATTGAAATTTAACCTAACCACAGCAGTAAGGTTAAACTGGTTGGGTTTATTTGTTAGCCCACTTTTTTATGTCCCTTTAGTTTTAATCGGTTTGTCGCCTGAAATTATTGTCACAAGCTTGGCTTTTGGTTTATTTTACCAGTACTTTTTGCATACAGAAGCAATAAAAAAACTTGGTTTTTTTGAAGGACTTTTATTCAATACCCCATCTGCACACAGGGTACATCACGGCTCTAACGAAAAGTATATTGATAAAAATTATGGTGCAATGTTAATCGTGTTTGACAAACTGTTTGGAACATATCAAAGAGAAGAAGAAAAGGTGAAATACGGAGTAACATCAGGTTTTTTTAGCAACAATCCATTAGTAATTAACTTTAAACCTTTGATTGAATATTTCAAAGGCAATTGGAAAAGAGAAAAACAAAAAATAAAAGAAAAACAACCTTAAATACAAAATAGGTATTGTTTAAAAGGGACTAAGGTGCTTAATTGAACGTTAGTCCCTTTTTTATTTACTTTTATTCAAGCCTGGTTAGTTTAGTCTGCCTTAGCTCCATACTTCGCCAAGCCCCAAACCGTTGTGTACCAATTTTTTTTACGTTACACAATACAAAAACAACCTAAAAAACCACAAGAGCCGAAACCTTTGTGATTTTTTAATAAATAAACAGGAAGTTTTATATTTATGCTGAAACTCCACCCAAAACCGAAAAGTATCTTGCCCCTAAGAAAAAAGCCCTGATAAACTATTATCTATCAGGGCTTTAATTTTGTTACAGTGCGGAGAGAGAGGGATTCGAACCCCCGGAAGTGTAACCTTCAACGGTTTTCAAGACCGCCGCATTCGACCGCTCTGCCATCTCTCCGGGGGCAAAAGTAGTATTTTTTTGTTTCGGTCAAGACATTGACAATAAAAAATCTTTGTAACCCAATGGCAACAATGGTTTTAGGCTGTTTATTTTTTTGTTATAGATACCATCTATGAGTGGATAGACACTATCAGTTTTCTTTTAGGTAAGCGGCACTGTAGCTTTGCGGTGTATTAAAATATACCATTATGAAGACAAAATTGATTATATTACTATTATTAGCAGGTCTAGCCAGACTAACCGCACAAAACCCACTTACTACAAACACCGGTGCACCAGTGGGCGACAATCAAAACTCGCAAACCGTTGGCAGCGAAGGCCCGGTTTTATTACAAGATATTAACCTGCTTGATAAGCTTGCCAGCTTTGATCGCGAACGTATACCCGAGCGTGTAGTGCATGCCCGTGGCGCCGGTGCTTATGGCGAGTTTGTTGCTGCCGACGATTTTACTGCCTTTACCATGGCTAAATTCATCAACCAAAAAGGCAAAAAAACTCCAGTGTTTGTTCGCTTTTCTACGGTAATACATGGCAATGGATCGCCCGAAACATTGCGCGACCCACGCGGCTTTGCCACCAAGTTTTACACCGAAGAAGGCAACTATGATGTTGTAGGTAATAACCTGCCAGTATTCTTTATTCGCGATGCTATTAAATTTCCTGATATGGTACACTCGCTAAAACCATCGCCTATTACCAATAAGCAAGATCCTAACCGTGTGTTCGATTTCTTTTCTAACATACCAGAATCTACCCAAATGCTTGCCCGCTTATACTCTGACTACGGCATACCTGCAAACTACCGCCAAATGAACGGATCGAGCGTGCATGCCTTTAAATGGATAAACAGCAAAGGCGAGGTTGTATATGTTAAATACAGCTGGAAAACCAAGCAGGGCGAGAAAAACCTAAGCAGCGAAGAGGCTTCTAAAATTCAGGGTATGGACTTTCAGCATGCTACTAATGATTTGTACGACAATATTAAAAAAGGCAACTTCCCTCAGTGGGATTTATATGTGCAAATGATTAAGGCCGATGAGTTTGCCAAGTTTGATTTTTACCCGTTAGATGCTACTAAACACTGGCCCGAAGACCTTGTAAAACCAATGCTTGTAGGTACCATGACGTTGAATAAAATACCTGATAATTATTTTGAGCATGTAGAGCAGGTGGGCTTTGCTCCAGGCTCTTTAATTCCGGGGGTTGAGGCATCGGAAGACAAGTTGTTACAAGGCCGCTTATTCTCTTATTTTGACACACAACGTTACCGTATGGGTGCAAATTTTCAGCAACTGCCGGTAAATGCCCCTTTAAAACCTGCTAACAATAACAACCAGGATGGTGCCCTCAGTCGCCGCGGCACTACCAGCGATGTTAACTACCAGCCCTCTCGCACCGAGAATAAAACCGAGACACCTTATGCAAAGCTAACGCCTGTGCGTTATGGCGATGTTAGCATTACCCAAATGAAGATTGCTAAAACAAACGATTTTAAGCAAGCCGGCGACTTTTACCGTGGACTTGACGAAACTAACCGCACCCACCTGGTAAACAACCTTACCGGCGACCTTAAAACAGTTACCAATAAAGAGGTGGTAAATATTATGGTAGGCCGTTTTTATCAGGCTGATAGCGGCTTTGGCGACCGTTTAATTAAAGAACTGGGGCTAAACAAAGCCACGGTTGAAGCTACATTTAAAAAGTAAAGTAAGGTTGATAAAAGGGGGAGGCCCTGGCGCTTTCCCCATTTTTAATTATCTAAAAAAAATGAAAAATATAGCCACCACCCTGGTTACCTTGCTGCTACTCGCAGGCAACACCTTTGCCCAAACCGATAGCCTTTTTAACTGGGCTCGCACCAACAATATAAGTAAACTACAAACCTATGCCAATAAAGGCGGCAACCTTGACCTGCAAGATACCAAGGGCTACACTCCCTTGATTTTAGCGGCCTACAATGGCAATACTGAAACAGTTGAATGGCTGTTGAATAACAAGGTTAACCCCGATTTGCAAGACGATATGGGTAACACAGCGCTTATGGGTGTTTGCTTTAAAGGTTCAGCCCCTATGGCCGAAACTTTACTTAAACATGGCGCTAACCCAAATGTGTTAAACGGAAATAACGCCAACGCGTTGTTTTTTGCCACCACCTTTGGGCATACACAAATTGTAAAGCTGCTGCTGCAATACAACGTAAATACACAGCAGGTAGACCGCATGGGTAAAACAGCCCTCGATTATGCTATTGGACAGGATAATACAGAGATAATAAGTTTGCTTGGCAAGTAAACCCACATTTTTGTATTATTGGCTGAATGAATAACAAGCTACCCGAATTTAACCAGTTGATTATACCCACGGCTTTATCGCTTGCTAAAGGGGTAAAAATTAGCCGTGCGGGTATCCATAGCCAGCTTTCATACAAGGGTATACTAATCAACCCAAAAGATATAAGCCAGTTTGCAGGGTTTATAGGTATTGGCAACCCTACGCCCTTAACGTACATATACATACTGGCACAACGCGCGCAGGCAGCGCTAATGCTGCAAAAAGAGTTTACTATTGCCATACCCGGCCTGGTACATATTGCCAACCGTTTAGAAGAACTAAGCCCGGTAGATTATAACGCACCGTTTGATATTGTTGCTACTGTTGATGTGGAATACAAGGCCACAGGCTCCCTCATTCCTGTTTTTAATGTTGATTTTATTCAAAAAGGCATTGTAGTTGCCAAATGCCAAAGCACGTATTTGGCTAAACGTAAAAGCAACAAGCCAAAGGGCAATGTCGAAATAGAAAACCCGGTAACAAGCCCTTTTATAGAACAGGTACTAACCATACCTGCCAATGCAGGCAGGCAATACGCAAGGGTTGCCGGCGACAGGAACCCCATACATACCTCTACCCTTTTGGCTAAACTGTTTGGATTTAAAAGGCCTATTGCCCACGGATGGTATCTGGTTTCTAAGATTGTAAACCAATGCGAAATAGAGAAGAACAAGACCTTTAAATCTATTGAGGTGGAGTTTAAAGCCCCTGTGTTTTTGCCGGGTGCTATTGTGTTACAAGTAGAAGAAAAGTCCGACGGAATACTGCTGTTCTCTGCACTTTCAAAAGAAAGTAACAAGTTAGTCTTAACAGGTAGCTTACGTGCTTAGTTTTGATTGAATAAGGCCTGTTATACACTTTTTAGTTTCCGGCCAATCTGCATCTATAATGCTGAAGTATACAGAATCTCGTTTGGTGCCGTTTTCGCGCACCATATCATTACGTAAAATGCCTTCGGCAATACCGCCCATTTTCTCCACCGCCTTGCGCGACCGCATATTCCGAACATCAACCTTAAACTGTACACGGTATACACCCAGACTTTCAAAGGCAAAGGTTAACAGTAACAACTTGCACTCAAAGTTCACCGCCGATGCCCAATAATCGGGGTGCAGCCATGTCCACCCTATTTCCAGTTTATTATGCAGAGGTTGAATATCAATAAACCGGGTGCTGCCAATAAGTTTATTATGTGCTTTATGATAGATAACATACGGATACTGTGTGCCTTTATCGCGGTCGTCTAACCCGCCTTGCATGGCTTTCATCAGCGACTCGCTATTGCCACCATTAACCGTATAAAACTCCCATATACGGGGTTCTTTAGCTAACGCGTCTAACTCAGCAAAATGTTCTTTTTCTAACGGACGCAGTTCAACTGTTTCGCTACTAAGTACTGTTGGGTGTTGAATAGGAAAAGGCATAAACAAATGTAGCAAAGTACAGTTAGCGTACCAACCTGTCTTTTCTAATTGTTACCAAGGCAATGCCCGAATATGGCAATATTTTTCCTGTTTCGAAAATGCACAACACATTGCCATTAGGCAGTATTGCCAAATCGTTATACGCGCTTTTGCCTTTATGTATAAGCAGCTTTTTGCTCCATGTACCTGCATTATCATAGCTAATATGCATACTCAGGTTTTTGCGCTGTTTGGTATGGTGTGGGTTGGAAAACAGTATGGCTCCTGCATTGGCATAATTTAGCAACGCTCCCTGGCAAACGGGCTCAATCAATGTACTATCATACTCCACCTCAGACCACGTTAGCCCGCCATTGGTACTGTAACACCTTTTGCGGTTTGCTATAGGTTTGCCGGTACCGCGCATGTTTAGCAATAAACGCCCATCTTGCAGTTCTACTACGGTACACTCATCGGTTTTTTCTTGCGGGGCGCTACCGCCCAATTGCCATGTAAAGCCGCTATCGTCAGAGTATATACTATGCGATACATGCTTGTTATTATCCACCGTTGTATGGTTACATGGCACTACTATCCGGCCTTTGTAGCTTGAATTAACCATTTGTATAGCATGCACAGGGCCTGTTGCATACCATTTCCAGTTTTCGGGCTTAACAGCTGTTGTAATATCTACAGGGATTTCCCATGTTACACCCTCATTTTTAGAACGTAACACAACTACTTTATCATTATTAAAAGTGGCTACCAATAGTACATCACCCGTTACTGCATCTACTACAGGTGATGGGTTTCCGCAAGTGTTGTTACCATCGTTCCAAACCACCTGCAATGCGCTCCAGGTTTTGCCACTGTCGGTAGATGTTTTCATAACAATATCAATATCGCCCCCATCAAATAAATTATTACGCCCTTCGCAAAAAGCCAGCAGTTTGCCCTTTGCTGTTGATACTAGCGCAGGTATACGGTAAACCCTGTAGCCCTCTTTCCGGTTTTTAAACAGGTAGTTTGTTTGCGCACCAAGACTTAGATTAACAAGGCAAAAAAGTGAAATGACTAACCAATTTTTACAGGCCATAGATTCTTGGTGTCTTACTATAAATCAAACAATCAAAAGTACATATTTGCCAATAAAAAAGCCCCTTCGGCTGAAGAGGCTTTTCGTTATATAATTCAATTACAATTATCCGTTCATACTCACCAAAAACTCTTCGTTGGTTTTGGTGTTTTTTATACGGTCGCGTACAAACTCCATAGCCTCCAATGTAGTCATATCGGCCAGGTGGTTGCGCAAAATCCAAATACGTTGTAGCGTGCTTTGTTCCACCAACAGGTCGTCTCGGCGGGTTGATGACGCCACCAAATCAACAGCAGGGAATATGCGCTTGTTAGACAGTTTACGGTCTAACTGAAGCTCCATATTGCCCGTTCCTTTAAACTCTTCAAAAATAACCTCATCCATTTTAGAGCCTGTTTCTGTGAGGGCTGTAGCAAGTATAGTAAGCGATCCACCGTTTTCAATTTTACGTGCCGCGCCAAAAAAGCGTTTTGGTTTGTGCAGCGCGTTAGCATCAACACCACCTGAAAGTACTTTGCCCGATGCAGGTTGAACCGTGTTATAAGCGCGGGCGAGGCGGGTAATAGAATCCAACAGGATAACCACATCGTGGCCACACTCTACCAGGCGCTTAGCTTTCTCCAATACTATGTTGGCAATTTTAACGTGGCGGTCGGCAGGCTCATCAAAGGTGGATGATACCACCTCGGCCCTTACGCTGCGTGCCATATCGGTAACCTCCTCAGGGCGTTCATCTACCAACAACACAATCAGGTAAACCTCGGGGTGATTATACGCAATAGCGTTAGCAATTTCTTTAAGTAAAACCGTTTTACCTGTTTTAGGCTGGGCTACAATTAACCCACGCTGGCCCTTACCAATTGGGGCAAACAGGTCTACCACGCGGCTCGACAGTGAGCTTTGAGGGTGGCCTGTAAGTTTTAATTTCTCATATGGAAAAAGCGGGGTTAAATAATCAAACGGAACACGGTCGCGGACCACATGAGGCTCTAAACCGTTGATTTTTAAAATTTTAAATACAGGGTAGTACTTTTCGCCTTCGC
>CAMBQF010000063.1 GCA_945869825.1 Chitinophaga pinensis | reverse complement strand
GTATTGAATATGTTTTGCTGCCAGGAGAAAAGACAACATTCTTTAAAAACAGAAATTACAATATAAAAGCTGGCAAAAAATATCGGCTTACTTTTGATGCTAAAGGAGAAAAATCATTAATGTTTGACTTGTATCCGGACTTTTTACCCGGATATGAAGCAGAGCTTGGTCCTGATTGGAAACGATATATTTGGGAATTTAACACACCCGAAAATGGCATGCCTCAACAAGTTCTTTTTCGTATATTTTTTGATGTGGAAAAGAATTTCACCAAAGAAATGCGGCTAAAAAATATACAGATGGAAGAGGTTAAATAACTACTTCCCCAACTCTATACTGCGGTTAAGGGCGGCATTTACCCCAAGGGCTATATCATCGCCAACCTTACTTTCAGCAAACGATTTTAAGGCAGCTTCTGTTGTTCCTCCACGAGATGCTACACGTGCTATCCACTCTTTACAGGTAAGGTTATTGCTCTCTAGTAAGTTAACAGCCCCGGTAAAAGTTTGCTTAACCAATAACTCAGCTTCGCGCTGGGTAAAGCCCATTTTCATGGCGGCTTCGGTAATTACATCAATAAAATAAAACACATAGGCGGGGCCACTACCCGATACGGCTGTAGCGGCATCAAGCATACTTTCATTATCAACATACAACGATTTGCCTGTAGTGTTTATAAGGTTTTGTATGGCAAACAGGTGAATTTTATCTACATCATTAGATACGGTAAATACCGTCATACCATAACCTAACTGGGCAGGCAGGTTAGGCATGGCACGTACAATACGACCTTTACCGCCAAGGGTAGCCTTGATCTTATCAATACTCATGCCCGCCATAATAGATAGTACCAGTTGGTCGCCAAGGTAAGGCTTTAGCTCACCGGCCATCTTTTCAAAATCCTGCGGCTTAACACAAAGCATTATAAGGTCAGAGCCGGCAACAAAATCGCCAAAGTTGGAATATACGTTGGGGTAGTTACGTCCTTTAAACTCTGCAATGCGGTTGGCATTGGTTTCTACAACGTATAAATTTTCAGGATCAACCACCTTAGAACGCATAAAGCTTTCTACATAGGTAGAGCCCATATTTCCACAACCAACAATAAGTATCTTCATGTTAATATATAATTATGCTTTGTGGCGCAAATAAAACGAAAAAACACTGTTACTTTGCCATACATCTGAGAAAAATGCAAGCTCCTTTCCAATTCAGCCGCCAAACCAACTATTACCGTGGTAAAGTACGCGATGTTTATACCATTGCCGAAAAATACATGGTAATGATTGCCAGCAACCGTATATCAGCTTTTGACCATATTTTGCCAAAGCCGATACCTTACAAAGGGGCAGTGCTGAATAAAGTTGCCTGGTACTTTTTAAAGGCTACGGAAGATATTGTTCCAAACTGGACCATTGAAAGTCCACTGCCTAACGTAGCCATAGGCTACGCTGCCGAGCCTGTACGTATTGAAATGGTAATACGCGGATACCTTACAGGCCATGCCTGGAGGGAGTACAAAAGCGGCAAGCGGGTGCTTTGTGGCGTTACCATGCCCGAAGGAATGAAGGAGAGCGATAAATTCCCCGAGCCTTTTATTACCCCTGCTACAAAGGCTGAAGAAGGCCACGATGTAGATATATCGCGGGAGAATATTTTGGCACAAAACTTAGTTGACGAGGCTGATTATTTATTGATGGAAGACTATACCCGCAAGCTGTTTGCCCGCGGCACAGAAATGGCCGCCAAACAAGGCCTTATACTGGTTGACACCAAATATGAGTTTGGCAAGATAAATGGTAAAGTTGTATTAATTGATGAGATACATACGCCCGATTCATCGCGGTATTTTTATGCGGAAGGGTATGCAGAGCGCCAGGCATCGGGCGAAGCACAAAAGCAACTATCGAAAGAGTTTGTAAGGCAATGGCTGATTGAAAATGGCTTTCAAGGTTTAGAAGGCCAAACCATGCCTGTAATGCCCGATGATTTTGTAAAAGAGGTTACCGACCGCTACATTGAACTTGCCGAACTGGTAACCGGGCAACCATTTGACAGGTCAACGCCGGAGCCAACAGATGAAGAGATTAAGGCAAAGGTTGAGGAAGCGATTAAGAAATTAAAAGATTAAGAAATTAAGAAATGAATTTCATTCTTTAATTCCTTCGCTTCTTAGTTCTTTAATTAGAATGCCTTGGGTGATATTTCAGGATACTCTTCCTTAGGTATTCGCGGCTAATGTGGGTATAAATCTCGGTAGTTGTAATACTCTCATGGCCCAACATTTCCTGTACCGCACGTAAGTCAACGCCCCGCTCTACCAAATGGGTGGCAAACGAATGGCGGAAGCTATGCGGGCTGACTTTCTTTTTAATTCCGGCCTTGGCTACCAGCTGTTTTATTATAGTAAACACCATAACACGCGTTAACCCAGCCCCTCGCCTATTCAAAAACATAATATCGTCGGCCCCTTTTTTAATAAACAAATGCACCCGCACGTCTTTTAAATAGATATTGATATGCTTCATGGCCATATTGCCAATAGGGACAAGCCGTTGCTTATCGCCTTTGCCAACCACTTTTATAAACCCATCATTAGGAAAGTAGTCGGATATTTTCAGGGTAACCAGTTCTGACACACGAAGTCCAGAGCCATAGAGGGTTTCCAGCATCGCGCGGTTGCGTTCCCCCTCTGGGGTGCTGCGGTCAATTAAATCAAGCAGTTTTTTAATCTCTTCCTCGGTAAGCACCTCTGGTATTTTTCGTGTAAGGCGGGGCATTTCCAGCAATTCGGCAGGGTCAGTATTTATAACCTGCTCAACCACCAAAAAACGAAAAAAAGCCTTAATTCCTGATATCATCCGGGCTTGCGACCTATCAGCCATGCCCAACTCATTTATCCAGATTAAAAACTCCTGTAAGTGGCTTAGCTTAACATCGGCTACAACAGGTGCTTGCCCAACAGCATCAAAGTATTGCGCCAGTTTATCTACATCATGTATATAAGCATCAACTGAGTTTCCACTCAGCGATTTTTCAAGTTGCAGATAAGCCTTAAAGCCTTTTTTATAACTATCCCACACAATAGCACTAATATACTGTACCATGGTTTGCTTATTCCAAAGGCATTATGTTTGATTTAACAATGGCAGGTGAATTACTTTTATATTACAAAACAGGTTTGGTATTGTATAAATTTTATATTTGTTAACATTATGAAAATCAGAAAAAAGATAAACAGATGGGTATTAAACAGGTACATTGTTACCATTGTACTGTTTATAGTTTGGCTTGTATTTTTTGATGAAAACAACCTTATTAGTCAGGCGCAAGGCAGGGGCGAATTAAATAAGCTAAGGGCTGAAAAGAAATATTTTTCTGATAAGATTGACGATTATACCTTTCAGCTAAACGCGTTGGATACCGACCCAAGTTTTGTTGAGAAGTATGCCCGCGAACACTACTACTTTAGCAAAGAGGACGAAGATATTTTTGTAGTAGAATTAGACACCATAAAAAACATCAATTAATTAATAACCTAAAAAAACTCTCAGGACTATGGGAATGATGAAAGAATTTAAAGACTTTATAAGCAAGGGAAATGTAGTAGAACTTGCTGTAGGTGTTGTAATTGGCGGTGCATTTGGTAAAATTGTTGACTCTGCTGTTAATGATATTATTATGCCACCCATTGGTTACGCACTAAAAGGAATAGACTTTAAAGACCTTGTTTTAAAACTGGGTGATGCTGAGATTAAATATGGCAACTTTATACAGGTGAGCATTGTATTTTTAATTACCGCATTCTTCTTGTTCTTGGTAGTTAAGGCTTATAACCGAATGAAGAAGAAAGACGAAGCAGCACCTGCACCTGCCACGGAGCCAACTAACGAAGAAAAATTGCTTACAGAAATACGTGATTTGTTGAAGAAGTAAAAGAACCTCACCCCTCTCCTAGGATAGGAAAATAAAATAATAGAATCCCGTCGACTAAAAATGGCGGGATTTTTTATACCCTTGCGTAGGGTAAGGTTGTAATGGGGGTTACTTTATTGTAGGTATCCAACCCCGTAATGCAAACATCATCAACCAGTCTTAAATCAAGGCTGCCATTGGCTTGTAAAACATCATCAGGAAGTATTATGCTTTCAATTTTACCAACAACCAATACCACTCCGTTGGTTTTAATAAGGGTTTCTTCTACAAACGATAAGCCTATTTTTATTTGGCTTTGCTTAACAAAAGGCGCTTTAAAATTGTGCAGGTATTCTTCATCAAAACCACACGCTTGAAACTCTGATATATTGCGGGGGTAATTGGCCGATGTTTGATGCGCTTGTGCAATAAAAGGACTATGGATGTGATTTATGGTGAAGAATCCGGTATCTCTGATATTCTCTATCGTATGCCTCGGCACACTGCCGGGCCTTGAGAAGAAGCCAATGTATGAGGGATTAGACCCCAAGTGCACCACAGAACTGATAATGGCCAAATTGGTTTGCCCGTTGCCGGCTATAGTGCCTATAAGGTTGGCAGGCTTGTAACCTGTAATGCTATTTATTAGGTTTATACGGTATATCTTGTCTTGCGCCTCAATATCAGCAGCGGTAATGTGTTTCATTGTGATATAACATTTCAGTAAATAAAGGGTTTAAGCTTTAAATAAAAAAGGGAGGCAAAGCCTCCCTTTTTTATTTAAAATCAATCTAATATTAATAAGACTAAACGCCTGCCAAAACCTCTTTAACAGCATCGGCAGCTTCCTGTAACTGAATAGCTGATTTTACCTTGAGGCCTGAATTATCAATAATAGCCTTTGCTTCAACAGCATTGGTACCTTGCAAACGCACAATAATAGGAACATTTATATTGCCCATGTTGTGGTAAGCATCTACAATGCCTTGCGCTACACGGTCGCAACGAACGATACCGCCAAATATATTTACCAAGATGGCTTTAACGTTAGGATCTTTCAGGATAATGCGGAAAGCCTGCTCAACACGAGCAGCATCGGCAGTACCGCCAACATCAAGGAAGTTAGCAGGTTCACCACCTGATAGTTTAATAATATCCATAGTTGCCATGGCTAAACCTGCACCGTTTACCATACAGCCTATGTTGCCGTCAAGCTTAACATAGTTAAGGTTAAACTCAGCCGCTTCTACTTCGGTAGCATCTTCTTCGTCTTTATCGCGCATAGCCTCAATTGCAGGGTGGCGGTAAAGGGCGTTATCATCAATATTCACCTTTGCATCAACAGCGATAATTTTATCGTCTGATGTTTTAAGGGCGGGGTTGATTTCAAACTGAGAAGCATCAATCGCATCGTAGGCAGTGTAAAGAGAGGTAATGAACTTTACCATATTCTTTAACGCCTCTCCGCTTAATCCTAAGTTGAAGGCTATTTTACGTGCCTGGAAAGCCTGTAGGCCTACTTTAGGGTCAATAGCTTCTTTAAATATTTTCTCTGGGGTGTTGTGTGCCACTTCTTCAATGTCCATACCACCTTCTGTGCTGTACATAATAACGTTTTGACCTTTAGCACGGTCTAACAATACGCTTACGTAAAACTCAAGTGGCTTAGAAGCTCCTTCGTAATAAACATCTTGTGCAATAAGCACTTTGCGAACCAACTTACCTTCAGGACCTGTTTGTGGAGTTACCAGCGTCATACCAATCATTGCTTCGGCTTTTTCCTTAACAGCATCTAACGATGTTGCTACTTTTACACCACCACCTTTGCCGCGGCCACCTGCGTGTACTTGTGCTTTCACAATCCACACAGGGGTGTTGGTTTGCTCTTTTAATTTTTTAGCAGCTTCAACGGCCTCTTCGGCAGTATGGGCTAAAATACCTTCTTGTATAGCTACGCCGTAGCTTTTAAGTATTTCTTTACCTTGATATTCGTGAATGTTCATAGTTACTTCTTTCGGGTTGCGAATTTATTAAAAAACCCCGACAATACTATCGGGGTTGTATATATTATTCTAATTTGTGCTGATTGGTAGATAAGCTTATAAATCGTTGGCCTGTGCAATCATTTCAGCTACATCAAGTACCTTCACTTCCGCTTCTTTTTCAAAGTGCTTAACACCGTCGGTCATCATAGTATTACAAAATGGGCAACCAACAGCAATAACAGCAGGATTTTGGCCTAATGCTTCTTCGGCACGATTTACATTAACTTCCTGGTTACCAGGCTCTGCCTCTTTAAACATTTGCGCACCACCGGCACCGCAACAAAAGCCATTAGCTTTGCTACGTTTCATCTCTACCAACTCAACATCGAGTTTTTTAATAACCTCGCGTGGGGCTTCGTAAATATCGTTACCGCGGCCAAGGTAGCAAGGGTCATGAAATGTAATGCGCTTGCCTTTAAATTCTCCACCCTCAATTGTAATTTTACCACTGTCTAACAGGCTTTGTAAAAGCTGTGTATGGTGCACTAACTCATACTCTCCGCCAAGGGCAGGATACTCATTTTTAAGGGTGTTAAAGCAATGCGGGCAGGCCGTAACAATCTTTTTTACACCATAGGCATTAAGCGTTGCAATGTTTTGCATAGCCATCATCTGGTATAAAAACTCATTTCCTGCGCGTTTGGCAGGATCACCACTGCAGCTTTCTTCTGTGCCTAAAACGGCAAAATCTATACCTGCAAAATTTAAAATTTTAACCAAGGCTTTGGTTACTTTCTTTGCGCGGTCGTCAAAGCTACCAGCGCATCCTACCCAAAACAGATACTCAGGTGTACGGCCTTCTGCAATTGCAGTGGCCATGGTAGTAACCTTTAAAAGTTCAGCGTTGCTCATTTATTTATTTTTTGCCTTACCCTTCCCTCCTCTCCCTCTGGGGTGGGAGTAGAATGAAGTATTATTTTAGTTTTTAACTTTTAGTTTTCCGTAGCCCAGTTTAAACGGTCTGCTGGCGAAAACTGCCATGGCGCACCATTATTCTCTATATTAGTCATAGCACCAGCAAGGGCATCAGGCATTTTTGAGTCTTCCATTACCATAGAGCGACGTAGCTCAACAATAATATTCAATGGATCGATGTTTACCGGGCAAGCTTGCACGCAAGCGTTGCACGATGTACAGGCCCATAACTCTTCAGCACTAATATAATCGTACAATAAGGTTTTACCGTCAGCTAAACCGGGGCCTTTCGCATCAAGGCTTTTGCCAACATCTTCCATCCTATCTCGGGTTGCCATCATAATACGGCGTGGAGAAAGGAGTTTACCTGTTTGGTTGGCAGGGCACTCTGATGTACAACGGCCACACTCCGTACAGCTATAGGCATCTAACAGGTTTTTCCAGCTAAGGTCGTTTACATCTTTAGCTCCAAACTTCATCACTTCACCTTCAGCTAGTGGCGGAGGTGTAAATGATGGATCTAACATAGCTTTAACCTCATTTGTTACACTCTCCATATTAGTAAACTGCCCTTTTGGGGTAAGCTTAGCATACCATACATTTGGGAAAGCCAATACTATATGGAAGTGTTTAGAAAATGGTAAGTAGTTTAAGTAAGCTAATATACCTACAAGGTGCAACCACCAAGCTACCAATACAATAGTATGCAAAGAGCCTTCGCTAATATCTTGAAATAATGCATTGTATAAAGGTGTACTTATAGGAAAGTTAAAGCCTGTAGACTGCAGTGCATGGTCGGCACTGTTCATTACAAGTAATGCTGTCATTAAAACAATTTCAGCAAGCAAAATGTAGGTTGCATCTTTACGTGGCCATCCATCAAGGTCTTTAGATGCTAAACGGGGTACTTTTGAAATATAGCGGCGATATAAAAATACAAAGCAGGCAATTAAAACCAACACGCACAATACCTCAAAAAATGCTATTGCAATGTTGTATAAAGGAAATCCGTCAAAATTCAATACGTCCATAAAGGTGCGGTGAGATCCGGTGAAACCATCTACTAAAATCTCAATTACCTCAATATTTATAAGTATAAAGCCAACATAGATAATAACGTGAAAAAAGGCCGGGATGGGGCGTGCTAACATTTTAGACTGACCAAGTGCCACCAGCACCATTTGCCTCCACCGTGCAGGCGTGTTATCATTTATAACCTGGTCTTTGCCAAGGTTTATATTACGTAATATTTTGCGGATGTTGATAACAAACAGCGATACGGCTGCCGCAAAAATCAATACAAAGGCTATAATACTTACCAAATGCATGCTATATTGTTTTGATAGAAAAGTAAAAACCTAATTACTAACCTTTTTCTCCTTTTTTTGTTTTCGGCCAAATACTGAGAAATGAACATAACGTTCAGGATTTTCGTTTAGATCTTTTATTAATGTGTTAAGTGATTTTGCACTGCCATTCAATTCGTTATACAAACTATCGTTATTAATTAGCATACCTAAACTGCCATTGCCATCGTTAATCTTTTTTGTAATATCGGCAAAGTCAACCATCGATTTGTTTACGCTATTAATTGTGCCAACAATATTTGCTTTAACCAAAGAGTCGGAAACTAAAGCTATGTTATTAATAATAAGGTTAATTTTATCGTTATTCTCTTTTATGTTTTTGGTTATATCATCAACATTACCAATGATAGATGCTAAACGCGTTTTTTGACCTGTTATAAGTGTGTCAAACTCTGCAGTTGTATGCGACAGTGTTGCAATAGTTGATGAAATATTAGAGAAGCTACGGCGCAAATCCTCGCGGGTTTCATCGTTGAACACACTTTGAAAAATAACAATTACAGAGTCTACGGATGAAAGTAACTGTTCTGCTTTGGTTTTTAAGGGCAATATGGTTTTGTTAACTTCATCTTGCAGGCTGCCTTGTACCTCGCCAGGCAGCGTATCGCCTGGCACAGCTACTTTACCATCTTTTGAGGGAAATATTTGTACGGCCTTGGTACCCAATAAATCTGAACTTACAATTTTAACTACCGATTTATTATTGAACTTAAAATCTTTATTTGTAATTGCAAAACGGACTACTATTTTGCCCGAACCGTCAGGGTGTAGGTAAATTTCCTTTACACTGCCCACAGACAGGCCGTTAACTTCAACTGGGTTGTTTACACCCAAACCGTCAACATTATTATATACTACGTAAAAATCTTTCGACTTTTTAAATATGTCAGTGCCTTGCAAAAAACTAAACCCCCATACAAAGAGGGCAAGCGACAAAAGCACTACTACGCCTATTTTTATTTCTCTCGAAATTTTCAAATTGCTTAGTGTTTACAGGGAGCTAATATAATCAGTTTTACGGACAAAAAATGTATGCATGCAGAGTATTTTTTAAAAAATCCCTTATTATAGGTTGCATGTTTAAAGCAAATTACAACTTAGACACTATTTAAAATAGTTTTTAACATCTGAACCTGTAAGCCTTTTATTATCTTTCAACACTATTACAAACGCATCTTTAAAATTTTTTGTTCTAACAACTGCCTGGTATGCAAGAGCATCTTTATAGCTAGTAAACCTGCCGGCGGTATATTTATATATACCATCCATACGGTATTCAAAAATTTTATCAAGCCCAGCAAACTTGGGCGATTTAAATGGAATTTGCGAAGGCGAGGTATAAAACTGCACCCTGTACACAATACCTGAATTGTCTTCAACCCCAAAATTATAAGGTTCATCGGCTAAAATGGGCTTAACTACCTTAGCTGGGTTAGGCATAACTGTATCTTTAATAATAGGCTTAACAACCTTTACCGATGGTGGTATTACTAATGTTACGGTAGCCGTATCTTTATCTTTAGGCGGTTTTACCACAACTTCTTTTTGACCTGGTTTATAACCGGCTATGGTGTCGGTTTTAAGGCCATCTTCATATTTAACCCCGTCCACCTCGCTTTTGTAATCTATAAAGGCGCGGTATATGGAGGCTGCCATAATTTGTTGCCCTTTTTTAGATGCCAGGTAGTCATGCTCATCCGAATTGGTTAAAAAACCAGTTTCTATTAAAACGCTGGGCATTGATGTTTTCCAAAGCACAAGAAATCCAGCCTGGCGCACCTTACGGTCATAGCGCTTAGCATAGCCACGAAACTGGTCTTGCACTTTGGCGGCAAACTGCAGGCTACGGTCTAAATAGACACTTTGATAAAGTGAGAAGATAATATCGGCCTCATCAGAGTTTGGGTCGTAGCCCTCATATTTCTTGTCGTAGCTGTCTTCCATTAATATTGAAGAGTTCTCGCGCTTGGCTACCCCAAGGTTACCTTCGGTTTTGTGCAAACCCATAACATAGGTTTCGGCACCAAAAGCGGCTTTAGGGCCCGAATTGCAATGAATACAGATAAACAAGTCGGCATGGGCATCGTTAGCTATTTGGGCTCGGCGGTAAAGCTCAACAAACACATCGGTTTTACGGGTATAGATAACCTTTACATCTGGAAAATTATCTTCAATAAGCTTACCAAGCTTAAGCGAAATAGATAGTGCCACATTTTTTTCCTGGGCAGATGAGCCAAGGCATCCACTATCGTGCCCACCATGACCGGGATCTATAACCACCGTTTTGATTTTATCAGCCAAAGGTTTGGCGTAGGGCATAGTTTGTTTTGCACTACTTTTGCCCAACAAACTGAGGGAAGCAGCCACTATAAACAATAGGGCACTAAAAAGCAATGCTCTGCGTTGTATGCCTGATATGTTACCTTTCATTAGTTTTGGCATTATTTTCCTATTACAGTGCAAATTTAATACTGCAAGTGCGTAAAATTTTAGTTAAATACATTTTAACATTAACGGCTTTATTAACATTAGCCACGCTTTTACCGTGTATCCAACTCAACGCTCAAACCATTAAAGAAATTAAAAGCCAGGTTGACACGGCTAAAAAGGTAATGCCTGACGATACGATACCTATACAGAAGGTAGATAGTGTTAAGATTTCAAAGAAGGCATTAAAGTCGAAAGTGGAGTATACGGCCGAAGATTCTATACGCTTTGATGTGAATAAAAAAATGATATACCTGTATGGCAAAGCTACTGTTAAGTACGAGGACATTGACCTTAAGGCTGATTACATCAACATAAACTCTGAAACGCAGGTAATATCAGCTTGGGGGTTGCTCGATAGTCTTGGTAAAATTATAGGTAAGCCGTTATTTACGCAAGACCAGACATCGTTTGTAGCCGATAGTATGCGCTATAACTATAAAACCAAGCGTGCCCGTATTAGTCAGGTAATAACACAAGAAGGCGAGGGCTTTATTCATGGCGAAACCATTAAGAAGGATGCAGAGGATAATATATACATACGCCATGGGCAATATACTACCTGCAATCTCGAGCATCCACACTTTGCAATTAATGCCACAAGGCTTAAAATAATAAAAAACAATAAGATTGTAACTGGCCCTGCTTATTTAACTATTGAGGATATTCCTACCCCACTAGCGATACCTTTTGGCTTTTTCCCCAACAAAAAGGGGCGTAGTTCGGGTATTGTTATACCTACTTATGGCAACTCGCCTGCACAAGGCTACTTTCTTAGAGACGGCGGCTATTACTTTGGCATTAACGACCATATTGACCTTGCCCTGCTGGCTGACATATACAGTCTTGGTAGCTTTGGTGTTAAAGCAATATCGCAATACGCTACCCGCTACAAGTTTAATGGTGCGATAGACCTTAGCTATTCAAAAAACGTATTTGGCAGCCGCTTTTTTAAAGATATACCCAACGGTGGCTATAGCTCGCAAAACAACTTCTTTATCCGCTGGCGCCATGCACAGGATACCAAAGCCAGGCCGGGTAGCAGTTTCTCAGCCAATGTAAATGCCGGCTCAGCCAATTTCAACAGCTTCAACTCGCAAAACCCAACGCTTATTATTACCAATACCTTCCTGTCCAGTATTGCTTACTCGCTTTCAAAATCGTGGTACAGTTTCTCGTTAAATCTGGGTCACAGCCAAAATACCAACACCCGCGATATCAGCATTACCCTGCCTGAAGGCCAGTTTAACGTAAACCGCTTTTTCCCCTTTAAACGCAAAGTGCAGATAGGCAACAAAAAATGGTACGAGAACATTGGTGTTAGCGCCAACGTAAACTTCCGCAACCAGCTTAATACCAAAGACACTTTATTACGCAACCCTGCAACATATCGCGGTGTACAAAACGGGGTGCAGGCTACTATATCAGCAAGCACGCAGTTTAAAGTTCTTAAGTACTTTACCTTTAGCCCGGCTATAAACGCGGTAAACCGCACCTACTTTGCCACAGTAGACAAGTATTTTGATAACGCCACCCAAACGCTGGTGGTTGACACCAACTTCTTTTGGCAGAATATAGCCAACATACGTAACCGCAGCGAGTTTAACATTACAGGAACGCTCAGTACACGCTTGTATGGCATGTACGAGTTTAAGCGGGGAAAGATAGCAGCCATACGGCATGTGCTAACCCCCCAAATAAACATGAGCTACCGGCCCGACTTTAACACCCAAATTTTTGGTTATTATGGCCCTAATGGCACGTATGGATCGTACTCGCCATACGAGATTGGACTTTACGGGCAACCCAGCGTTGGCAAGCAGGGCTTAGTGGGCCTTAGCCTGGGCAACAACCTGGAAATGAAGGTGCGCGACAGAAAAGATACCACAGGTACGGGCCTTAAAAAGGTATCCCTTATAGACCAGCTAACAATAGCCAGTTCATATAACATAGCTGCCGACTCATTACGGTGGTCGCAGATTTCTATTAGCGGGCGCACCACCCTATTCAAAAACCTGGGCGTAAACTTTAGTACATCGCTAGACCCCTATGCCGCTATTAATAATGTGCGTGTAAATAAAAGCGAATGGTCCGAATCAAAAAACAAACGCCTAGTGCGCGTTAGCGGCGCCAACATGGCACTTAACCTTGCCTTGAGGCCAAAGGATAAATCGGTAGTGAAGAAAAACCTAACGCCCGATGAGGAAGAAGTGTTGAAAAAGAAAAATGCCAACCCCGACTTATTTGTCGACTTTAACCTACCCTATACCTTAAACGTTAGCTACAACCTAAACTATAACCCCGCTGCGGCCGGTACTGAGTTTAGCCCCAAGGTTACGCAAACGCTTAACTTCTCGGGCGACCTTAGGATATCAGCCAAAACCAAACTGGGCTTTAGCTCGGGCTACGACTTTATCAATAAAGAGATAGCATTTACATCACTGGATATTTACCGTGACTTGCATTGCTGGGAGCTATCGGCCAACTGGATACCTTTCGGTTTCCGCAAAAGCTACAACATCAACATCAGGGTAAAAGCATCTGTTTTGCAAGACCTTAAACTTCAACGCAGAAGAAGCTGGCAAGATTTGCAATAATATAGTTGTCAATTTATGTAATTTAATGGCAGTTGATAACACTTATTAGCAATAAATTCGCAATATTCTATTTTTGTCTTTTATGAATCTTCTTGAAGCTACTAATATTACCAAGCGGTACCACAACCACACCGCCCTTAATAATGTAAGCATAGCGGTACCAACGGGTACTGTTTATGGCTTACTTGGGCCCAACGGGGCCGGTAAAACATCGCTTATCCGCATTATAAACCAGATAACCGGGCCCGACAGTGGCGAGGTTAAATTTAACGGCGTACACCTAAGTCCCAAGCATGTTGAGCTTATTGGCTATATGCCAGAAGAGCGCGGCCTGTATCGCAAAATGGCGGTTGGCGAACAAGCCCTTTACCTGGCGCGCCTTAAAGGCTTAAGCAGGCAAGAGGCCCAAAAGCGCCTAAAGTATTGGTTTGAGAAGATGGAGATTATGCCTTGGTGGAAAAAGAAGGTAGAAGAACTATCAAAGGGTATGGCGCAAAAGGTGCAGTTTGTTATTACCGTATTGCACGAGCCACCCTTACTAATATTTGACGAGCCTTTTAGCGGTTTCGATCCTGTGAATGCAGAGCTGGTAAAGAACGAGATACTGGAACTGAAAAAGAAAGGCTCTACCATCATCTTCTCTACCCACCGTATGGAGAGTGTGGAAGAAATGTGCGACCATATTGCGCTGATAAATAAATCGGAGAAGATACTGGACGGGCAGGTGAAAGAAATTCGCCACCGTTTTAAAAACAACCTGTACGAGGTTGATTTTGAAGGCAACTGGATAAGCTTTAGCAACGCACTATGGGCCGGTTACGAACTGGTAAGCAAGCACGAAGAAGATGGCATAAACCGCGCGCAGGTTAGGTTATTGGGTGCCAACACCCCTAACGATTTGCTAAATGCCGTATTGCCTGTTTGCAAGGTGCATGGTTTTAAAGAACTGATACCTACCGTAAACGAGATTTTTATTTCATTAGTAACCGGGCAGCCTATTGGTGGCATCCCAACAGAAAACCAAGCATAACATGGGAAAGATATCGCTTATTATACAACGCGAATACATAACCCGCGTTCGCAAACCGGCCTTTATTATAATGACCATTTTAGGCCCTTTATTATTTGGGGCAATAACGGTACTGCCTATTTTATTGGCACAGGTGTCAGACGAGGTTAGGACTATCGCCGTATCCGACCCTTCTATGCTATACTACTCTGCCCTTAAAGAAAAGGAGACGGATAAAATTAAGTTTGTACATATAGAGCCATCGGGGATAAACAGCGCACTTCAGAATTTTGAAACCAACAATTTTTACGCAGTGTTGGATATTCCCATAACTACTCAGGGCGATTTTAACCAGGTAAAAAATTATACCCGTTTAATTTCTTCTAAAAGTATTGGCTTAGGTGTTAGGTCTTATATAGAGAACGTACTAACGGAAGAAATACGCAGCCGTGAGCTGGAAACATCGGGTATTGATAAAAAATTAGTTGATAAAACCTTGCAAAGGGTCAATATTAAGTCGGTAGAGATTGATGATACCGGTAAACAGAAGGAGAAAAGTGCCGAACTTAATATGGCTATAGGTATATTGTTAGGGGTGCTTATCTACTTCTTTATTTTTATGTATGGCAACATGATTATGCGTGGCGTTATGGAAGAAAAAACCAGCCGCATTGTAGAGGTTATTGTATCGTCGGTTAAGCCATTCCAGCTGATGTTGGGCAAAATTATTGGTGTTGGCCTGGTAGGGCTTACCCAGTTTGTATTATGGGTGGTACTAAGCGCTACTATAGCCACAGCTGCACAAACTATGGTGGGTACTGATAAGTACGACTCGCAAAACGTAGCCAAAGAAATATCGTCGCAACAGCCAACCGACCCTATGCAAAAGGATAATGCTGATGTATCGTTAGAGCGTGGGCAGGCGCTAAACGCTATAATGGAGCTGCCTTTTGGCAAAATAGTATTCTCTTTTATAGTATACTTTATACTGGGCTACCTGCTATATGGCGCTATGTTTGCAGCTATTGGCGGGGCAGTAGATAACGAGACCGACAGCCAGCAGTTTATACTCCCCATCACACTGCCCATGATATTTGGCTTTGTGATGATGCAGTTTGTACTCAACAACCCCGATGGGCCTGTGGCCTTCTGGCTATCAATAATACCACTCACCTCCCCTATCATTATGATGGTGCGTATGCCTTTCGACCCTCCAATGTGGCAAATAGCCCTGTCAATGGTATCGCTGGCGGTAACCTTTGTTTTTGTAACCTGGTTGGCCGGCCGCATATACCGTACGGGTATTTTGATGTATGGCAAAAAAACCAGCTGGAGGGAACTTGGTAAATGGTTGTTCTATAAAGGTTAATCAGCTATCTTAACTAGTTTGGTTGAATAGCTTTGCCCTTTGCTATTGGTAAAGTTGAGGATGTACAAGCCTTCGGCATAGCTGTTTATGTCTAACTGAACAGCTTTTGAATTTTTAATTAATTGTGATTGCAATGCTTGGCCTGACATATTATAAACTGTTAACTGACCATTAATATTGTTTAAGAATGATACTTTGATAATATTATCATTAACAACGACAGATGAAAAGACCGGATTTTCATTAACATCTGCCCATAAGTAAACAGGATAACCTATGTAATAATATTTTGAACAGTTGTATTCATCTCGGCCATAAACATATACAATACAAGGATATTCAATAGGAAAATCTGACAATTCAATATAATTTACAGGAGCATAGGTTGTGTGTGTAGTTTGTATAGCGCCATTAACAGTGCGTAATTGCCAAAAATACGATTGAAAAAAATTGGGCAATGCGTAAGCGGTATCGCCTGTAAAATCTATATCTACAGCATCAATCTGGTTGTAATTAAACACATCTATAAATTCAGTATGGCTAGCCTTACACCCGGTAGAAGTTGTAATACTGAAGGTATATTCACCATCATTTAAACCTGACACAAACGGTTGGTAAGGCGATATACTGGTACCATGAGGGACAAGCCAACTATAAGTATTTGTTGATAGTGTATCTTGAAAAACAGCATCAACAACAACCCGTTGGCTACAGGTATCCATATTAATATCAAAACTTATAGTGCCAAAATTAAATGGCTGTGCATCAAATGTTATTTCGGCGTAGGTTTGATCTATTTCACCACAGGGAACAAAAACATCGCCGTCTTTAACCAGATTGTATTGTTGCCCGACAATTAAATCCTGCCCTAAAACCAATTTAAATGATTTTATATAATCAAAAGAATTATCGCATTCAGGTTTAGTAATATTTACAATAGGTATTTGTTGATTATTGCTGTTGTACAACTTAAAATCAGCATGCTCAAATCCAATGCATTGCACAGCCTGGTCTAAATATACATTTAATTCATTGGGCTCGCACAGACTGGGCAAAAGCGTTGAATTAAAACCAAAAGGCTGTGGGTTGCCTAAACAGGTACTGCCATTAAAGTCTATTGTAATAGAACTTGAAATACCAGCAAACCTTGAAACCATTATATAATAAACCTCACCAGACTGAACGGGTATTACAGGCTCAAATTCTACACCTGTAGAACCATTTGCCCCAGTTGAATTCGTTCCTTCAGGTGAACTATAATTACAAGACACATAGGTTGTATTGTAAGAAAAAAGGTTTTGGCAAGATCCATCAGTTAGGTTGTACACAACCCAATCTAAATCCAGGTCTGCCGACGATTGAATATCGGGTGTTATTGTAAAGCTAAGTACACCATCCAGCTTAGTATAAACTTTAAACCAGACAGAGTTTTGCTCTACTCCTGTGCATGAGTTATTACCTGATAATTCATTCGTAACATTTCCGGCTCCATTTAACTCATTAGCATATGTTACAGGCTCTGGAGAACAAATAAAAATTGCACCAATACAATCCTGCTCAGGCAGCTGCGCCATGGCTAATGTTGCTGATAGTAAGGCGACAAATAGTATACGTAGTTTCATTACTGGCTTATTAATTGTGCTAAAGTATTGGTTTACATCAAATATACACAAAACAAAATTTAATACTTATCGGATAGTTCTATACCAAAACTTACCCTATTTTTACATCCTAACCCACTGGCATTGAAAATAGCTGTAATAGACTTAGGGACTAACACTTTTAAACTGCTTATTGCGGAAATTAACCGCCGTGGGCAGCTAATCCCCTTATTTAAAGATAAAATACCCGTTAAGCTTGGAGAGGGCGGAATTAATA
>CAMBQF010000062.1 GCA_945869825.1 Chitinophaga pinensis | reverse complement strand
CACTTGCCATCTTCTTTAGCATTGCCAATTGGTATGCAGCGTATAGTAGCTTTGGTCAGCTCTTTTATCTTCTGTTCAGTTTCAGATGTACCGTCCCAGTGGGCGTAGATAAAGCCACCGTCTTCAAGCTTAGCGGTAAACTCATCCCAGGTATCAACCTTGCAGGTGTTGTCTTCGCGGTGTTTAAGTGCGCGGTTATATAGGTTAGATTGAATTTCTTCCAGCAAGCCTTTAATAGTGCTTACCAGTTCGCCTTGGGCAACAACCTCTTTAGTCAAGGTATCGCGACGGGCAACCTCAACCGTACCATTATCTAAATCGCGCGGACCAACGGCAATACGCACAGGCACACCACGGTATTCATGTTCGGCAAATTTAAAGCCGGGCTTGTGGGTATCGCGGTTGTCAAACTTAACAGATATGCCTGCCTGTTTAAACTCGGCAGTAAGGCGTTTCGCAAATTCAGCAATACGCTCTGCCTCTTCATCAGTTTTATAAATAGGCACAATAACCACTTGAAATGGTGCCAGTTTTGGAGGCAACACTAAGCCCTTATCGTCGCTATGGGTCATAATCAGGGCACCCATCAAACGGGTAGAAACGCCCCACGAAGTTGCCCAAACATAATCCTGCTTACCATCTTTACCGGTAAACTTAACATCAAACGCTTTTGCAAAATTTTGGCCTAAGAAGTGCGATGTGCCTGCCTGTAAGGCTTTTCCATCCTGCATCATAGCCTCTATGCAATAGGTTTCTAATGCTCCGGCAAAACGCTCGTTAGCGGTTTTAATACCTTTTACAACTGGCATGGCTAAGAAGTTCTCAGCAAAATCAGCATACACATCAAGCATTTGTTCTGCTTCAAAAATAGCCTCTTGCGACGTTGCGTGGGCCGTATGGCCTTCTTGCCACAAGAACTCTGCCGTGCGCAAGAACAAGCGCGTACGCATCTCCCAACGCACTACGTTACACCATTGGTTAACGAGGATAGGAAGGTCGCGGTAGCTTTGTACCCAGCCACGGTAGGTGTTCCATATAATGGTTTCAGATGTAGGGCGAACGATAAGTTCTTCCTCCAGCTTAGCATCGGGGTCAACTTCTATGCCACCACCCTCGGCATTGCGCAGGCGGTAGTGGGTAACAACGGCACATTCTTTAGCAAAACCCTCTACGTGGGCAGCCTCTTTGCTAAAAAACGATTTAGGTATAAACAGCGGAAAGTATGCGTTAACGTGGCCTGTGTCTTTAAACATAGTGTCTAAAGTCTGCTGCATTTTCTCCCAAATGGCATAGCCGTATGGCTTAATAACCATACAACCGCGCACGGCGCTATTCTCGGCCAAATCGGCCTTTACAACAAGGTCGTTGTACCATTTAGAGTAGTTCTCCTCACGGGTAGCGTAATCAAATTTATCACTCATAATGTATAATGTAATGGGTTGCGAAGATAGTATTTAGTTGCCAGTTGCCTGTTCTCAGTTCCCTGCAATTTATCTTGAAGAGTAACTTTTTACTGACAACGGGCAACTGGAACCGGGAACTAATACACCCACGGCATCCGCTTATCTTCGGGTATGGCCTGCCTTAGTATTGTGTACTTGTTTATGCGCAATTTTTTAGCTTGAACATATACCCCGTTGGTGCCTTTTACCAATAGAAAAATGGGCCTGCCTGCGGCTTTAATGCTGTATTTATTGGTCTGCTTGGTTTTATCAGTGTTAATAGCGTAGATATAGGCCTTGCGCCATGCTTTTTTACCATTATCTATAGTAACAGCGTTTTCAATGCCTGTAAGTTGGAGCGGGGGAGTACCCATACCATCAACCTGAAAAAAATAATCCCAACCGCCTTTGTCTTCGGGTAAAATTATCCGCAACGCTGTTTTTATGTGCGATGTATCGCCAACAAGCCCAGCCTTTAAACCCAGCGTGGCTGTAAATAAAAGAAACAAAATGGCAAGCGTCTTCTTCATGTATGTATGCTAATTAAAGAATTAAAAAGATAAAGAACTAAAGAATGAAAATCCTGATAATTCATAACTCATAATTCATAATTGTTCATTGACAATTTACAATTGTCAATGAAACTAAGCGGCTTTCAACTTATTCAGTATAGAGCCTTTCAGTTTCTTCTGCGCGTATTCAACGTCAATTTTTAGCGTTTTAGTATTTTTGTTAGATGGTGTTTCGTACATCATATCCAACATTACCGCTTCGCAAATAGAGCGTAAACCGCGTGCGCCCAGCTTAAACTCAACCGCTTTTTGTACAATCAGGTCAAGCACCTCGTCTTCAATAACTAGTTTCACACCGTCAATCTCAAACAGGCGTATATACTGTTTCATTAGCGAGTTTTTAGGCTCGGTTAATATGCGGCGCAATGCATCAGCATCCAGCGGATTCAGGTGGGTTAATACCGGTAGGCGGCCTATAAGTTCGGGTATCAAACCAAAGGCTTTAACGTCAACCGGGGTTAAATATTTTAGCAGGTTTTCTTTGTCAACATTTTCACTGTCCTGCAAGGCAGTATAGCCAACGGTTTGCGAGCCTAAGCGGCGACTAATCAGCTTATCAATACCATCAAAAGCACCACCGCAAATAAACAGGATGTTTTTGGTGTCAACCTGAATCATTTTTTGCTCGGGGTGCTTACGCCCACCTTGCGGCGGCACGTTTACTGTAGCGCCTTCCAGCAGCTTTAGCAAGCCCTGTTGCACACCTTCGCCACTTACGTCGCGGGTTATAGATGGGTTATCGCCTTTGCGGGCAATTTTATCAATCTCGTCAATAAACACAATACCGTGCTGGGCTGCGTTTACATCATAGTCGGCAGCTTGTAAAAGGCGCGATAGGATGCTTTCCACATCTTCGCCCACATAGCCGGCCTCTGTTAACACAGTAGCATCGGCAATGCAAAAAGGCACGTGCAGTACTTTAGCAATGGTGCGGGCCAAAAGGGTTTTACCTGTTCCTGTTTCGCCCACCATTATTATGTTCGATTTTTCAATCTCTATGCTCTCGGCAATAGCTGGCTGGCCAATGCGTTTGTAGTGGTTGTATACCGCTACCGATAGTACTTTCTTGGCTTCGTCCTGGCCTATAACATACTCATCCAGGTGAAGTTTAATTTCTTCAGGTTTAAGCAGCGTATGCTCAAACGCTTTTTGCTGAGCAGCAGGGGCGGCAGTACCTTTAGGCTTAACACCCGATTGTGCCAACTCTTCGGTAACTATATGGGTGGCCTGTTCAACACATATATCGCAAATGTATCCGTTAAGGCCTGAAATTAATACGTTGGTTTCTTTTTTGGTGCGTCCGCAAAACGAACACTTTACCTTTTCTTTCTCTTTTTCCACAGGGGGTAGTCCTTCAATTATATAAGCAAATATATGAAAAAAAGCGATGCGGCTGGTATTTACGCCCGTTAAACCCGTTGTAACACTTGCTGTTGTTGAAAAATTTGCAGTTTTTTCCGAAGCTATATCCCCTCCTTGGAGGGGTGTCAAAACTATGTTTTGACGGGGTGGGTTTTAGGATACTTTTACACACCCCGCCTCGCTGTGCTCGGCACCCCTCTCAAGAGGGGATACTCTCAATCCCTTGCTGTTGTTGCAAATTTTCACTTTTATCTTTCAGGTTTCAACTTTCAGTTTTCATTTATTTAACCTCCCACGCCTTTGCCGGAATCATAGCCCCAACATTGGGTCGTAGCTCGTCTTTCTTTTCCAGCAACCACCAGCGGTTTCCATAGGCTGGGTTGTTTATGGCAAACATGGCATTGGTAGCTTTTATGTTGAAAGTGCGGGTATCAAAATCGGCCTTTACGTTAGCCGCGCCATACGCATTCTCGTAAGTGTTTTTCATACTCTCCAGCACCACCTGTGTCCCTACCGATTTTGATAGCGTAAGCTCTATGGTGTTGGTGTAGTTTACTACCGCGTATTTAATTTTATCCTCTTCATAAACATCAGATACAGAAGTAACAACCACATCGCCAAACATCATCGTCAGGTTAGTATCTGCAAAAGTTTTCTTCATCCCATCGGCAAGGGCCTGTTTAGGGAATACATCAAAAAACTTAGGGTACATATAGCTAAACAGCGTATCAATATTTTTAGTTTTTATAAACCCGCCATACTCGCTAAGCCGCTTGGTAATTTCAGCCTTGTAGTCGCCTTGCGCAAAGCCCGTGGCTGTAATAAAAATTAACAAAATGAGCCCTAGTTTTTTCATTAGATATCAGTTCGTGTTACACCCTCAAATTTCAAAATAAAGTCGGCACCGTAAACAGTAGCCGGGGTTTGGTAGCCGGGCTTAAAGTTGCCTGCCAGTATTTCCTGTATAATACCAAACGATGTAATGGCTGTTAGCTTGTAGCCTTCAGGCGTGGTTTGGTGGCTTTCTACCCTGTTGCCGTTAGCATCGGTAGCTATGCCAATAAAGTTGCAAAAGGTAGTGTTGCGGCGGTTTTCGTCAGGTCCTGGCTTGCGCTTGTCTACCTGTTTCAGCATATAGTTTTTTACAGCCCGCATGCGCAAAATAGGTGCCAGCCTGTCGCCCCATTTAAGTGTGTTAAGCTGCTCTTTTTTCAATGCGGTAAATACTTCAATATTGGGTATGCCGGTGCTGGTATACGCGGTGCTAATATCGCCCCAGGGTATAACCGCTGCCCACGATTTGTATGGCCCAAAGTTTAGCTCTTCAAATTTATAGCTTGTTGGCACCCTGGTAAGCTTACCATCTTTACGTATCATGCCGCCATAGCCCATACCCTCTATGGTTGTTTTGGTAGTGCCGCGACTCATTCCGCCTTTTAGCGCCGCAAAGGCCAGCGTTAAATGCGTGGCACCGGGCAGGCGGTTTTTAAGGTGCATAGCCAGGCAATCGCTGGGTACCACATCAAAACCGGTACCGCTAAGCAGCATAGTGCCCGCGGCTTTGGCTTCGGCATCAAAGGTTTTTACTTTTTCAAATACTACGTATTCTCCTGTAATATCAAGGTAATGTACCTTGTTAGCTATGCATGCTTTAGCAGCCTTTTCGGCCGTGTGCATAAAGGGGCCTGCGCAATTCATAAATATGCCCGACTTTTTAAGCAATGCATTTAGCGCTGCGGTATCGTCAAGGCTGCAGGCCTCGTAATCAAGCCCAAAGCGCTTGGCCACCGCGGCTACCTTGTCGGCACTGCGGCCCGATAGTAGTGGCTTAACACCTTTTTGTACGGCGAGTTCGGCAATAAGCTCGGCAGTGTAGCCGTTAGCTCCGTATATGATAAATGGATACATTTTTTAAGTTTATAGTTCGCGTTGACAGTTGTCAGTTACGAAGTGTTATTTGAAACAAAGCTATGCAATAAACACTTAATTTATCCGGTTTTTCATTCTTTAATTCCTTATCTCTTTATCTCTTCATTTAATACTAATCACTAAAATACTACCTTTACACCATGCGTTACATTTTTGTATACATAGCTGTTATGTTAACCCTCGCCCTGCAGGCCCAAACGCCCAGCAAGGTTATGATGATGAACGGCCGCACTTACGACGTTAAGCTAAAAGAACTGGCGCCGCCCACCATACAGTTTACATTGGATAGAAAACCAACTAAATTTAGTATTTGGCTTTGTGAGCATAGGCCATACCCATTTGGATTAAATGTATTTACTTATTGCGATAATAAGACTATAAGCCCTGCAATACAAAAAGTTTTTTCTATTACCGATTCTACAGGCAAAAAAACGTTCATATACCGTCAGGATTCGCTATACGGCAACTACTTTGCCGCTAAAGACATGGAGAACTTCCTCCATGGCTATAACGACGCCCGCCACTACCGCTACGGCGGCGACTTTGCCATTGGCTTTGGTGCCGGTATGGGCGGCAGCTTTTTAGGCGCTATCTACGGCTGGAGCGGCCCTATTTTGGCTACCACTATCAATGTATCCATAAAGCCACGAATTAAACAGCAAATAACCAAACACCACCCGGGCCTTGAGTTCGATAGCTATTACCTGGCAGGGGCTAGGCGCAAGGTTCGTATGCGCAAAATGTTTGGCACCATGCTGGGCGGCGCTGCCGGTATGGTAGTTGGTACGCTTATCTTCCAATTCCTGGTTCGTAATCCGCTTACAAACTAGCCCTATTCACTATCCGTGCGGTTTTGGTTTGTGCCGCGTTTATATCTTCTACCGCCACTATAGGTGCTGGCATTTGCGCTATAGCTGCCGCTAAGGCTTTATAATCAATAGCAGGCATTTGGTTTAGTATGTTTTGACTAACCAAGGCATTGTTGTAAGGCTGCAACACCCCACCCTGCGCAAACTTTACCCCGCCACCGGCCGCGTTTATGGCTGATAACAAAGGCATAAACTGTTGGGTAGATTTTTTGTTGATGACAGCCTCGCCACCTTCCAGCTCTACCACCCCGCCCGGACTGAAATACTTAACGCCACCATTGCTATGAGATGGTCCGTCGATTAATACACCGTGGGCAAAGCTGCTTTTTATACCAGATGAGAGTACGCTTTTAGCAATGCCAAACGCTGCGTTTATAGCTGCTGATAATATGGCTGCCTGCGAGAAGCCTGCTATGCCACCAGTAGCTGCACTTTGGGGCGTAGCCAGCGAGTTTGCCGTAGCACTGAACAAGGCTGCGCTTAACTGTTTCTGTAAAATATCCATCATAATATTCAAAAATCCCTGGCTGAAATTTTCCATATTTAACCCCGTTTTTGTCAGCGAGCTCAAAAACACATTATCCATTTCTGATGTAAACAGCTTTGCCATATCAATATCGGTTTGGGTGGCGTCTTTCTGGGCCAGTGTTTGTGCATCGCGCATGGCTTGCCAATCGCTAAAGCTGGTTTGGTTACCCTGGTATATGTATTGCCAGTATTGGTCCATTTGTTGCATTTGGTTGCTTATGCTGCCCTGCATTGCTTCGTGACTTAGGGCTGCCGTTAAGGTGCGACCGTAATCTTCTGCCTGCCGGGTGGCGCGTTCCAGTTCGTAAGTGGTTTTGGCAATGGCATCGGCATTGTCATTCCCTTCGGCTTTCAATCCACTTAGCGATTTTTGCAATGCCTTTATTTTGTCATCAATCTGCGCCATGCGATTCATAATATCCGCAGGCTTTATGGCAATGTCTATTACTATGTTTTCTTTACTCATTGTTACATTTTTATCAATTCAACTTTAGTTAGTTTTTTGGGTGTGTAGCCCTCTATTTTATTTACATAGAAATAGCTTGAATACTGCTTTAGGTAGATGGGCTTTTTAAAATCAAACCCCATAACATCTGCCGCCGATAGGTTGAAGTAAGCCGTTAGTTTTTTGTAGCGGTACAGCATATAGTCCAGCTCTGTATAGTGCGCTGGTAGCAGGTTATTGGCAAAGCCAAGGTTGATAGTTTTAGCATTATCAATAAACCAGGCCAAGGGCTCTGCGGTGGTGCCGTCACTTTGGGTATTTACGCCATCAGCATAAGTAATAGCATCGTCCAGTTCCACACTATCCAAATACAAAATGCGGGGCTTTACATCCTGTGTTTTGTAGGTCGATGAGTCTTCATCATACTCCATCAAATGTATCTGTGGTACTGTCAGGTTTTGTAACCGGCTGATTGAATTTGTTGCCGCAAATGGCTGTGCAATTTTCTTTTCTTTCAGTTCAGCCGTTTCATCGTTAAGCGCTAAAATACCCTTGGCACCGATAGTTTCAACGTCTTCATCATTCAAATAAGTAAACATATTGTACTGCGAATAATTATCAGGATGAAGTTCTGTTTCAATACTGTTCTTATGCAGTTTCTTTGTCCAGTCTATTGCTTTAGGCTGATTTTGATACAACGTTTTAAACGGAATAAACGCGATAGTTTTCGCCGCTTCATCAGTATACAGCAACAGGTTATAACGCTGGCACAATGCCTTTACAAAATCTTTCAGGCTGATAACTGGCAGGTTGCCTGCAAACTCAAACAGGTGCCCATAGGCAATGGAGGTATCGCTAATCGCATCGCAGGTAAAAGCCCCGCCAAATAATGTATCAAACGTACATCCGTCGCCACCGCCATACAGGGTAACGTATATCTTGTCGCCATATTCAAAATCCAGTTCGCCGGGGGTAAGTGTGGCATTTAATGGCATGCTCAAACTCGTCATAGTGCGTGCGGCGATTACCTGCACATTGCCGTCTGTATCTTCGCGTATTATGCGTATAACAGGCCGCGGCGAGTTAATGCCTGTTGTTAGTTTATACACGCAGCTAAAGGTGTATTTTCCCTTAGCGGGGATGGTGTATGCGATGCCATCAAAATTGCTGCCGATATCTGTAATGCTATCAGTAAAAGTGAGTACATCAGTAGCACCCGCGGCAACGGTTTGGTCAGTGGTTTTGTGTGATGAAAACAGCTGCCCGTTTTCCCATTCGGGTGTATGCTTAAGCCGCTTATTTGTTATGGGGATAATCTCTTTGGCAAATGCTTCAGTAGTAAAAAAATCGCCTGCAAAAGTATAGCTTGTATATGCACTAATAGCATCCATTATTGCCGATGTAAAAAGCGCAGGGCGTAGGTATTGTGGATTGATAGTGCGCGTGGTTAGCGGTAGGGTAGGGTGGGCTGTCTCCGTTCCATATTCAATCAACGGATAAACAAAACCGGCGGTGTTGCTTTTATTGGTAAATACATTGTTTGTGCCTGCTAAGCTCCAGTTATGGTTATGGGACGATAAGTCTAAATCGTTGAGGGTAGCATCGCCCATTGTCCCGAAAAAGCTGGTATTGCCCGAGTAGAACGTACATTTGGCCTGGGTAGCGTTTGCACTTTCTACAATCAAAAAACCGGGCAAACTCTGTAAACCGTTAATGCTCAGCAGCGCGTTTATTTTTTTGTAGGGCGTGGCCGATGTGCTTGCTAGCACCTGTGGAAACCCAAGCAAACGGCGGTTTTTTGCAGATAATGGCAATATAAATTCATTGCTGTAGTTGCCCTGCCGTGTGTCGAGGTTGGTTAAGTCGTGCACCTGAAAGGTAAGTGCAATAAGGGTTTCAACGGCTAAGTTGGCTGCTTCGTTTTCAATAAATAAAGTTACAGGCATGCTTATTCGTGTTGTAAAAATTGCTTGGGTTTGCGTATTGTAAATTCAATCTCACTTAGCGGCGATTTTGTGTCGCTGATAACCCATGTGTAGGGTTCAATAATTACACGCGTCAGGTTGTAGGGTGCAGTAGTTTCAATAATGTAAACAGCTATCGATTTTAGCAGGCCTGTCAAGCCTTCCACATCGTTACGGTCTACGGCGCTTGCTGCCAGTTGCAAGGTTTCAAATGCTGTTTTGCTTAAGGTTGATTGTTGGGTTGAAACACTTGCTAAGTCTTCCACCCAAGGCTCAAAAACAACACCGTTGTCAACGGTTAACTCTTCGGTGTGGCGGTTATCAAACAGGTAATAATCCCAGCCGCCCAACAGGTTGCGCCATACCAGCATTACCCCGTTCTTTCCACAAGGGGTTTTTACGCGTACCATTTTATTTTCGGTGGCTAAGTGGTAAGGGAAGGTACTCTCGCACAGCGCCGCCGACATATACGCATACGGCTGCGACGTTTCAACCCCGCGCAATAAGCCCAGCATATTCACCTTGCCGGGTAGGTGCGCAATAGTGCCCTGATTTGTGCTGTCAACCTGTATGCGGTTAATATCGTACCATGTTTCTACTAATGATAATCCGGTGCTACCCTCACCGCTAATAAACGACAGGCTGAAAGGGTAACCCTTCCACATAGTAGGCTCTTTAAATCCGCATAAAAATTTAGCTATGTTTTGTGCATCAAACACCACATAGTTTAGCAGGTTGGGCGCAAATGGCTGGCCTGCTTGCATAGCTGCGTTTACAGCATAGTAGGTGTCTTCCGCTGTAAAATCTTCAGTTTCATAGCCGGTAAATACCTGCCGGTATTCCAGAATAAACGCAATGCTTGATGGAGCATTTTCAACGTTAAACCCTGTATCAAAATAAGCGTATTCATTACTAATGTAACTCTTTAAAAATTCCTGCACTTCTACCCAAATAGTCCCGTCGGGCAGGGCGCGGTAAGTAGTGTTAGCAATAGTTTTAAAACCCAATGGTGTTTCCACTTTCAGATTGGCATCCATACGCCAGTTGGCGCGTTCGCTAATTGCGTTGATAAAACCTGTGGTGTTGCCATTGTAGGGCAAATCGGTAACAATGCCAATACTGGGTGAGCTGCTAACGGTAATGCTATCTATAGCAGTTACCACACAGGTAGTGCCGTATGCATCGCCCGATGCGTAAATAACATCGCCCACCATGGGGCTAATGCCAGGTGTTGCTGCTATGTGCGACATGTCAAACCGTGCAAAGCCCGATGAGTTGGTTACAGCTACATAGTAAGCATCCTGCCGTTGATATTTAAAACGGATATAGTTGTACGCCGCTACCCAGTAGCTATCTTGCCCCAGGGTAGGATGCGTGGTTTTTGGTTCAGTAAGTTTTAGTATCATTTTTAGTTGGTAGTTGGTTTGTTGTTCTTAGTTGGTATTTTTGTTCGCAGTTTACAGTTCATAGTATTTACCTGTCAACAGCGAACTGTCAACTGTTTACTTATTTCATTAATCAGCCTATCGGTATAATCTTTATTCATGGCAGCTTGTATAATGCCTGCGGGTATACCGCTTTGGTATTGCCTGCTGCCTTTGCGTTTTAGCTGCATAGCTATGGCGAAGGCTACAGCGTTTTCATTTCCCTGCACAGTTAATCCTTTCGTCTTTATCCATTGTTTGATAATTTCGGCAAAACCGTGGCTTACTCTTTTGTCTTTATGCGGTGCAGAGCCATACTCTGCATAGTGCAAATTGCCTTTGTTGTCAATCAGCTTAAAACCATTGTCGGATACTATAATTTGCAGGCCTGCCGCGGTTTTTCCGCTGGCGTTTTTGCCACGTGCAGTCATCTCATCAACTATGCGTTTGCGCAAAATTTCGGCATGTAGATTTAGTAGGTGGGTTAACATTTTAGTTTTAGTTAATATCTGACAACTCACATCTTACAGATTTTTAATTCTTAACTGTCAGATGTCAACTTTCAGTTGTCAGATTAATAATTACACAATACAATTACTATTATAATCAAACACCGGCAGGTCAATCTCCAGCAAAACGCCAGTCAGGCCCACATCGTAGGGTAGGTTTACCACATCAGTAAGCGTAAACTGTGTACCGCTTTGCAGGTTGAAAATCTTTCGCTCGTCGGTATAGGTTTGCTGTTGCAGCCGGGTAATAAATTCCTTAGCCAGCGCACGCATTTGCACTATGGTTTGCCTTTGCTGCTGCGGGGTAGCATCGGGCTGCGCCTTATCGGCAAAAAATAGTTTCACCTCGTATACTGTACTGGTATTTCCATTACTTCGTATTGTTTCGTGCGATGTTAACGGCTCATCTAAATACAACTTGGGGAATACTGCATTGTCGGCATCTTTGTTCTGCTCGTAGCGCGTGCCGTAGGTTAGGGTTAGTCCGCCTGTGCCGGTAGCTGCAGCTACCTGGTTTAGGGCATCGGTAATGTCTAGTAGGTTCATGTTTTAGTTGGTAGTAGTTTTTTAGTTGAAATCTGACAACTAACATCTAACAGTAGTGTAATTTTAACTGTCAGATGTCAGGTTTTAGTTGCCAGCTATTTTCATTAATTGTTCTCTGTATTTATTTCGTTCGCATTCGTACCAAAGGCATACAAAGGCTCGGTGGTAGGGTAGGTTTAGGGTTTGTTCGTACGATAGGTTTTCGGCCTGCATAACCATTCGTACCAGTGGGTAAGTCCCGAATTTTTCAAAGCGTCTATTATCCGCCTGCTTCTCATGGGTTGTGCTTTCGTGGTTAAGGGCTTTGTGCTCGCGTTGTTTAAGTGTTTCCAACAGCTCAAAAAAAAATTAAGCACCGGCATTGCTTCGGTAAAGGGTATTTGGTTCAACTGCGCTTCCAGTTTGTCCATCTGCTTATCATTTAGTGGCTCGTCATTTTGTGTGGAAAAAACAATGGACAGCAGACGCGCATACGCTTTGGGGTGTAACGTTCCGGTCTCTTTATCGGTATGCTCACTAAGTGCCGATTGAAACAATAGCACTTGTCCGAATTTTAGCTGCTCAAAGTTTTGCGGTACGGCTTGCAACACATCGCCAATAAGCAAATAGGCGGGCTTGTTTTCTGGGGTTAAAACGGGCATAGTGTTTAACCACAGCAGGTTTTTTAGCAAGAGGGCGGATAGCTTTTCTTCGGGTAAGTTTTCCAGTACTTGCTTGTTTATTGATAATAATGCTGCAATGGTTGCTAAGGTATCATTACCGCTTAGGGTGGCGCTATACATGCGGGTGTATTGTGCCAGGGTCAGCTCGTTCCAGCTTAAGGGAACGTTTATTAATTGTTGGTTTAGTAGGATAGGCAAACTCATGGCACAAAGGTAATATAAAAAATTATATAAATATTTTTAGTTTATTAACATTGGGTTTTACGGTTTGATTTTCAGCCAGAAAAAATAGTTTGCTTAAATAAGCTAGTTAAGCAATGCAGCGCTGTGTTGATTATTTGCTATTGACAAAGGGTGTTTGGCGGTTGTACCTTTGCATCAAACTAAAAAACTAAACCTTACTATGCCAGATAATGCTACTGCTAAACAGCAGTTACACACTATACTATTGCCTTATGCCGGCGATGCGGGTAACTTGACAAACCTGATTGATAAGCTTGACGATAAGAAGCTAAAAAAGCTATTGGAGCGTTTGCTTAAAGAGTTGGAAGACGATGCCTGGGCATCTACCGGGGCGCAACAAACCATCAAGGCTACCATCAACGTTAAAATTAAGGAACGTGATTAAAGACCTTGATGTTACCCCTGTGTTTAATAAAACATGGGCCAACCGCCATTACCGTGTTATGTGCCACCAGGGTGGTGCACGGTCGAGCAAGACGTACAGCATTTGCCAGTACCTTATTATGCGCGCTATGGATGGCGAAAACCTGCGCATTACCATTGCGCGCAAAAGCTACACCTGGCTAAAAACCAGCGCTATGGTTGACTTTTACGATATACTGAAACAGATGGGGTTGTATAACCCCGCAGCCGAACATAAAACCAACCACACTTACCACCTGAACGGTACTGAGTTTTTATTTGTAGGGCTTGACGAAAGCCAGAAATTGCGAGGCCGCAAGCAGGACATATTCTGGATAAACGAGGCCAACGAGGCATCGCTTGACGATTTCAGGCAGGCCATTATGCGCACACCTGGTCAGTTGATACTTGACTACAATCCATCGGCCCAACACCATTGGATTTATGAGCAGGTGCATACCCGCGAAGATTGTGTACTAATAAAATCGACTTACAAAGACAATACCTTTCTGGATAAAGAACTGGTGCGCGAAATTGAAATGCTGGAACATACCGATGCCGAGTACTGGCGTGTATATGGCTTGGGCGAGAAAGGTGGTGCCGCACATTTGGTGTTCCCTAACTACGATATATTCCGAGAACTGCCGAAGGGCACTACCACAGCCTATGGGCTCGACTTTGGCTTTAATCACGCTACGGCCCTTGTGCGCGCCGATTACCGCGATGGTGAACTGTACCTTACCGAATGCATTTACCGCACCCATATTACCATGCCCGAACTGATAGCGCTGATGAAGGAGATGAAGATTTTCTACGCCCACCGTATTTACGCCGATACCGCCCGCCCTGAATATATTGATGAGCTGAAGACGGCAGGGTTTTTAAATACCCACCCGGCAACCAAATATGTTACCGAGGGCATAGACAGGATGCGCCGCTGCCACATTTTTGTAAATGCAGACAGCGGGCACCTGGTTAAAGAAATAAATAATTATTGTTGGATGAAAGACGGCAACGGCCACCTGATGGATACACCTGTTAAGTTTTTAGACGATGCCTTGGATGCGTCTCGCTACGCGGCTTACCACCTTGTTACCCGTAACATACTTGGCGCAAAGGCCAGTGTGATGTGGGTGGGTTAGTTATTTTATTGATATGACCCTGTTTTCTTATCAAATTTGTAAGTGTTATTGCTTGATTTATTTCTTGATTTGTAGATATTAATTGTTGGTATATCTGCAGATACTCTAATAAAGTATCTGTTTCCACTAGGCATTATGGTAGCAGGGTTATTGGGATCGGGTTGAATTTTACGTAGTTTAGGTGTATATTGGTAACCCACACCAATAGCAACAGGGAAATTTGGAAGCCCAATATTGAAAGTTACTCCAGGGGATACTAATTGCTCAAATGAAACTTCGGAAGGCAATTCAGGTGAATCATTACTAATTCGATAATTTAAAATAGCCCCTAAGTCAATCGCTTGTAAAAATAAACCCAAAGACCACCTGTTTTTCATTGCTCCGAAGTCATTAGTTCTATAGTTATAAGATTCTCCATATAGGTTGTTTTTGTTTTTTCGTTTGAATAACGTAGTGATTTCAAATCCAATGGGTAAAGTTACACCAGTGCTTGTTGCCCACTTTCCATTAAGAAATTCGCGTCCTACAAAAAAGCCTGGGTGCCCAGATAGTGTTACAGTTAATGGATATACTCTTTTAAACACATAACTTGATGATGGAGCAACTAAGTCTTTAATAACATCTTTAATCTCATCAGAGCTTTTAGCATTTATTACTCTGGTAGCAAAGGTTCCATAACTATTGAGTTTGTCTAAGAAATTATTTATTGGCTCAATTTTTTCTTCATCTAAATCAGACTCTTTAACAATACGTTTTATCGTTAATAGGCTATAATGTATGGTGTTTACAAAATCTTTTTGAAGTATGCCACTGTATATATTTTTAATATCCTTTAAACTTTCACAAAAGCTGTTATAATTATTTAATTGCGGCTTTATATTTTTAGGTAGCTCTAGTACATCTATTATAGCGTCTAAATAATCAGGTATTTTATCGGCTTTTAGTGTGTCTTTAACCAGTTTGTCAATAATACATACTTTGTCTTTTATGGTATTATAAGTTGAATTAATCACCTGATAAATTTGAGTCGGATCCAAAGATGTACCCGGATTAATTTGTCTTGTTAGATAGTTGTAATAATCTCTATCTTGTTGGTATATTAGTCCAGTAAAGTATTTTAATTTAGTAGGGTTTTCAAACACCTTAAATTTTTGCACACTCACCCAAATATTCTGAAAAGGTTCGGTTACGTTTGCAACAGTGTCTTGTATATTTAACTGCATTAAATTTAAACCGTGAATTGCAACGCCAATTTGTTGATTAGGAGTTAATGTTGAAATTGCAGGATGAGGACCATATAAAGTTACATCCATATCTATATATGCTACAGGTGGAAAAATTATTGCAGGCGAATAATAATTCTTATCTAGCTCATTAAATGTTGTAGAAATGTGTTTGTTACTTAATATATTATCTGCAACAATAATGCCTGCTTTATAATGGATGTAAACATTTGATTTTTTTATTGTAGCAATTTGTTCAGGTTTAATAAAATACTTTCGGTGGTATATATTGTTTACAATGTTTTTTACTTTGCCAACATATTTTTGTATTTTTTTTACAGTCGCCTCATCCATTGAGGCAGGTAAAGTTATTTCTTTCAATTCTTCCAAAATTCTACTGTCATCATTACTAACATTTGGGTTTAGTAGGAGAACTGTAGATTTAGCTGTAGCATAATGCACAGCGGCATCTGTTTTGTCAATTTTATCAATGTTTATGTTGTCTAAATTTGTGTATGATGCGGTTATATCTGCTATTGGTGCAGATTTAAATTCATCTATATATTTTATAAAATTAATAGGGAGTTTAACAAGGTCTTTTATAAATATGTCTTTCATATCTCTTCCTAAATCAGGAAACCTCGTAGGATCCATGTTTTTAAATTTTAAATAAGTTTCGGGAAAAAGAGCATGAAGTTCACCATATTTACCTAAAGTTGAATTGAATATATTGAAGTAAGATGTTGTAGCCGCTTTTTTAAATTCATCAGCATAGTATTTTGTTATACCATCTAATATATAAGTTTCTAAAGAATTGCCTAAAACTTGATTTTTTGAACTTCCCGTTGAGAATGAAGACATAGATGGGTTATTCTCGCCTAAGATTTTTATTTTATTTTCTATTATCTTATTGGTTGTTAATTTTACATCATCTAATGAAATGGCCTTGTCTTTTAGCATTAGATTTTTCAAATCCTGAGTTTTTTCTACAATATTTATTGTTTCTTTTTCTTCATTAAATGCTACTTTTGTTCCTACAGGTAATATTGTTTCTGTCGCAAGAGGAAACATTATTTCTGAATAGTCTGGTAATATTGCTTTATATATTGCCTGTTTTTTTACTTTTAGTATTTTATCTTCATCATATTTGAATATTATTTCATTTTGATTAGGTTCTATTTTTACTTCTATTGCTAATATTATAGGCTCGTGTTGGTCTATTTTTATTCCATTGTTTGGAAGCTTGCTTAGTTCTTTCAGTTTAGTGTAACTTTCTGATTTGATAGTTTTTACATTTCGTATAATATATCCTACAATAGTTTTTAATTCTATAAGAGTGACACCATCTATATCTTTTTCAATTTTATATTTTATTTGAATTAAACTGTTCATGTATTTATTTAACCCATCATTAACTATTTTAAAATCAATTTTTTTTAAATTTTGATCAAATGGATTTGCTATAAACAATTTTATATTTTCTAGCTGGCTTTTCTCTATTGGTGTTAATTTTTGTTCGTAAGATAGTATTGTGTCAATTTTTTCTGTCGATAGATTATCATAAATATATTGCGCATCAAAAAACGCATTCTGTGCCTTTAAATTAGCATTGGCTAATGAGATAAATAGTAGAAAGAGAAAAAAGTAGATTTTTTTCATTGCAGTAGGTTTTTAGAGTTTGTTGTGTAAACTTAAAAATTAGTAAATTTAAAGTCAATAGGTGTGGATTAATTTAGTGTTAATTCAATTGTTTGTCAGTTTCTATAGCACAAAATTATCATAATGAAAAATTGATTTGTACGTATTTATACTCAATATGCATGCGTAGAAATACGCATTTTTAACCGGCTGGTTTTGAAAGGCTTGTTAGCCGGTTATTAAAATTTCACCCCCTATGTAACCAATTGCCCTTTCAATCGTAACTTTGTAGGTAATGAAACAGTTTTTACTCACGTTTGCAGTTTTCCTTATAAGCCTTGGTGCACAGGCCCAATGCAAAGACAGCACGCTTATTCAGCCCGGTGCGTTTTGCCCACCCGATTTTAACCCCGTGTGCGGCTGCGATGGTGTTACCTATAAAAACATTTGCTTTGCCAACAAATATGGTGGCATAGTAGCCTATAACTCTGGCGTTTGTGGCGCGGTAGATTTTGACTTTAACCCCAACCCGGTTATTGACATTTTGTACATGAAAGCCTTAACCAACAAAGATGGTTACCTGCGTGTGCAGGTGATAGACCGTTTTGGCAAGGTATATTACAACGGCTTTTACCAGAATATTTTGGGCGGGTATATGTTTGAATTAAACCTTGATATTAACTATGTGCCCTACGGTTACTGCTACTTGTATGTAGAAACCAACGATGGGTTTAAGGTGAAACCGTTTATAAAATTCCGTCCGTAACAATCTAACATCTAACAACTGAAATCTGAAAGTTTAAAAAT
>CAMBQF010000061.1 GCA_945869825.1 Chitinophaga pinensis | reverse complement strand
AACTGTATGTTTTGGCAACAGGAAAGTGCTTTCGTAGCCGGCGATACTGTGAACTATGCAACTAACCAATGGAGTATAGATGAATGGGAAAATATAGACTGTAATTTTCCCACGGCGCAGTGCGAAAATCTTAGCCTTGAGGTATATTATCCACCTTTGCCGCAAGGCGAAAAAAGGCCTTTATTATTTTTGGTACATGGCGGCGGTTTTATTGGTGGCAGCCGTGCCGATTTTAGGGCGCAAGCTATAAATATTGCTAAGCTGGGGTACGTTACTGCAACTATTGATTACCGCTTATGTAAGCGTAATAATTGCCTGTTGCTTAATGCAAACCCGGCCTTGCTGTGCAATTTAAGTTGGGGTTCAGACTTTGTTCAAAGCAGTTATGTAGCTACTGTTGATGCCAACAACGCGCTTAAATTTTTAAAACAAAACAGCGAGCAATACCATATTGACACTAACAATATTATTGTTGGCGGCCAGAGTGCTGGTGCTATTACGGTTATGCAAATGGCTTTTCTTGACCAGGATGAGGCAACAACTCTTGGTAGCGGATTGGCAGGCGCATGGGGTAGCCTTAACCAGCAACAGGGTATAAAAGGCGTAGTTGCTCTTTCCCCATCTATGCACGATACCAGTTTTATTGATGATGACGAAAATATCCCTGCATTTATAGTGCATGGCACCTGCGACCCTGTGCTATGTTATGGAACCGATGGTGCTTTTCATTGCAACACCTACCCCGACATTTATGGCGGAAGCGATGCCGCTGTGCGCATGGCTAACCTTAACCATAATTATTACCTGTTTACTGGTGTAGACATGGGCCACGATGTAGGCTCTCTGGCTAATGCCTGGTTTATAGAAATGCTATACTTTATGCGTAAAAATGTGTTGTGTGGCGAATCAGTTCAAAAGCATTCTGTGGTTGATTTGAACCCCGAAAGCAGCGAGTGTGGAGTGTTAGAAGGAAACCAGGTGCAGGCCCCGCATACCCGTTTAAATCTGGTTAATTTGCCACAAAGCAATGTGTTTGGCAATTTTCCGGCGCCTTGTAATTTAACATCAGTTGACGAAAATAAAACGGAAGAAATCATCCTTTATCCTAATCCGGCCCAGGATTACATTACCATAGATATTCCAACTGCTTATAATATATCAACCTTGCAAATAATGAACACTCAGGGCCAATTGGTGCATAGCCAAACAGTAGTTGCGGGTGTACAAAACATTCAACTGGATAATTTGGCTAATGGGTTGTATATGGTTACTATTCAGGCTGATGGTAAGCAATCGTTTACACAGAGGTTAATAATTGCAGAGTAATTAGCTGGTACCTATCACCTATTCCATAAACCCTATTTTACTACCTTTGCCCCAGATATGGATAAGATTAAAATAGGAATATTGCGCGAAACAACTAAAAGCGACGACCGCAGGGTGCCGCTTACCCCGCGCCAGTGCTTTGAGTTGCAGCAAGATTACCCAAATGTTGAAGTATATGTACAACCCTGCCCTATACGTTGTTATGATGACCTTGATTATAAAGCCTTTGGGATAACATTACAAGATGATGTTTTGGGCTGCGATATTTTGCTGGGTATAAAAGAAGTAGCCGTTGATAAGTTGATTGAGGGCAAAACATATTTGTTTTTTTCGCACACAATGAAAAAGCAGGAGCGTAACCGCGGCCTGCTAAAAGCTATGCTTGATAAAAAAGTACGCATGGTAGATTATGAATGCTTAACTGATGAAGAGCGAAACCGTGTAATAGGCTTTGGCCGCTATGCAGGCATTATTGGTGCTTATAACGGCATATTAGGCTATGGGCAGAAGTACGACCTGTTTGATATAAAACGTGCTTTTGAGTGCCGCGACCATAAGGATATGGAAGAAGAGCTTCGCCGTGTTAAGCTTACCAATATAAAAATATGCCTTACCGGTGGTGGGCGTGTAGCCAATGGTGCTACCGAAACGCTGGGTATGCTCAAAATACGCAAGGTTACACCTTACGAGTTTTTAAACTGTTCGTACCGCGAGCCTGTGTATGTGCAACTGCACTCTAAAGACTATAACCGCCCTAAAGATGGTAGCGGTTGGGATTCTGACGAGTTTTATACCCACCCTGAGGAGTACGACAGCATGTTCTACCCCTACACCAAGGTTACCGACCTGCTAATAACCTGCCACTACTGGCACCCGCAGGCACCTGCGCTGTTTACCAAAGAAGATATGCGCAAGCCCGATTTTAGGGTTAGTGTAATTGCTGATGTTACCTGCGATATTGATGGTTCTGTTCCATCAACCTTAAGTGCATCTTCTATTGAAGAACCTTTTTACGGTTATAACCCGGTAACTGAGCAATTGGATGAGCCATTTATTAAAGACACCATCACGGTTATGGCGGTAGATAACCTGCCATGCGAACTGCCGCGTGATGCGAGCGAGGATTTTGGAAAAAGCCTTATGGAACGCGTATTCCCTGCCTTGTTAGGCCATAAAGACCCTACAGGAATGATAGCGCGTGCCACAATAACTAAAAATGGCTACCTGACCGACAGGTTTAATTACCTTGCTGATTGGGTAGGGGCATAGTTTTACGCCGCTATTCAACCCGCCAGTCAATTTGGGCCTTGCCAAGGTTGTGTAAGATTATGTTGGTTTTTGAGAAGTGTTTGCAGCCAAAAAATGCCCCGCCTGCTAAAGGCGACGGGTGGGCAGCCTTTAGAATATGGTGTTTTGAAGTGTCAATCAGCTCTTCCTTTTGTTTGGCGTGGTTTCCCCATAACAGAAATACTATATCGCTTTTTTCTGCTGATATTTTTTGGATAACAGCACTTGTAAACCTTTCCCAGCCTTTGTTTTTGTGCGAGTTTGCCTCGCCAGCCCTTACAGTTAGTACGGTATTGAGTAGCAGTATCCCCTGGTTGGCCCAAGGAGTTAAGTCGCCGGTTTTCGGAATGGGTATACCAACATCATCCTGAATCTCTTTAAAAATATTTTTTAATGATGCAGGCTGCCTGATACCATATGATACAGAAAAGCATAGCCCATTTGCCTGCCCTGGTCCGTGGTAGGGGTCTTGCCCTAAAATAACCACTTTCACCTTATCAAAAGGTGTATGGTTAAACGCCGAAAATATTTGTTGCCCGGCAGGATATATAACGTGTTTGGCTCTTTCTTCAACCAAAAATGCTTTTAATTGTGCAAAGAAGGGGGCTTCAAACTCTTCTTTAAGCACAGTTAGCCAAGTTGAGTCTATTTTTGGGGTTGCCGATGACATTTTTTATCTGATTAGGTAAGAAATTGTTAATAACTCCACGAAACAATAGCAATAAAAAGGGCGTTAAATGGGCTAACTTTGAAACTTAATATACACACCCAACCCTTACACAGTACAATGAAAAAAGTTGTTGCCATATTAGCCGTTGCTGCCCTGGTTGTTACCACCGCATCATCATGCAAAACTCACGAAAACTGCCCAGCTTACGGTAAAAGTGCGACTAAGTCGATGAAAAGGCACGCTTAATCCGGGTAGTTAAACCGGATTTCCTTTACCAATTCGCTGGATAAACTAATCATTACAGGACATGTACGTGCTGCATGTTCTAGTATTTTCTGCTCTTTTTCAGGGTAGTTCTTCACCATATCAAACTCTAGTAGCATAGCTGATACCCTTCGGGGTTCTGCCGCCATTGTTTTGGTTATGCGCACACTTGTGCCAACCATATCAATATTATGTGTGCGTGCAGCTATGCCCATAATTGTTAGTGCGCAACTTGCCGTTGCGGCGCATAATAAATCTGTGGGCGAAAATGATTCCCCTTTGCCCTGGTTATCGGGTGGAGCATCAGTAAAAATTACCACACCCGATTTTAGGTGTGTATCTTCTGTGCGCAAATCGCCTTTATAAACACTTACCATTGTTTCCATATAGCAAATATACTCTGGCTTTGTTTATATAATAACAATAGCGCTATATTTGAGCTGCCAACCTGTAGCTGCCATGAAACTGCAACGCACCCGTACCCCCTTAAGCATATTAGTGCTTATAATAGTTTTGATAACTGTAAAGGCTTTCTTTAGTTCGTATAACAAACCTACATTGCACGATGATGGTTCTGTATCGTACAAAAAATCGGGCGAAGGGGATGATTACCTCTATAAGATAACCGACAGTATAGCCTTTGAGGCGCATATAATGCCAACCATGAATACAATCCACATGGAGGTGGTAAGCTATAAGCAGGTAGGTGGTATTAAGGGCTTTATGCTGGGTAATAATAAAACGAATAAAGAATTGTTTTTTCCAACAGACCGGAAAGGCGATTGGATTTATACATCGTATGCAAAGCCGGGCGATTACTTTGCTGTAAATACCCAAACAGGTGAGTTGCTGAAGAATGAAACTTCAGACGATAACCTTTATGAAACAGAGTTTTACCAGGCACGCTTTTCAGGTGGCCAAAGCCTGAAGGATGACTACGTTTTGAAAAATTTTGATTATATAAGCTCTTACAAAAGCTCGGGTGCCGATTTGCTAATGGCAGGCGTTTTTTTGGCTGGTGTTTGCCTTATTTGGGCATTAATTGCTTTGCTGTTAGACCTGCGTAAGCCCCGCGCCCCCAAAACCTTTGCCGCCCCACAACATACTGGCGGTAGGGCGCCTAATTAGACAGAGATGCCAACAGTAAAAATAACCGGTTGGGAATACGGATTTGAAAAGGTAGCCTTTACAAAGCTTCAATCTAACTTGGCAAAGCTATCTTTAAAAGAAGCTAAAAATAACACCGACGATTTATTAGAGAAGAATATTCCTATCACACTCTATTTTGTTGAGGAAACAGTAGCTACAGAATTTTTAAGGCTTGCAAAATCGATGAATGCTATAGGGCATTTAGAAAATTAAAATTTTTCATTAAAAAAGATGCTTCTCCGCATGGTACGATGAGCGTACCAGGGCTCCACTTTCTACATAGCGGAAGCCTTTTTCTAAGCCAACCTCTTTGTACAGCTTAAACTTATCGGGGTGGATGAATGCTTGTACCGGAAGGTGCTTAGGGGTAGGCTGTAAATACTGGCCAATGGTTAAAATATCTAATCCAACGGCACGCAGGTCGTCCATGGTTTCAAAAATCTCTTCTTCGGTTTCGCCAAGGCCAAGCATAATGCCGCTTTTGGTTTTCATACCGCCTTCTTTTAAGCGGCGTAAAACCTCCAAAGAACGGTCGTACTTAGCTTGCACACGCACCTGGCGGGTAAGGCGGCGCACGGTTTCTACGTTGTGCGACACAATCTCGGGGGCAATGTCAATTATGTTTTGAAGATTGTCCCACTGTCCCTGAAAATCGGGAATAAGGGTTTCCATTGTAGTAGTAGGACTTTCAGCACGAATAGCCTTAATGGTTTCTACCCAAATAATAGAGCCGCCGTCTTTAAGGTCGTCGCGGTCTACCGATGTTATTACGCAGTGCTTAATATTCATCAGCTTAACCGAGTTGGCTACACGGGCGGGTTCATCCCAGTCGGCAGGCAGCGGGCGGCCTGTAGCTACCGCGCAAAATTTGCACGAGCGGGTACAGATGTTACCCAATATCATAAACGTAGCGGTGCCGGCACCCCAGCACTCGCCCATATTGGGGCAGTTGCCGCTTTGGCAAATGGTGTGCAGCTTGTGCGTATCTACAATATTGCGCACTTTGGCATATTCCTCGCCTGTTGGTAGTTTTACCCTAAGCCATTCGGGCTTACGCGGACGTGGGTTAGCGGTGGTAGTATCTGTGGGTGTTAAAATATCGCTCATTGTATCAATTCTTCTTTTTACCGTATAAAAAGGCTAGGTAAAAATTTAAAAAAAAGGGCCTGTTGCGGTAGTTTGCCATAATAGGCTCTGAAAATGCAAAAATATCAAATTGCGCGCCCAGTTCAACGGCATATACTTTATTATCGGTTTGGGCAAATTCAAAGCTCATGCCAGTTGCCAGGTGTAAGCCTGGGCGGGGCTTTATTTCTGTTATACCTGAAAATAACCCGCCACGGCCCAAAATGTTTATGGTTTGGTGCTTGGCAGGGTCGTATTTTTCGGTAACAATGCTATCGGCACCGGTATTAATAACCCTAAGGTAAACGGGTTTGTATAAGCCCAGGTTTATGCCGGTGGTATAGTGGTAGCGTATTTCTACACCACCCCTGTCGCCTTTAGAGTAAATTGTGCGTTGCCAGGTTTTAGAGGCAGAAAGGTTGGTAAGGGAGTTAACCTTGCCAAGGATAAACCCACGCGAGTTTTCGTAATAGGGGTTGATGGTACGGGCTTCTTTAGTGTGTTTAATGTTATAGATTTTAAACTCCCAAAAGCGGCGTTTAAAACCATCAACGTATTTGCCAGTGCGGTACATAGCGCCAAAGCCGCCAGTATGGATAAGCGGGCCAATGGTAAATTCTTTGCGGTATACCAGGCCAATATTATCGGCATTAGTTTCTTTTTGGGCAAAAATGCCATTTATAAGAAACAAAAAAAAGACAATGGATATGGATACGCGTTTTTGCACGGTTTTATAAAGCCTAACAAAAATAAGCAAATAGGTTGGAATAGGCGTAAAAGAAAAAAGGCCGGCACCTGGTGCCGACCCCTTTTTCCAACCAACCAATCAACATCTGCTATTTATCGAAGATGTTTTCTTCATACGCCGTCGAACCACCAACTGGCGTACCTTTTTCGTCCTCTTCTTCATCGAGGGCGGCCAGGGCGCTAGGCAATACCTTAATGGTAGCCGGTTGCACCACAGCAAATTGCTTTTTATCATTTTGGATGTAGTTAAACTCGCCGCCCAGAACATAATCGCCTTCGGCTTTGCGGTTTACTTTTACCTGATAAGTAACTGTGAATTGTTTGTCTTTTGGAAGGGATAGCCACAACAATTTGGCTTTTCCATCTTTAACAAAAGCATGGTAATCTTTGCCGTTTTTCAGTTTGGCCGAAAAACCGCGTGGCAAATTTTGTTGCAAACGCGCAAAGCTTTCAAGGTTGTCTTTGTTAATGGTTAGCGTAACATCAAAGGTTTCTCCGGCTGTAATAACCTGAGGTACCTGTTGTGAAATGCTAATTTCTGTTTTTTGTGCTTGGGTGGTTATGCTTGTTGCTAACAAAGTGAATACAACAAGGCATTTCATAGCCTGGTATGGGTTGGGTTTCATAACTTAATTGGGTTAAGGGTTAAAACTTGATAGCAAAGATAGGAGCGCAAATTTGGTATGCATTGCAAGTTGCATGTACAACACTACCAGCGTAAGGAAAACAGCGCTTTTGCGCAAAACACACTATGCTCTAAAATATCTAAACCCTTTTAAATTCAGGGCTTCTATAAAGTTCTGAAAAAACAAACCTTACATGGTTTGATGTAAGGCGCACCCAAAAAATATGATTATGCAACTAGGTTAAGGTACAAACAAGGGGGGCAATCCTTACATTGGTGTTTTGTGTTAGTATTGGCTAAAAGTCAGTTTTATAAATAAACGAGGCTTAAAAAACACAGTATTTATGCGCATTTTTGCAGGGTAATTCATCTGCGATACCAAATAACCCTATTTTTATATAAGTACTATATATAGTTATGGATAATAAAGAACTGGCAGGCAGGTTTAAATTGCTTGCCGACCTGATAGATTTAACGGGAGGCAATGACTTTAAGGCAAAGTCGTACCAAAGCGCCGCATTTAAACTAAGCAAGTGGCCGGCAGATATATTCTCTTTAGCTGATGAAGAGATAAGCAGCATACAAGGTATAGGTGCAGGTATACTGGCTAAAATACGCGAGCTTAAGCTTAGCGGCAGAATGGCCGAGATGGATGCATTGCTGGAACAGGTGCCTGCAGGTGTGGTAGAAATGCTAAGCATAAAAGGTATAGGCGCTAAAAAAGTAAGGCTTATATGGCAGGAACTGGAAATTGAAAGTGTAGGCGAGTTATTATATGCCTGCCACGAAAACCGTTTAGCTAAACTAAAAGGTTTTGGAGAAAAGACGCAGGCAGAGGTTGTAAAGGCAATAGAATTTAAGCTGGCAAACCTGGGCAGGCTGCACTATTATAAGGCAGAAGCTATTGCCAATACCTTTTTAGATGCTTTTAGCATAGCATTGGACGGACGTAGGGTTGAGATTACCGGCGAAGTACGACGCAAGATGGAAGTAGTGGATGAAATAGAATGGATTGCTGAAGATACTGCTACTGACGTATTATTAGCACTATTAAATGCCACAGAAGGTGCCAGCGATATAGAGGCATATGATATCATCACATTCAGGCTAAACAGTACCTGTAAGTGTAAAATACATTTAGCCCCGGCGGATGAGTTTACCTATCGTTGGTGGGAAACTACAGGTAGTACCCTGCATATACAATTAGTGGGTTATAATGGCGAAGAAACCGTTGAAACCGAAGAAGAGATTTATGAAAGCCGCGGGCTAAACTATATAGTACCTGAATTGCGCGAGGGTAGGGATGAGGTAGAAGTGGCCGCTACTATAGAAGTATCAGAAGGATTGATAGAATATGAAGACATAAAAGGGATGTTGCATAACCACAGCACCTATAGTGATGGGTTGCATAGCCTGCGCGATATGGCTTTATATTGTAAAGAACAGGGATGGGAATACCTTGGTATTTGCGACCACTCGCAAACTGCAGTATATGCGGGGGGCTTAAAGCCTGATAAGGTAGCCGAGCAACATGCGGAGATTGATAAGCTGAATATAGAACTGGCTCCTTTTAAGATATTGAAAGGGATAGAATCGGATGTGTTGGGCGATGGTTCGTTGGATTATAGTGAGGAGGTGCTGAATACGTTTGATTTTGTGGTGGCATCTATCCACCAGGGCTTTAAAATGACCGAGGAGCAGGCGACGACACGTATTATTAAGGCCATAGAAAACCCGCACACTACTATACTTGGGCACTTAACGGGCAGGCTCTTACTATCGCGCCCGGGCTACCCTGTAAACCACGAGGCTATTATTGATGCCTGCGCTAAAAACGGGGTGGTGATAGAAATTAACGCTAACCCTTATCGCTTAGATATGGACTGGCGCTGGATAAAGTACGCTACCGATAAAGGCGTAATGATATCCATTAACCCTGATGCGCATGCTAAAGAGGGCTACCATGATACGTATTATGGTGTATGTGCGGCACGTAAAGGCTATTTAAAACCTAATCAAACCTTCAATTGTTTATCACTTACTGAAATAGAAGAATATTTAGTAAAGCGCAAGCAGCGTATTGCTACTAATGTTTAATTTGCAAGCAGCTTAATTGGAAAAATGAATAGCACAGAAATAACCACCCAACCCTTTTTACCTGCCAACCTTGAAATTACCAGTTGGGATACAGTAGCCCCCTATTATAAAAACTTAGCGGAGCGCGATATAAACTCTGTAACCGAATTGGAGCAATGGCTTGCCGACCGCAGCGCATTAGAGGCTTTTTTGGAAGAAGACATGGGTTGGCGATATATAAAAACCAACTGCAATACAGAAGATAAAGCGCTGGCAGAGAGTTTTCAGTTCTATATAACAGAAATACAACCCCGGGTAGCGCCGTTTGATGATAAGCTTAACCAAAAGCTGATAGCATCACCCTATTTGGAACAACTGGATGCCTTTAAATACGAGGTGTTGGTGCGTGGGGTAAAAAAGCAATTAGAGATATTCAGGGAAGAAAATATACCGCTTTATACAGAGATTGAACAAGCCCAGCATGAGTATGGCGTAATTACTGGCAGCATGACTATTGAGATTGATGGCAAGGAGTATACCATGCCCCAAGCAGCCAACTTTTTTAAAGACACCGACCGCAGCAAGCGCGAAGACGCCTATGTGCGCATTAAAACCCGCAGGCTGCAAGATAGGGAGGTGCTTAATGAACTGTTTAACAAGTTGATTGCCCTGCGCCATAAAGTTGCATTAAACGCAGGCTATGGCAATTACCGCGATTATATGTTTGATGCCATGGGTCGCTTTGACTATACAGTTGGTGATTGCAGGCATTTTCACCAGTCGGTGAAGGAGTATATAAAGCCGGTATGCGATGCTATTGATGAAAGCCGCAAACAGGCCTTAGACTATGATACCCTTAAGCCTTGGGATATGGATGCCGATACCGAAGGTAAAGCGCCCCTTAAGCCCAGCGATACTACTGCTGAATTATTAGATAAAGCTATTGACTGCTTTAATACAATAGACCCATTTTTTGGTGAGTGCCTGCAAACAATGAAAGGCATGGGTAACCTAGATTTAGAATCGCGGAAGGGCAAAGCGCCAGGTGGCTTTAACTACCCGTTGTACCAAAGCAATGTGCCGTTTATTTTTATGAACTCGGCTAACTCTATGCGCGATTTAGTAACTATTGTACACGAAGGCGGCCATGCAATCCACTCATTTCTGTCTAAGGATTTGGAGCTGGTTGATTTTAAATCGACGCCAAGCGAGATTGCAGAGATAGCTTCTATGGCTATGGAGCTGATAAGCATGGAGCATTGGGATAACATCTTCCCCAACCCGGATGATTTTAAACGTGCAAAGAAATACCAGCTGGAGAAAGCTATATCGGCACTGCCATGGATAGCGCAAATTGATAAATACCAGCACTGGATTTACGAGAACCCAACACATACCAACGATCAGCGCGATGCCTATTGGCTAAGCCTATGCGCTGAGTTTGGCAGCAGTGTTATAGACTGGACAGGCAATGAAGACGGCCTTGCCAACCAATGGCAAAAGCAATTGCATTTATACGAGGTGCCTTTTTACTATATAGAATATGGTATTGCCCAATTGGGGGCTATAGCTATTTGGCGCAACTACAAAGCCAACCCTGCCAAAACGCTGGGGCAATACAAGGCTGCATTAACTATGGGCTACACCCGCCCGTTGCCTGAATTGTATGAGGCGGCAGGTATCCGTTTCGATTTCTCTCCGGCTTATGTAAAAGAGTTGGGCGACTTTGTAATGGGTGAGATAAAGGCGTTGTAATAAACCTATGTCGTTACATACCGATACTGAGTTATTGCAAAAGGCTGCGGCTTATTGTGCTTATAGGGAACGTACGGTTGCTGAGGTTACAGATAAGCTGAGCACGCTGGGTGCTACTGATGTGCAGAAACAGAAAATTATCGCGAAGCTTATAGATGAGAAGTATATTGATGAGGGTAGGTTTGCCGCATCGTTTGTGCGGGGCAAATTCAATGTAAATAAATGGGGCAGGCTTAAAATTAAGGCTGAGCTTAACTTTAAACGCATAGACAAAAAGCTGGTTGAAAAAGCACTGTGTGAGATTAACGATAGCGATTATCAATTGACCTTAAAAAAGCTGATAGAGAAAAAGGCCAAAGAGGTAAAAGGCGAAGCCCCGGCAAAGGCCAGGGCTAAGTTAATGCGGTTTGCTTATTCTAAAGGGTTTGAGCCCGAGGTTATAAATAAAGTGATAGCAGGGCTTAAGGCTTAATAAGCCGAGATTTTTACCACCAGTTGGCTTTTAGCTGAAGTGATTACTAATAAGGCAGTTAGTAGTGTAAAAAGCTTTTCATAACATTAGCTTATCTACCATAGATAAGTAAATACAATAAAGCAAACAAGCACTTAGTAAAACTACTTTTTGCGGAAGAAGATGGTGATGGGAACACCTTTAAAATCGAACTTTTCGCGCATTTGGTTTTCTAAGAAACGTTTGTACGGGTCTTTGATATACTGCGGAAGGTTACAGAAAAAGGCGAATGCCGGATACGCCAACGGCATTTGGGTAATGTATTTTATTTTGATGTATTTGCCTTTGTTGGCAGGTGGCGGGGTATGCTCTATAATAGGCAGCAGGGCATCGTTAAGCTTGCGGGTAGCAATACGCTTAGTCCTGTTGTTGTAAACCTCTTGCGCGGTTTCTATAGCCTTTAAAATGCGTGTTTTTTCGGTAGCAGAGGTAAAGATTACTGGGAAGTCGACAAAAGGAGCGGTAAGCTTTTTAATGGCGGCTTCGTATTCTTTTGGCGTGTTGCTGGTTTTGTTTGGTACTAAGTCCCACTTATTTACCAAAAGCACCAGGCCTTTGTTGTTGCGGTGGGCCAGCCAAAGGATGTTTAAGTCCTGGCTTTCAAAACCCTGTGTTGCATCAATCATAAGGATACATACATCGCAATCTTCAATAGCGCGAACAGAGCGCATCACACTGTAAAACTCCAGATCTTCGTGCACCTTGGCTTTGCGGCGTAAACCTGCGGTATCAACCAGCATTACATTATGCCCATAGGCATTGTAAATGGTATCAATAGTGTCGCGGGTGGTACCAGCAATATCAGTTACAATATTGCGGTCGAAACCCATAAGGGCATTAATAATAGACGATTTGCCAACGTTTGGCCTGCCAACAATGGCAAACTTAGGCAGCTCTTCTTTTTCTTTAGGTATAGGGTTGCCATCATCATCAGTACCAAAATCTTCGTACTCAATAGGCGGGGCGGGCTTAAGGTTCTTTACAATCTCGTCGCAAAGTTCACCGGTTCCGCTACCGTTTATTGATGAAAGAGGGAATGGGTCGCCAAGCCCAAGGCCATAAAACTCAGCAGCCTGGGCAATACGTGCGTTATTATCAACCTTGTTTACAACCAACAGCACAGGCTTTTTGCTACGGCGGATAACGTTTGCAACGTCTTCATCCATAGGGGTAATGCCTTCTTCGCAGTCAACCACAAAAATCAGTATATCAGCTTCGTCAACGGCTATTTGCACCTGTTTACGAATTTCGCCCTCAAAAATATCTTCAGAGCCCATAATATAGCCACCGGTATCAATAAGGGTAAAGTCGCGCCCGTTCCACTCGGCAGTACCGTAATGACGGTCGCGGGTAACGCCCGAAATCGAATCGACAATGGCCTTACGGCTCTCTGTTAATCGGTTAAACAGGGTGCTTTTACCCACATTTGGGCGTCCTACTATGGCTACTATATCACTCAAACTATATATTTTTTAAGGCTGCAAAGATAGAAAAACAAGCCGGATTGGTAGATTATATATTCAATAGGGCTATTTTCGTGCCCTGTTTAGGCATTGGCAGGCTGCAATTTTGTAGTGGTATAGTGCATATGCAGGCAGATAAAAAATGCAGCCAACCCCCACCATATTAGTTGCCCCCTTAAACTGGGGCTTGGGCCATGCAACACGTTGTATACCTATTATAAACAGTCTGTTAGCCAAGGGGTGTAAGGTAATTATAGCTTCGTCAGAACGGCCATACCACTTACTTAAGCACGAATTTCCGCAGTTGGAGCATATTTATTTCCCCAATTACGAGATAGAATACCCTGAAAACGAGAATATGGCGGTAACCCTGCTGCGCAAGGGACCCGAGATGTATTGGGAGACGTTGAAAGAAAACCGCCACTTGCAACGGCTTATCTGGGAGCATAACATACGCGGTGTAATTGCCGACAATCGTTTTGGATTTTACAACAGCCGCATACCAACGGTCTTTTTGGCGCACCAGCTAAACCTGCACATGACAGAGGGTTTTGCCTGGTTAAAGCCCATTGCCAATGGGTTAAACCTTAAATATGCCCGCAAATTCAGCCGGATATGGGTGCCCGATTTTGAGGGAGTGCCTAACCTAACGGGTGAGCTTTCTCACTTTGAGGGGCTGCCGCGTACTGCAAGGTATGTTGGCCCATTATCAAGGTTTGCAGGTGTTGAGGTTGAAAATACAGGAGCTTTTAGCGGGTACGATATGCTGATAACCATGAGCGGGCCCGAGCCGCAACGCACCCTGCTGGAAAACAGGCTTACCGAACAAGCTGTAAACCTGCCCTATAAAACCCTGATGGTGGTTGGCAAAACCGAGGATGTGATGGATAGGGTAGAGGTAGCAACTAATGTGCATAAGGTTGCCCACCTGCCTGCCCGCGCAATGCAAGAGGCTATGCTGCAGGTAAAATATATAGTATGCCGGTCGGGGTACTCTACCATAATGGATTTGGCGGCACTGGGCCTTAAAGCAGCATTTATACCTACGCCCGGACAACCCGAACAGGAATACCTGGCTGAAACTTATCAGCAAAAAGGCTTCGCCCCCTACGCTACACAAGCCAATGTTGACTTAAAAAACCTGCTGGCTGAATATGACAATTACAAAGGCTTTGCAGCCTTTAAAAGCGATTCAGGTTTATTGGATAGTGCAGTTGATGAGTTTTTGGGTTGGTTGCTCAAAGATAATTATATTCGAGGGTAGCACTATCAGCTTCAATTTTTTGTAACTTTACGATGCAACAATTGCTATAGTGCATTGTTATATTAAAAATAGTATGAGTATGAATTTTAGTCCCGTTAACTTAAAAGATGAGTTGGCGCAAATTAGCAAAGCCAACCCAATCCCCAACCAGCTTATTGACGATGTAAAGAATTGGCTTAGCCAACAGGCTAATGCTGAAGAGCAGGCATTGCAAAAATTTCCTAACCACAGTGGCATCACGTTCGACACTTCGGATGCAGGCTTTCAATTTGACATGAACCAGGCATACAGTAGGGAGCATATCAAAGAAATTTGCTTGCGTTTCAGGCTACGTTTTTTACCGTCTGAAATGTATAAGGGCACCCTGCCATACGCGGCGGTTACTGCCATTACACAGTTTGAAAACAAGTTTGCCCAAGGCGATAAAAACCAATACTATATTGTAGCGCCTGCCGAGTTTTTTAAGTTACACGACCGTTTTTCTGACCCTTTACTATTTGCTAAGCTTAGCGATGGGACATACTATTTGCTGCACCAGTGGGGCGATGATTTTAAACCCTACAAACAAGCGATGGTTTACCCCATGCGTAATGAGAAAACACTGGCTGTAACCGCAGTAGCTATTGCGGGGTTAATAACACTGGTATGTGTTTTCGCAGGGCTTTTTAGCGTAGAGGAATATAACATCGGCGCGCTGTATGCACGCTACATTGGCCTGTTTGCGTTTAGTGCGTCTTTTATATTTGTAAGCAGCATTATATACGGCCTGGTTACCTACCGCGACCTTAGTGAGGATACATGGAATAGTCGGTTTTTTAACTAAGTTCACAGTTCCCTGTTCCAGGTTGCCAGTTTTAAAATTAAGTTAGCTAAAATTTTGCCGGGAACCGGCAACTGACAACCGTCAACTAAAATGAAAGACAAAATAATATGGATAACGGGGGCTTCATCAGGTATTGGTGAGGCCCTTGTTCATGAATTGGCTGCGCAGGGTGCAAGGCTTGTTTTATCGGCCCGTAATGAGAAAGAACTACAACGGGTAGCCACTGCTACCGGCCTTGGTGAGCGGGATATTTTTGTGTTGGCGCTAGACCTGGAGAAGCCCGCTGAAATGACGGGCAAAGCCGCACAGGTTATGAACCATTTTGGCCGTATAGATATTCTGGTAAATAACGGTGGACTTAGCCAGCGCTCGCTTGCAAAAGATACCTCTTGGGAAGTAGACCAACGCCTGCTGAATGTAAACACTATAGGCACTATAGCTTTAACCAAGGCTGTTTTGCCCTACTTCCTTCGCCAAAAACAAGGCCGCTTTATAACCATAACCAGCCTGGTGGGTAAGTTTGGCAGCCCTATGCGGTCGGGCTACTCGGCAGCTAAGCATGCGCTGCATGGCTTCTTCGATTCGCTACGTGCCGAGGTGGAAAAAGATGGTGTTGCGGTAACCCTTGTATGCCCGGGTTTTGTGCAAACCAATGTTTCTGTTAACGCTGTTACGGGCGATGGAAGTGCCCAAAACACTATGGACGATGCAACAGCCCATGGCATAACTGCACAGTACTGTGCCCAAGGAATTATTAAAGCCATAAACCGCAACAAACGCGAAGTGTATATTGGTGGCAAAGAAACCTATGGTGTGCTCATTAAACGCTTTTTACCCAACCTGTTTGCCAATATGATTGGTAAGGCCAAGGTTACTTAGCCTTTTTCTTTTAATCAGTATTATTTTCTTTCTCAATTTTAAACCATTGGCAAGGTGTTTGGTCTATGTAGAGTAGATTAAATTATTAGCTATGAATGCCAGGATACTTTATTTCGTTCAAAACGCGATGGCTTTTTTGTTTTTCGCGTTGTTGCTAGCCTTGGTTAGTGCATGTGCCCCACGTACAGTAGTTGTAGTGCGCACACCGCCACCCCCGCCCCGCGTAATGGTTGTACAGCCGCGCCCACCAGTATTAGTTGTGCCTGCGCCCAACCCTTACCGCTACCACCCATACCGCCGTGGACCGCACCGCCCGTATGGATACCATCATTAAAATATTACTGTAGGGCATTGTTCCTATTAATTCCTTCTTATCTTACCCTACATTTACAACCGGCCGCTTTGAGCAATTTTCAGGGCGGCTTTTTTTTGGCTTAACACTTCGGAAAAACAAAAAAGCCACTATTGCTAGTGGCTTTAATTTTGCTCCCCTTGGCTTTAGAATCTCGAACATTTTAATCGAAGATGCACGGAGAATCTACGATTTAAAGGCTATTCTACCAGTTCCGACTTTAGCACAAATTTTAGCTCAACACTCTAAAAAGCCTTAGAGAGCCAAAGTAAGTACATCCCTATATTAACTAGAACAATAAAGTAGCCTATAATATTAGGCTACTTTACTTTCTAGAACCTTCCTTACTTTTTGAACAGTTCCAAGTGACACACCTGCCCGACTGGCAGTATCACGCAAAGACTTTTTCATTCTGAGAAATTTGACTACCTCTTTGTGTTTAGCTAACACCTCCTCAGGGCTGTCAGTCGTACCTTTTTCCCGCCCCCTGTATGCTCCTCGCTTCTTAGCTTCGTTTATACCCTCTAGCTGGCGTTCCCTTAGTGTAGCACGTTCCATCTCGGAAATATTTGCGAGTACAGAGCAAATTAGCTTAAATGTTGGATTTTCTCGACCATTCACAAGTGATTCTAGCCCAAGGTTGTCTACACGCAGGGTAATACCTGCCTTTGTTAAGTGGTCAATTGTCTGCAAGACATCCAATGTACTTCTCCCCATGCGGTCTATGCTGCTTACACTTAAGAAATTTATTTTACCTGCTTTAATTGCTTCTAACAGCTTCTGTGCTTCTGGTCTTTCAGCGAATGGGGTAGCTCCACTTATCTTATCAATATATAATATTTCATCAGGGTGTTGCTTTGCTAATTGTCTCGCTTCGTTCTGGTGTAAAGTTGATGTCCTTATGTATCTCGCTTTCATATCACAAAGCTAAAAAAAAAATTCAATGTACCAAATTTAGGGTGGGTGTTTTTAGTACATATAAATCATCAATATTAGGGCATAATTGTATTTATAGCTGTGCTACGGTATGGCTATACTCTATTTTTTGTGAATCACAAAATTGCATTATCTTAGCATTTTTGAAAATTAAAAAAGCCATCATTTTATCAAATAAATACTCGTATGAAAGCTGTTTTACTAATAATTAGCTATTTTGTAAGTGTTACACTTGTTACAGCACAAGCTCCATCTATCCAATGGCAAAAAAGCTATGGGGGTAGCAGTGTTGACGAAGCATACAGTATTCAACAAACATCAGATGGGGGATATATAGTTGCTGGGAATTCCGCCTCAAATGACGGTGATGTTACAAATAATTATGGCAATAGAGATTATTGGGTAGTTAAAATAAACTCTATAGGCATAATAGAATGGCAAAAAAGCTATGGGGGTAGTGCTGGAGAAAAAGCATACAGTATTCAACAAACATCAGATGGGGGATATATAGTTGCTGGGAATTCCGCCTCAAATGACG